>CANQPL010000006.1 GCA_947625735.1 uncultured Clostridia bacterium
ATTCTACCACAAAACTCTTCCTAAAGTAAATTCCATTTCTAAATTCCACTGTGGAATTTACTTTGGGAATTTACGAATTTCATATTTAAAAAATTTTTTTCAAATCATATTTGACAAAAGCGGTATGGTGTGGTATAATAAAAAGGAATGCAATTACTTTTTTAATGAAAGGTGATCTTTTATGAGTATTATTGAAATGACAAGAGAGCTGGGAAAGGCTTTGCAGTCTGACCCCGTATATATGCAGTTTGCTGCGGCGAAAATTGCCAACGAAAAGGACGATACCCTTACAGAGCAGATCTCCGAATTTCACAAGACAAAAATGGCTCTTGATGTGGAGATGTGCAAGGAGGATAAGGATACAGAGGCAATTAAGACCCTCAACGACAAGCTCACAAGCCTGTATTCGTCTGTCACCGAAAACCCCAATATGGTTGCTTTTGAAGCGGCACAGGCGCAGATGGACGAGCTTTTGCAGCGTATCCACTTTATTCTGACCTCCGCTGCCAACGGGGAGGATCCTATGACCTGTCCTGACACTCCTCCTGCTTGCAGCGGAAGCTGTGCGACCTGCGGCGGCTGCGGCTGATGAAAAAAGTACAGAAGATGAAAATAGACCGTGACGCTCTTTCGCCCATGATGAAGCAGTATTTCGAGGTAAAGGACAAGTACCCCGATGAGATAGTATTCTACAGACTGGGCGATTTCTATGAAATGTTTTTTGATGATGCCGTCACTGTTTCGGGAGAGTTGGAGCTTACCCTTACAGGCAGGGACTGCGGACTTGAAGAACGCGCTCCCATGTGCGGCGTACCCTATCACAGCGCAGGGACATACATCAAGCGGCTGGTGGAAAACGGTCATCGGGTAGTAGTCTGCGAGCAGATGGAGGACCCGAAAAATGCAAAGGGTATTGTTAAGCGTGATGTTATCCGCATTGTCACTCCCGGAACTCTTACCGAGGAGAGCTTTCTTGATGATTCAAGCAATAATTTCCTTGCCATGCTTTATGCAAAGGACGGCAGCGCTGCTCTCTGCTTTGCGGATATATCAACAGGCTATGCAGAGCTGTTTGAGTTTTCCTCCAAAAGCAGCGAGGAGCTTTGCGACCTTATCAAAAATGAGCTTTCGAGAACCTTACCCGCAGAGATGCTTGTAAATAAAGAGGCGCAGGAGCTTAAAGGAGTCATTTCCTTTATCCGTAACAGTCTTGGTTTAAAGGAGCTTGCTCTGCCTGAGGAGTGCTTTACCGATGAGGAAAATACCCGCCTGCTGCTTGCTCAGTTTTCCATTTCCGACACTGAGGAGCTTGGTGTGGAGGGGGAAATATCTCTTTGCGCTCTGCGGGGAATGTTCTATTATATAAGTGAGACTCAGCGTGCGGCTGTAGGCAGATTTACCGAGCTTATTACACACAGGAACAGGCATTTTATGGGACTGGACATGACGGCAAGGCGCAATCTGGAGCTTACGGAAACTATGCGTTCAAAGGATAAAAAGGGTACTCTCATGTGGGTACTGCTCCATACCCGTACATCAATGGGAAAAAGGCTTTTGCAGTCCTATATTGAGCAGCCCCTGTGCGAACCTGCCGCCATTATTGACAGACTTGATGCTGTGGAGGAGCTGACCTGCGATCAGATCGGGCTTTCAGAGCTTATGGAGGCTCTTGACGGCGTTTATGACCTTGAAAGACTTATGACACGCGTTATGTACAAGTCTGCCACGCCGAGGGATATCAAGGCTCTCGGGCGGACAGCATCGAAAATGCCTGAGCTGCGGCGTATCTGCGGCGGCTATAATACCCCTCTTTTAAGGGCGCTCAGAGATAATATAAGTGAGCTTACAGAAATATCAAATCTTGCGGAAAATGCCATTACAGACGAGCCGCCTGCGGGTATCAAGGACGGCGGTGTGATAAAGGACGGCTTTAATCCCGAGCTTGACAGGCTCCGCTCCGTTATTTCGGGCGGCAAGGGTCTTATTGATGAGATCGAGGCAAGGGAAAAGGAGCGCACGGGCATAAGGAATCTGAAGGTGGGATACAACCGTGTATTCGGCTATTACATAGAGGTAACAAAGTCCTACTACGATCTTGTGCCGCAGGACTATATCCGCAAGCAGACCCTTGCCAACTGTGAACGCTTTATAACAGATGAACTGAAAAAAGCCGAACAAGATGTGGAGGGCGCAAGTGAAAGGGTACTCACCCTTGAAGCGGATATTTTCGCCGAGGTGAGGGATTTTATTGCAAGTCAGCTTGCAAGCGTACAGAAAACGGCACAGGCAGTGGCGGCACTTGATGTGCTGTGCTCCTTTGCGGACGTTTCCATGAAAAACCGCTATGTAAAGCCCGATATTGCAATTGACGGCGTTATAGATATAAAGGGCGGCAGACACCCGGTAGTGGAGCTTATGACCGATGAGGTCTATGTCCCCAATGATACATATCTTGACACAAATGACAGGCGTATGGCTGTTATCACAGGTCCCAATATGTCGGGAAAGTCTACCTATATGCGGCAGACTGCGCTTATTGTGCTTATGGCGCAGATCGGCTGTTTTGTTCCCGCAGACAGTGCAAAAATTTCCGTGGTAGACAGGATATTTACCCGTGTAGGAGCTTCAGACGATCTGTCACAGGGTCAGTCTACTTTTATGGTGGAGATGAGCGAGGTGGCGGAAATATTAAAGCACGCCACTAAGCAGAGCCTTGTTATCCTTGACGAGGTGGGCAGAGGAACTTCTACATTTGACGGGATAAGCATTGCCACAGCGGTGGCGGAGCATATTGCAGGCTCAAAGAGGATAGGCTGCAAAACTCTGTTTGCTACACATTATCATGAGCTTATCGGTCTTGAGGGACGAGTCCCGGGGCTGCATAATTACAGCGTTGCCGTGAAAAAATACGGCGACAGTATCCGCTTTTTAAGAAAGATCGTTGAGGGCGGCGCAGACGACAGCTACGGCATTGAAGTGGCAAAGCTTGCGGGACTTCCGAAGTCGGTTATCACAAGGGCAAAGGCACTGCTTTCGGAAATGGAAGAGGACAAGCCCCGTGAGAAAAAAGCCTGTGATGATCAGCTTTCATTCGGCAGCATAAGCGATGAAGAGGTTCTTGCCCGTCTGCGTAAAACCAATCCGGAGGAATTTTCTCCCGAAGATGCAAAGCTGTTTCTGACCGAAATATGTGCAATGCTCAGATAATGGTGCTGTATTGAACGGATCTGAGCAGATTATATAAGCGGGCGGCAGACGTTGTCCGCAGAAGGTGGTGAGGTCAATGCCGCAGGTAAGGCTGCTGGATAAAGAGGTGGCGGAGCTTATTGCCGCAGGAGAGGTCATTGAACGTCCAGGCTCTGTGATAAAGGAGCTGGTGGAAAATTCCATAGACAGCGGTGCTGCTGCTATCACCATTGAGATCAAAAGAGGAGGCATCTCCTACATACGTGTGACAGATAACGGCTGTGCCATGTCATATGAGGACGTACCCGTTGCATTTATGCGCCATGCCACAAGCAAGCTCGCCGATAAGGATCAGCTTTCCCATATTATGACGCTGGGATTCAGGGGAGAGGCGCTGGCTTCTGTCTGTGCAGTGGCAAGGTGTGAGGTGCTTACAAAGCCAAAGGGCGAGGAGTTCGGGACTCACTATATTATTGAGGGTACAGAGGAGCGGCTGTATGAGCGCTCGGGCTGCCCTGACGGCACTACAATAATAATAAGAGATATTTTCTACAATGTACCCGCAAGGCTGAAATTTTTAAAAAAGGATACCTATGAGGGAAACGCAATTGCCTCCATTGTGGGAAAGATCGCCGTTTCACACCCCGAAATATCCTTTCGTTTTATAAGAGACAATAATCAGGAGCTTTTCACCCCCGGTGACAGCAGGCTGTATTCTGCAATATACTCGGTTTTCGGAAAAGAATACGCCGCTTCAATGATACCTGTAAACTACCGCATGGGCGGTATTTCGGTAAGCGGCTACACCGTCAAGCCCCTGTGGGGCAGAAAAAACCGTTCAATGCAGCATTTTTATGTAAACGGCAGATATATAAAATCTCTTGTCTGCATGGGCGCATTGGAGGAGGCGTATCGGAATAATATTATGGAGGGGAAATTTCCTGCCTGTGTTATTTTTATGAATATTTCTCCTGCAATTGTAGATGTAAATGTTCACCCCGCAAAGACTGAGGTAAGGTTTTCTGATGATAAAATGGTGTATGATGCGCTGTATTTTGCGGTGAAGAACGCCATTCTTGCAGATGAAAAGCCTGCGGAGCTGGTTATTCCCGAGCATAAGCGTACAGAAGCGGATTATGCGCCGCCCGTTTTCCGTGATCCCGAGCCCGCAGTGCAGACAAGCATTGATGTTACCGAAAATAAAGCCATGTTTTCCGATAGCACCGCTGTTCCCGATGAGGTAAAGGACATGGTCAGCGAGACTGTACAGCAGAGGAGTGCCGATACTGTACCCGTGCAGAAAGCTGCTCCCGTTAAAACAGAGCATAAGACCGACATTTCCGCTCATTTGCAGACTGGATACGGCGGGACGGCTTCTGAGGGCAGCCTTGATTCCTTTGTTCCCGAGGAGAAAAGCGAGTTTAAATATATCAATAAAAACTCCTTTTCAAAGGCTGTAGACGGCGTGATCCCTCAGCCCGAAAAGGAAAAGCCCTTTTTCAGGATAATAGGAGAAGCCTTTAAAAATTATATCATCGCCGAAACTGAGGAGGGACTTATCATTGCAGACAAGCACGCCGCTCATGAGCGTATACGCTTTGAACGTCTGCGCAGCGGCAGAGAGGAGCTTACCGCCCAACAGTTGCTCATTCCCTGTGAGCTTACGCTTGCCCATGAGGAGTATGATGCGCTTGTGAAAAATCTTTCCATCTGTACCGATCACGGCTTTGATATTGAGCCGATGCAGGCTCCGAGGGTGCGTGTAAAGGGCATTCCCTCCATGCTTGACAGCAATGATGCGGGGGATATAGTCACCGAGGTAGCAAAGAATTTTGCCGACCACAGGCATGATCCTCTGCCCGAGATGCTTGATGATATGTACCATACCATGGCTTGCAAGGGCGCTATCAAGGCAAATGACAAGACAGATATCAAGGAGCTTGAATATCTGCTGGGCGAGGTTCTTGCCGATGAAAGGATAAAATATTGTCCCCACGGCAGACCCGTAATGTTCAGGCTTACAAAAAAGGAGCTTGAAAAGCAGTTCCGCAGGATAGTATAAGGAGTATGTCATGAGTGAAGAAAAAATACCTCTCCTTGTAATATGCGGTCCTACCGCTTCGGGAAAAACCGATACAGCCGCAGAGCTTGCCCTGCGTTACGGCGGTGAGGTCGTTTCGGCGGATTCCATGCAGATATACAAGGGTCTTTGCATATGTACCGCAAAGCCTACGCCCGGGGAAATGCGGGGCGTTCCTCATCATATGATAGATTTTCTTGAACCGTGGGAGGATTTTTCGGTTGCGGAATATGTAAAAACGGCTTCCGATGTCATACGTGATATACACGCACGCGGGAAGCTGCCCGTTCTGGCGGGAGGTACGGGGCTTTATATAAATTCTCTCATCGACAATATCTCCTTTGAGCATATCCCCGAGGATCCTTCGCTCAGGAAAAGTCTTGAAGATGAAGCTCGTGAAATGGGAAAGGAGCATATGCATAAACGCCTTGCGGATATTGACCCGCAGGCGGCAGCGGCAATACATCCAAATAATCTTATACGTGTTATCCGTGCAATTGAGATGCGGGAGCTTTCAGGACGCACCGCCGACGAAAATCGTTTGATGAGCCGTGAAAAAAGCTCCCCCTATGATCTGTGCATGATAGGTCTTACCTGCTTTGACAGACAGGTGCTTTATGACAGGATAGACAGACGTGTGGATAGAATGATCGAAGCGGGTCTTGTTGATGAGGTAAGGCGGGTATATGAAAGCGGGAAAACTGCCACTGCTTTTAATGCCATAGGCTATAAGGAGATGCTCCCGTTTCTCAGAGGAGAACGCTCTCTTGAGGAGACAATTGTAATTATTAAGCGTGAAACAAGGCATTATGCAAAGCGTCAGCTCACATGGTTTCGTCGAGATGTACGAATTTCGTGGGTAGATACGGCTGAATGTGAACAATTTGACCGAATTATTAAAAATTGCATGAATATAGTAGCCAAATCCAAAATTATGTGTTATAATAAAACTGAGTAATTGTACTCGCAGAACTTCACTGTAAAAAGTCATAAAAGAAAGGAAGAAGCATTTATGAACAAGGGACTTAATCTTCAGGACGTTTTTCTCAATCAGGCAAGAAAGGAAAGGGTTCCCATAACCTGTATCCTTACAAACGGTTTCCAGTTTAAGGGGATAGTCAAGGGCTTTGACAGCTATGCTGTAATAATTGACGCTGACGGAAAGCAGGAGCTTGTATACAAGCACGCCATTTCCACGATCGTACCCGCCCGTCCTGTATCCATACTTGACACAGAGGCGGAAAAGCAGTAAAATAAAAGGGAGCGGTACAGATAATGAACAGTGCGCTTATGAAAGTGCTTTTCGTTCTGCTTACGCTTTTTATACTTATTACGATCACAAATCAGGTCTATACGGCGGTAAGAGAGCCTTACGATACCGAAACGGCTGTAATATACTCATCAGCGGACAAAATTTCCTTCAAGGGCGTATATATAAGGGACGAGTCGGTTATCCGCCACAGCTATGACGGCGTACTCAGCTACCCGTGGGAGGACGGCGGCAAGGTTGCCAACGGCTCTGTTGTGGCTTACGTATACGGCAGTGAGGAGGATATCGGCATCAACAGGCAGATAGAGGCTCTTGAAGATGAGATAGCGCTTCTTAAAGCCGCTCAGAATCCCGGTACGGTGCTTACCGCTCAGCCCGAGTTTATCTCGTCTCTTATAAGCGAGCAGTACCGTTCTCTTGAAACAAAGATCGCAAAAAAGGATATTGCGGATATCAAGGAGAACAGGGACGAGCTCCTCACGCTTATGAGCATTTATCAGATCTCCATAGGGCAGGAGGATAACTACGACAGCCTTATGAATGAGCTTTATGTCCGTATAGCAGATCTCAGAAAAAAACAGAGAGAATATAAATATGCCATAGTATCTCCCGATGCGGGCTATTTTGTAAGCGGCACAGACGGCTGGGAAAGCAGGCTCACAATGGAAAATGCCGACTCGCTGGACGCCGATGTGATTAAGGAAGTCATACAAACAGAGCAGTCAGGAGGCGGCAGCCGCAGCAAAAGCGATATCGGAAAGCTGGTAAAGGGCTATAACTGGAAGATAGCAGGGATCATTGATAATTCCGACAGCATATATAATGCGGGAGATGAGGTGAGTCTCAGCTTTGTTTCCACTCCCGATAAGGTGAATGCGGTAATAGAGAAGCTGGAGCCTACAGATGATCCCGAGGAATGGGTGCTGGTGCTTCGCTGTGAGGAAATGACCTTTGATCTGGTAAAAAAGCGTGTTGAGAGAGTAGAAATGACGCTTAACGATTTTGAGGGCATACGTGTACCGCGTTCGGCTCTCAGATTTAATAAAAATAATGAAAAGGGCTGCTATGTCCTGTGGGGACAGAGAGTGCTTTTTAAAAAGGTCGAGCCTGTTTTCGAGGACGACGACTATATCCTTTCAAAGCTCACTGCCGATGAGGACTATGTCTGTGTATATGATGATATTATTATAGAGGGCGTTGACACTGCGGCTTTCAAGGCTAATGAGGAGGATACTGACAGCGGCGGCGACTATGCGCAGGAGTCGGAGGAGTACACCGAAGAACCTGCTGCCGAAACGGATACCGTTGAAGAGCAGACAGCAGAGGAAACGTCTGTGTCCGATGACGAAAACAGCGCAGATAACGAAAATGATGATAAAGCTATTGATGATCTGCCTCCCGGGGACGGCAGTACCGATGAAGCTGACGATAATGTCGGGGAGGATACCGAGGAAGGAGAGGTGCATTTTGAATAGCTTTGATGATATATCCGAAAATATCAGGCGAATACGCTTTGATATTGAAGAAGCAAAGGTAAGGTGGAACAGAGAGAATGACAGCATCAGGATCATGGCAGTTACAAAGACCGTTCCCCCCGAAAGGGTGAATTATGCTGTTTCAGAGGGCTTTACGCTGCTGGGGGAGAACAGGGTGCAGGAATATCTGCAAAAAAAAGAGCTTTATGATAAAAATGCGGAGATCCATTTTATCGGAACGCTGCAAAGCAACAAGGTAAGACAGATCATAGACAGCGTTACCATGATACAGTCCGTAGACAAGCTCTCTCTTGCCCGTGAAATATCCTCACAGGCGGTAAAGCACGGAAAATGCATGGACATTCTGTGTGAGGTGAACATAGGCGGCGAGGAGTCAAAAAGCGGCTTTTCACCCGACTTGCTTTATGAAAGCCTTTGTGAGATAACAGCACTTCCGGGAGTAAAGCTCTGCGGTCTTATGACTATTCCCCCGCCGGGGGATATGAGCTTTCTTGAAAAAATGCAGCGGCTTTTTGAGGATATGAAGAGCCGCAGGATAGAGGGAGCGGATATACGTCTCCTGTCTATGGGAATGTCGTCTGATTACAAGGAGGCTGTGCGGTTCGGCACAGGGCTTGTAAGACTTGGAACAGCGCTTTTCGGAGCGAGAAATTATCCGACTAAATAAATAATCCTAAAAAGAAAAACAGAAAGGAAGAATAAAAATGGGATTTATTGATAGCATCAGAACAGCACTCGGACTTGACGGAGGTATAGACGATGATTACGATGAGCCATCAATTGGGGATATGCCTGTAAGCAATACTTCGTCAGGATCTCCCAGACCGCAGCCCTTAAACGATCAGAACAGGCTCAACATCAATGTTACCGCACAGCTTCAGGTCATTCTTGTAAAGCCCGAAAAATTTGCCGACACAAAGGGGATCGCAGATCATCTTAACAACAAGAAAACTGTCGTTTTAAATCTGGAGTCCACAACTCCCGATGTTACACGCAGGATAATAGATTTTCTGGGCGGTGTGGCATATGCCAACGGCGGAACAATAAAGCCCGTGGCAAACAATACCTTTATTATCACGCCCTACAACGTAGGTTTCCAGGGAGATGAGCTTTCCGCTGAGCTTGAAAGCAACGGAGTCCTCCTGTAAATCTCTGTGAAGCATGACAAAAATGCCTTCATTTCACTGTTCGGCGCAGGAGAAGAGGATAAAATGCTTATCTCCCGCACCGAGGATATGACAAGGCTTTGTGAAAAGACCTTTACTCCGAAATTTTCGTCCTTTCTTACCGAGGGAGAGGCTGCACTGGCGGTAAAATACCTTGAATTTATCGGGTGGGAGAAATATCTGCTTTACGGCGGCTATGAAAATGCCGCACGGGTGATGATGGGTATTTTTCCGGGATACGATGAGCCGCGGGAGAATGACTTTCCTATAAAAAGGGTAAAGCTCACGGGAAGAAATATAGGAGCGCTTACTCACAGGGATTTTCTGGGTTCGCTTATGGCTTTGGGGATAACACGCTCCTCCGTGGGGGACATAGTATGCCTTGATGACAGAGTGTATGCAATGCTGACGGAAAGTGCAGCAGCGCTTGCAGTGTCACAGATCACAAGGATAGGCAAAGAGGGCGTAAAATGCGTTCTTTGCGAAGATGAAAGCATAGTCAGGGAGGATCGTTTTTCCGAAATCGGAGGCACGGTGGCATCGCTGCGCCTTGATGCTGTGCTGGGGACAGTCCTGAGACTAAGCCGTGAAAAAGCGGCGCTGCTTATCCGTTCGGGTGCGGTATCCGCAGATCACAGGATCACGGAAAATGTTTCTATGCAGCTTACGGAGGGTGTCGTTCTGTCAGTGAAAGGCTATGGAAGATTCATACTCAGTGAGGTGGGCGGAAAAACAAAAAAGGACAGGATCCATATCACTGTAAAAAAATATTTGTAGACAGTCCCTGCGTCCGCAGCGCAGGCGTGTCTTTATGCATCGGGAGTATGTCCGTTATCCTGCGAATATTCGGTGCGGACAGGCTTTCAGGACAATATCTGTGCGGAGAAAGAGGAATATAAATGATCACGGTAAAAGACATCAATACCAAAATATTTACACAGGCAAGACCCGGGTATGATACCGCTGAGGTAGACAAATTTCTGGAGGAGATCGCAGGTCAGATGAGTTCACTACTTGCCGAAAAGGAGGATTCCGACAAGAAAATCGAAACACTTGTAGACGGGATCCGCCGTTACAAGGCTGATGAGGAGGCTCTCAAGGACGCAATGATCGGCGCTCAGAAGCAGGGACGTGCCGTAATTGCCGATGCAAACGAAAAGGCTGAGCAGATCATTGCAGAAGCGCAGCAGAAAGCGGAGCAGATCATTTCAGAAGCAAATCTGAAGGCAGACGAGATAATAGGCTCAACAGCAGTCAGGGCTGAAAGAGAGAAGGCGTCTCTTGAAAAAATGCAGGCTGCCGTCAAGGATTTTAAAAGAGAGCTGCTTTCTATGTATAAGGAGCATCTCGGACTGATAACAAGACTTCCCGAAATTGATGATGAGGAAGAGAATGTGACCGAAGCAGAGGCTGTTCCCGAGGAGAATTCTCCCACGGAGGAAACGGACGGCTCTGAGGAGGATCTGACCGGATCGGAGACTGCTCCCGAAACTTCCGATGCAGCACTTTTAAATTATGATAATATGGAGCAGACAAGAGTTATTGAAACTCCCAACAAAAAGGAAAGCGGACTGAAATTATCATTTAAGTAAGTTTAAGGAGAGGGTAGTAAAATGGCACAGGATCTCAATGCAACGCTCAATCTTCCCGCAACAGACTTTTCCATGAGGGGAAATCTTCCTCAGAAGGAGCCTGCTATGCTGGAGGAATGGGAGAAAAACGGTATATATAAGAAAATGATCGCAGGAAATGAGGGAAAGCCCGATTATGTTCTCCATGACGGACCTCCCTATGCAAACGGCGATATCCATATGGGTACGGCGCTTAACAAGGTACTCAAGGACATTATAGTAAAACAGAAGAATATGAGCGGTTTCCGTTCACCGTATATTCCCGGCTGGGATACTCACGGTCTGCCTATAGAGCTTAAGGTATTAAAGCAGATGGGAGCGGAAAACGGCACTGTGCCGCCTGTGGAGCTGAGAGAAAAGTGCAGGGAGTATGCTCATACACAGGTTAAAAATCAGATGGACGAGTTTAAGCGTCTGGGTGTCTGGGGAGATTTTGATGATCCCTACCTTACGTTAAAACCCGGCTTTGAGGCAAGACAGGTGGAAATATTCGGCGAGATGTACAAGAAAAATTACATCTATAAGGGATTGAAGCCTGTTTACTGGTGTCCCGACTGTCAGACAGCCCTTGCAGAAGCGGAGATAGAATATGCAAACGACCCGTGCCATTCTATCTATGTAAAATTCAAGGTGACCGATGATAAGGGCAAATTCACAGCTATGGGACTTGACCTTGACAAAACATATTTTGTTATCTGGACGACTACCACATGGACACTGCCCGGAAACCTTGCTATCTGCGTAGGTCCCGAATATGAGTATACAGTTGTAAAGTCTGAGGGCGAAAATTATATCATGGCAGCAGAGCTTGTGCCGGCAGCCATGAAAGCAAAGGGAGCAGAGTACACTACAGAGGGCATATTCAAGGGCAGCGAGCTTGAATACATGAAAACGGCTCACCCGTTCATGAACAGGGAATCTCTTGTTATCGTGGGAGATCATGTTACTCTTGAAAGCGGTACAGGCTGCGTTCATACAGCTCCGGGCTTTGGTGTGGACGACTTTGAGGTATGCAAGAAATATCCTGAGGTGGGTATAACCGTTCCTGTTGATTCAAAGGGTATACTGACAGATGAAGCAGGCAAGTATGCGGGTCTTACCACTGACAAGGCAAACAGGGCAATTGCCGCCGATCTGGAGGAGAGCGGCGCACTCTTTGCACTGGAAAAGATCGTCCATCAGTATCCCCACTGCTGGAGATGCAAGAATCCCGTGCTGTTCAGAGCTACCGAGCAGTGGTTCTGCTCAGTCAAGGATTTCAAGGACGATGCAATAAAGGCTATTGAGAATGTAAAATGGATACCCGAATGGGGCGAGGACAGGATCAAGGGCATGGTAAGCGACCGCAGCGACTGGTGCATATCCCGACAGAGAACATGGGGCGTGCCTATCCCCGTGGTCTACTGTAAGGACTGCGGCAAGCCTGTAGTTACCGATAAGACTATTAAAGCTATATCCGATCTGTTCAGGGCGGAGGGTTCTGATGCATGGTACAAAAAGGAGGCATCGGAAATTATCCCCGCTGATGTAAAGTGTGAGTGCGGCTGCGGCGAATTTGTCAAGGAAACAAATATCTTTGATGTATGGTTCGACAGCGGCGTTACACATACTGCCGTTATGAAGGAAAGAGGCTTTGATCTGCCTGTTGATCTTTATCTTGAGGGAGCAGATCAGTACAGGGGCTGGTTCCAGTCCTCACTTCTCACGGCTGCGGCGGTAGGTATCGGAGCGCCCTATAAGGCTGTCTGCACTCATGGCTGGGTTGTGGACGGAGAGGGCAGAGCAATGCACAAATCCCTCGGAAACGGCATTGATCCTGCTGATGTAATAAAGCAGAACGGTGCGGATATCCTGCGACTCTGGGTAGCCTCCTCTGATTATCATTCCGATATACGTATATCAAAGGATATTTTAAAGCAGCTTGCGGATATGTATAAGAAGATAAGAAATACCGCAAGATTTATTCTCGGAAATCTTTCCAACGGCAAGGGATTTGATCCCGACAAGGATATGATCGCCCCCGCAGATATGCAGGAGATAGACAGATGGGCTCTTATCAGACTTGATGCTCTTATTGAAAAGGTAAAGGCTGCCTATGAGGTCTTTGATTTCCATGTGGTAGTTCACAGCATTCATAATTTCTGCGTTACCGATATGTCTAACTTCTATCTGGATATCATCAAGGACAGACTGTACTGCACGGGTGAAGCATCTTTTGAAAGAAGAAGCGCTCAGTCAGCGATGTACACCGTTCTCAGTGCGGTAACAAGAATGATTGCTCCCGTGCTTACCTTTACGACAGAGGAGATCTGGAAGTTTATGCCCCATACCTCCTCAGATAACAGGGAAAGCATTTTCCTCAATCAGTTCCCCGAAAAGACAGGCGCTGCGGCTGATGAAAAATTTACCGAAAAGTGGTCATTCCTTTACGGTATCCGCTCAGAGGTAACAAAGGCTCTGGAGCTTAAACGTGCCGAGAAATTTATCGGTGCATCTCTGGAGGCAAAGGTAATTATCCATGCAGGCAGCGAGGAGCTTTATAATAAGCTCAAAGCCCTTGAAAGCGATCTTGCGGCGGTATTTATCGTATCTGCAGCGGAGGTTGTAAATGATGGTAGCGGGGAGCTGAGCTGTTCTGACGGTCAGATGTCTGTTACCGTACAGAAGGCAGAGGGCGAAAAATGCGAACGGTGCTGGTGCTACAGCGAAACTGTGGGAAGAAATGCGGTTTATCCCACTGTATGCGCAAGGTGTGCCGCACAGGTCAGCGGTTTATAATGGTAATACTTTTCTGGGTACTGACTGCGGTGCTGACCGTTATTGACAGGGTGACAAAAGCGGCGGCGCTGAAGCATATTTCTCCGGGTGAGTATATCAGGGTCATTTCTGCGGGGAAAACGGATATTTTATCCTTTTCCCTGCACAAAAATACCGGGGCGGCACTGTCGAGCTTTGAGGGAAAGGCATTGGCTCTTGCGGCGGTAACATCAGTTGCCATGATACTCATTACAGTCTACTTTCATAGGATAAAGCATAAGCATCTTCTTTCTACGGTGGCGTATGCAATGGTCATCGGAGGGGGGATAGGCAACCTGATTGACAGGGTTATGCTTGGGGGAGTAACTGATTTTATACATTTGTTTCCCTTTACCTTTATCTTCAATTTTGCGGACGTGTGTGTGGTGCTTGGCGCTGTGATCCTGATAATTTACTATCTGTTCATAGACGAAAAGTATAATGCCTCATTTGCGGAGGACAAACCTCATGGAGAATGACAGGATAATCACCTTTACCGCAGAGAATGCTCATGACGGAATGAGGGCTGATAAGCTCCTCTCGGTCATAGATGATACGGTCAGCCGTTCGGCGGCAGCAAAGCTCATTGATGAGGGGAGAGTATTTGTCAACGGAAAGGCTATCCGCAAAAGCTGTGTAATTTCCGTAGGAGACAGGATCGAAGCCTTTATTCCGGAGCCTGAAACATTAAATGTCGAAGCTGAAAATATCCCGCTGGATATAGTTTACGAGGACGATCATCTTTTAGTGGTGAACAAGCCCAAGGGCATGGTGGTCCACCCTGCGGCGGGAAATTATACGGGAACGCTTGTAAATGCGCTGATGTATCACTGCGGCGACAGGCTTTCCTCTATTAACGGGGTTATCCGTCCCGGGATAGTCCACAGGATAGATAAGCTGACAAGCGGGCTATTGATCGTTGCCAAAAATGATACGGCTCACAGAGAACTTGCACAGCAGATAAAGTCCCACAGCTTTACCCGTGAATACAGGGCTGTTATCTGCGGCAGACTGAAAGACACCGAGGGAACAGTAAATGCCCCTATCGGCAGACACCCCACTGACCGCAAGAAAATGGCTGTTACCGATAAAAATTCCAGATATGCGGTAACTCATTACACCGTGCTGGAGGAATTTGACAAATATACATTTGTGAAGCTGCGGCTTGAAACGGGAAGAACACATCAGATAAGAGTGCATATGTCCTACATCGGACACCCTGTACTTGGTGACGAGGTCTACGGAAAGCCCTTTCCGGGGATCGAGGGACAATGTCTACATGCGGGAAAGATAGGATTTGTTCACCCTGTGACATTTGAATATATGGAGTTTGAAAGCGAGCTTCCTCAGTATTTTTTAGATGTGCTGAGAAAAATAGGAGGATAGGAATGTTTGAGGATTTATCCCGTGTTGTTTTTTTCAGCGACATGGACGGGACTCTTCTTGACAGAAGCAAGAAAATTTCCCGCAAAAATGCCGATGCCATCATGCGGTTAAGAGAGGCGGGAGGAATGTTCACTGCCGCCACAGGCAGAGTTATTCAGGCAACAAGGCATTATTTTGAACCGTTGGGACTTTTTTGTCCCGTAATACTCTGCAACGGTGGAATGATCTACGACTGCGGGGATAATGAGGTCAAGTGGTCGCAGTATCTGCCGGAGGAAAAGGCGAGGGATATGACGGCAAGGCTTCTTGAAAAATTTCCCGGTGTCTGTGCTGAGATATGCCGTCCCAACGGAATATATGATGTTCATATAAATGATACCGAACGCCGTCACTGGCAGATTGGCAGATTCACAGCAGACATCTGCGAAACTCTTGAAGATGTTCCTCACGGAGAATGGTGCAAGGTCCTTTTTGCCATGCCTCATGAGCTTGTGGCTCTCTTTGCGGATTTTGCGGCGGAATTGGAGTTTGCGGACAGTGTTACATTTGTAACATCAAGCTTTACATACCATGAAATGCTCCCTAAGGACTGCACAAAGGGAAAGGCTATGAAAAAGCTTAAGGAGATCTACGGCTATAAAGATGCGGTTACTGTGGCAATGGGGGACTTTGACAATGATTTGGAGATGCTGAAAGCTGCGGATTTTGCGGCTTGTCCCTCCAATGCAGCGGACTGCGTAAAGGCTGTCTGCGATATGGTATGCGCTGCCGACTGCGATCATGATGCGGCAGCCGAGGTAATAGAATACATTTTTAAACAGAATAAGAACTTGATTTCATAGGAGATGTGTGCGGATTATGTTCATAATTTTCCGAAAATTCGTGTGCAGACCTTTATGAAAAAAAGTTGTGAAATATAACGAAAGGACTGATGAGTAGTCATGGACGAAATGCTCAGAAAGCAGCTTGAAAAAACAGCCTGCAAGGTAAGAATGGGGATAATTGAGGGCGTTTACAACGCAAAGTCCGGTCACCCGGGTGGTTCTCTCTCGGTAGCCGATCTGCTGACCTATCTTTATTTCCACAAAATGCACGTTGACCCCAAAAATCCCAAAATGCCCGAGAGAGACAGACTTGTGCTGTCTAAGGGTCACACTGCGCCCGCCCTTTATTCGGTACTGGCGCAGAGAGGATTCTTTGATCCTGAGGAGCTTAAAACTCTCAGAAAGATAGGCTCACGTTTGCAGGGTCACCCCGATATGAAGCATATCCCCGGTGTAGATATGTCTACGGGATCGTTAGGTCAGGGAATTTCAGCAGCCTGCGGCATGGCTCTTTCGGGAAAGATTTCCTCAGAGGGCTATAAGGTATATGCTGTACTTGGTGACGGCGAGATTGAAGAGGGTCAGGTCTGGGAGGCTGCGATGTTTGCAGCACATAATAAGCTGGATAATCTGCTGGCGATTGTAGACAATAACGGTCTCCAGATAGACGGTAAGATCACAGATGTATGCTCACCCATGCCCATTACCGATAAATTTGAGGCGTTCGGCTGGCACGTTATCACTATGGACGCTCATGATTTTGACGATATGGAGCGTGCTTTCAATGAAGCTGAGAAGATAAACGGTCAGCCTGTAATGATCGTTCAGAAGAGCATCAAGGGCAAGGGCGTTTCGTTTATGGAGGATCAGGTCGGTTGGCACGGTACGGCACCCAACGCCGAGCAGTACGCAAAGGCTATGGACGAGCTGAAAGCTGCATTAGAGAAACTGGAGGGCTGAAAAAATGGCAGATGTTATCAAAAAGGCGACAAGAGAAAGCTACGGCGAGGCTCTGGCGGAGCTGAGCGAGGAGTATCCCGATCTGATAGTGCTTGATGCAGATCTTGCGGCTGCTACAAAGACGGGAATTTTCAAGAAAGCGTGTCCCGAAAGGTTTTTTGACTGCGGTATAGCAGAAGCGAATATGATGGGAGTTGCGGCAGGTATCGCATCTACGGGCAAGAAAGTATTTGCAAGCTCCTTTGCAATGTTTGCGGCGGGCAGAGCCTTTGAGATCGTGAGAAATTCTATCGGATACCCTCATCTTAATGTAAAGATAGGCGCTACTCATGCGGGAATTTCCGTAGGCGAGGACGGTGCTACTCACCAGTGCAACGAGGATATTGCTCTCATGAGAACTATCCCGGGCATGACTATCATAAATCCCGCAGATGATGTGGAGGCAAAGGCGGCAGTCAGAGCGGCTCTTGATTATGAGGGACCTGTATATATGCGTTTCGGACGTCTTGCCGTTCCCGTTTTCAATGATAAGG
Organism: uncultured Clostridia bacterium; assembly: GCA_947625735.1. GTDB lineage: Bacteria > Bacillota > Clostridia > Oscillospirales > Ruminococcaceae > Huintestinicola. The sequence continues at coordinate 17,329 of CANQPL010000006.1, forward strand.
ATACCTATAAATTCGAGCTTGGCAAGGGTGTACTTCTCCGTGACGGCAGCGATCTTACAATAATTGCTACGGGACTTATGGTAAATGAAGCACTGAATGCTGCGGAAACTCTTGCGGCAGAGGGAATTTCCGCAAGGGTCATCAACATTCACACCATAAAGCCTATTGATAAGGAAATTATCTGCAAGGCTGCAAAGGAAACAGGCGTAATTGTTACTGCCGAGGAGCACAGCGTTATCGGCGGACTGGGTTCGGCGGTTGCAGAAACTGTTACAGAATGCTGTCCTGTTCCCGTTATCAAGGTAGGAGTAAACGATGTGTTCGGTCATTCAGGACCCGCTGTTGAGCTTTTAAAGGAATTCGGGCTTTGTGCAGAAAATATAGCCGAAAAGGCAAGAACGGCGCTTTCATTAAAGTAATTAAAATCATCAGGATAAAAAAACGTCTGAGCCGCTGTGTATTCAGCGGCTCAGGTATTTTGTATACGGAGAAAAAATATGCTGCATAAAAATGAGACTTGATCCCGCTCCATTTCAAAAGATCCGCTCTGGAGAAAAAACGATAGAGCTTCGTTTATATGATGAGAAAAGACGGCTTATAAAACCCGGCGATATTATAGAATTTATAAATACAGGCGATGAAAGCATTCTACGGGTAAGGGTGAAGAATATCTATGTGTTTTCTTCATTTGAAGAGCTTTACAGGTCACTTCCTCCCGAAAAATGCGGATATGGCAAAGATGAAGCAAAGAAAGCGGATCCCAGTGATATGCTTAAATTCTATTCAAAGGAAATGCAGGATAAATACGGCGTTATCGGGATAGAAACAGAGCCGTGCAGAAAGTAAACTGCTCCCGTTGTCAAAGGACATCGGGAGCAGGCTTTATTCGCAGCAATCGTAGTCAAATTCGTAATCGCCGTCTTCATCAAAGCCGCAGTATGGGTCACTCAGAGCATTTTTTCTGTCGATCTCGCAGCCTATCCTGTTAAAGAGCAGATATCCGATGAGCCAGCCTAAAAGCTGAAAAATGACTCTGCCGTTGATGGGCTTATTCTCATATTTCACGACTGTTCTGCTGCCGAATATTGCACCGCCGAGACAGCCCAAAAATGCGCCGATAGGAGTCAGGATATTTTCAAAGGTTCTTTTCATAGCTGTTACCTCACTTTATAAAAGTTTTATGGACTTTTCATTATTCTTTATTATAGCATAAATTAAAAAATTTGTCAAGAGGGTTTGCAGATTATTTAGGCAGGTCATACGGACGGCAAATGATAAAAATTTTTGACAGACTATTGACTGTTATCCGAAAATCTGTTAAAATAATAGTAAATCAAACCGAAAGGAACTCGGAAATATGAGCATAAAATTTCATCTTCCCGATTTTTGCGGGAATTATAAAATGAATCTGTATTTTGCCGATCTTTTAAAGGAAGATCCCTCACTTTTCTATGACGATATAAAAATTGCCTCCTCCTACGGCTGCTTTCCTCCTGCGGCATGGAACGGCGGCAGAACGGTAGTAGGTGCGGTAAGACGGGATTTTATTGATATGATCATAAGGGAATATAATTCGAGAGGGATACCGATCCGCTATACCTTTACAAACCCTCTTGTTACCGAAAAGCACCTGAAAGATCCGTTCTGCAATATGATAACCCGTATTGCCGAAAACGGACTTAATGAGATAATCGTAAATGTTCCTGTTCTGGAGGAGTACATCAGAAAAAATTATCCTGCATATCCTCTTATCTCCTCCACAGTCAAGCAGATAGAGGACAAGGACGCTCTGCTTGCGGAGCTTGAAAAGGACTATAAGTTAGTGGTGCTTGACTATAACTGGAACAACCGCTTTGAGGAGCTTGAGTCACTTCCTCATAAGGATAAAATAGAAATACTTATCAATCCTTATTGCTCTCCCCACTGCAAGCGCAGAAAAAAGCATTACGAATTTCTGGGAGAGCGTCAGTTTGAGCATAATTTACAGGTGTTCGGCAGTGATAAGACAGCTTTAAGACCCATTCCCGAAAGAGAATTTGCCTGCCCCAATCAGAGTATGGATTTTTACGATACAACTGTCTATGAAACACACGTTTCCCCGCAGCAGATCTATGAAAAATACGTTCCCATGGGCTACAGCAATTTCAAGATAGAGGGCAGAATGGTACACCCTGTGGATATTCTCGAAAGCTACCTGTATTATATGGTCCGCCCCGAACACAGGGATACACTGCGTGTAAAGGCACTGAAAAAACTGTTGGAGAGAAAGCAGTGATGGGAATATTTAACATTTTTAAGAAAAAAAGCGGAAAAGAGCCTCCTTTAAAAAAGAAACTCTCAGCCATGAAATGTAAGACGGTCAATTTTTCTCCCGTTGATTTTGCGGAGCTTTGTGCGGGAATGGAAAGGTCAGAAACAGAGCTTCTGACCTTAAAGCCCGTAAACTACTACGCCGTTAAAAACGAATATATCGAGGCTGCTTTCTATTCAGATGATGAGCATGAGGAAAATTATGTTATTTTCAGACTTATCAGGTCTGACCGCCCTGTTTCTATGAGCGGCACATATCCTGTTTCAAAGGATACGCTGAGAAAGGTGTACTCAAAATTGGGTGCGGTGAGCTTCTGAAAGGATATGCAAAAAAATCGGCGATTTTTTTATAAGATTTTTACAAAAAACTCTTGACAAGCGGCGGTATTTTATAGTAAAATATATATAATACTTATATTGCAGTATGTTACTGAATATTACATAACGGAGGTAAACAAAAATGAGCGAATTTTTCCCAAACATCGGCAAGATCCCCTATGAGGGCAAGAACAGCACCAACCCCCTTGCTTTCAAATATTATGCTCCCGATGAGGTCATCGGCGGCAAGCCTATGAAGGAGCAGCTTAAATTTGCCCTTTCATGGTGGCACACCATGGGCGGCGACGGTACGGATATGTTCGGCGTAGGTACTGCCGACAAGTCATGGGGCGAAAGTGACCCCGAAAAGAGAGCTATTGCTAAGGTAGATGCGGCTTTCGAGATAATGGACAAGCTCTCCATTGATTATTACTGCTTCCACGACAGGGATCTTTCTCCCGAGTACGGCAATCTTGCCGAAACAAATGCGCAGCTTGACAAGGTGGTAGCATACCTTGAAAAGAAGCAGGCTGAAACGGGCAAAAAGCTCCTCTGGGGTACTGCAAAGTGCTTTGATCATCCGAGATATATGCACGGTGCGGGTACATCTCCCTCCGCTGATGTATTTGCATATGCGGCAGCTCAGATAAAAAAGGCGGTAGAGGCTACCATTAAGCTGGGCGGCAAGGGCTACGTGTTCTGGGGCGGAAGAGAGGGCTATGAAACGCTCCTCAATACCAATATGGCTCTTGAACAGGATAACATGGCAAGACTTATGAAAATGACCGTGGAGTATGCCCGTTCACTGGGTTATGACGGCGATTTCTACATTGAGCCTAAGCCCAAGGAGCCTACAAAGCATCAGTATGACTTTGATACTGCCACCGTTATCGGATTCCTCCGCAAGTACGGTCTTGACAAGGATTTCAAGATGAATATTGAAGCAAACCACGCAACTCTTGCTATGCATACCTTCCAGCATGAGCTGAGAGTGGCAAGGGATAACGGCTTCTTCGGTTCCATTGATGCAAATCAGGGCGATACGCTTTTAGGCTGGGATACCGATCAGTTCCCCACAAATGTTTATGAAGCTGCCCTTTGTATGTATGAGGTTCTCAAGGCAGGCGGCTTTACCAACGGCGGTCTGAACTTTGACTCAAAGGCAAGGAGAGGCTCCTATACTCCTGAGGATATTTTCCACAGCTACATTGCGGGCATGGATACCTTTGCTCTCGGTCTTAGGATCGCTCAGAAGATGATCGACGACGGCAGGATAGATAAATTCGTTGCCGACAGATACGCTTCATGGAATACCGGTATCGGAGCGGATATCATCAGCGGCAAGGCAACTCTGGCAGATCTTGAAAAGTATGCTCTCGAAAAGGGTGAGGTCACCGATTCCCTTTCAAGCGGCAGACAGGAAATGCTTGAAGCAATACTCAACAATATTATGTTCAGTCTTTGATAATCAACCGTTTGCCCCTGTTTTTGCAGGGGCAGACTTATACAGGAAAGGGTGAAAAAGATGTCCGATTGGAGCTCTGCGCAGTATCTTAAATTCAGATCGGAACGTACACAGCCCGCCATTGATCTGGCAAACAGGATCGAACGCCCAAACGCTAAGGATATCCTTGATATAGGCTGCGGTCCGGGAAACAGCACCGCTTGTCTGAAAGAAAAATTTCCGTGTGCGAATATTCTCGGAATTGACAGCTCTCCCGATATGATCGAGGCGGCAAGGATAAATCTGCCCGAAGCGGAGTTCAGACTCTGCGATGCGGGAAGTGAGCTTTCTTCACTGGGGAAAAAATTTGATGTGGTGTTCTCCAATGCCTGTATCCAGTGGATACCTGACCACAGAAGTCTGCTGCCCGAAATGTTCGGAATATTAAATGACGGCGGTGTTCTTGCGGTTCAGGTACCCGAAAATTACGATGAGCCTATCCATAAGATCATAACCGAAACAGCCGAATCTCCCCATTGGAGGGATATTCTCGGACAGGTGCGCTCCTTTCATACTCTCACTCCCGATGAATATTATGAATTGATTAGTGAGCTGACACCTTACTTTTTTATGTGGGAGACGGTGTATTTTCATCGCATGAAACGGCATGAGGATATTATGGAATGGTATCGTGCAACGGGATTGAAGCCTTATCTTGACGTGCTTGATGAGGATAACAGGAAGAGCTTTGAGGAGGAAATTCTTCTGAAAATACGCAAGGCATACCCTGTTTTAAAGGACGGAGAGATAATTTTCAGATTCCCGAGACTTTTCTTTATCGCTGCAAAAAACCGTATTACGAAAGGATAAACATTTTATGAGATATGTTATAGGAGTTGACTTGGGTACAAGCGGCACAAAAACGGTGCTTTTTGACGAAAAAGGCAGTGTCATTGCATCAATGACAATTGAATATCCCATGTATCAGCCGAAAAACGGCTATGCGGAGCAGGATCCCGCAGACTGGTATAATGCCGCTGTCAATACAATTAAGGGCGTTATCGAAAAAAGCGGAGTATCTCCCGAAAATATTGCAGGCGTGGGACTTTCGGGACAGATGCACGGACTTGTGATGCTTGATGAAAATAACAATGTTATAAGAAGATCCATTATCTGGTGCGATCAGAGGACCGCCGCAGAGGTGGAGGAAATGAACCAAAAAATCGGCAGGGAAAAGCTGATAGAAATTACCGCAAATCCTGCTCTTACGGGCTGGACTGCCGCAAAAATTCTCTGGGTAAAAAACAATGAGCCTGAAAATTATGCAAAATGCAGACATATCCTGCTGCCAAAGGATTATATCCGTTTTATGCTTACGGGGGAGTATGCCACAGAAGTTTCCGATGCTTCGGGAATGCAGCTTCTTGACGTTCCCCACCGCTGCTGGAGCGAGGAGGTCTGCACTGCTCTGGGCATAGATATGTCTATGCTTGCAAAGGTTTATGAATCCTGCGAGGTCACGGGAACAATTACGGAAAGTGCTGCCGCTCTTACGGGGCTTAAAGCGGGTACAATTGTTGTAGGCGGTGCCGGCGACAATGCCGCTGCTGCTGTAGGCACGGGCGTTGTGGAGGACGGCAGAGCCTTTACCACTATCGGCACATCGGGAGTGGTATTTGCTCATACATCAAACGTATCCATTGACCCGAAGGGCAGAGTGCATACCTGCTGTGCCGCTGTTCCGGGTGCATGGCATATTATGGGCGTGACACAGGGAGCAGGGCTTTCTCTTAAATGGTTCAGAGATAATTTCTGCAATGCCGAAAAGGAAACGGCAAAATATATGGGCGTGGACGAATACTACCTCATGGATAAGGAGGCGGATACCGTTCCTATCGGTGCAAACAGGCTTTTGTACCTGCCTTATCTCATGGGAGAGCGCACTCCTCACCTTGACCCCGATGCACGAGGAATGTTTTTCGGACTTTCCGCAATGCACACCAAAAAGGATATGCTTCGTGCGGTAATGGAGGGTGTTGCCTATTCGCTCAGGGACTGCGTTGAAATATGCCGTGAAATGAATATCAGCGTTTCGGATATGATGGCTTGCGGCGGAGGCGGCTCTTCTCCTCTCTGGAGACAGATGCTTGCCGATCTGTATGCCTGCCCCGTAAAAACGGCTGCTTCAAAGGAGGGTCCCGCTTTGGGAGTGGCTATTCTTGCAATGGTAGGAGCGGGCATCTACGAAAGCGTTCCCGATGCCTGTGCTGCCATTGTAGGAACGGACAGGGTTCAGCAGCCCATAGAGGAAAATATCCCCGTTTATGAAAAATATTATCGTCTTTACACGGAGATATATCCCGCAGTAAAGGCTCAGATGGCAGAGCTTGCCTCATTGTAAGACCTGTTTATTTTCAGCCGCTCAGAATGTTTTCGGCTTTTGATAAACTGTACATGACCTGATATAAAATCTCCTCACTGCCCGCATGACAGTGAGGAGATTTCTGTTTTCATCAGACGTAATATTGTGCCTGCGCTCTGAACATTTCCGCATAGATGCCGTTCGGCTTGCGTACAAGCTCATCATGGGTGCCGTATTCCTTAATAGTGCCCTCGGAAAAAACCGCAATATGCTCGCAGAATTTGCAGGAGGACAGACGATGAGAAATGTAAACGGCTGTTTTACCGCCTACAAGCTCATCGAACTGCTTGTAAATTTCGTACTCGGCAACAGGATCAAGAGCGGCAGTAGGCTCATCAAGAATGACTATGGGGGCATTTTTGTACAGCGCACGGGCGATTGCCATTTTCTGCTGTTCGCCGCCCGAAAGCTCTACGCCCTCCTTGTCAAACATTTTAAACATCATGGTATCTCTGCCTTTTGGGAGAGAGGTGATCTTGTCAAGAAGTCCCGTCTTTTCAAAATACGGGTCGGCTTCCTCGGCGGGTCTGCCGTTTCCGAGAAGAATGTTGTCCGCCGCCGAAAATGCAAGCAGCATGAAGTCCTGAAACACCACAGAAAACAGCTTCATATATTCCTCATAATCGTATTCACGGATATTTACTCCGTCAAGAAGAATTTCTCCGCTGTTCACATCATAAAGACGGCAAAGGAGCTTTATAAACGTGGTTTTTCCCGCACCGTTAAGCCCCACTACCGAAAGCCGTTCGCCGCTTTTCAGCTTTATTGATACGTTTTTGAGCACCTGTACTGTGGTATTGGGATAAGCAAAGGACACATTCTTAAATTCTATCTCATGACTGCTTGTATCCTTTATCCTCTCCGAACCCTTTTCCATAGCGGGAGGATATTCCATAAACTTTATAAATTCGCACATATAACCGCTGCGCTTTGCAATGTCCTGCGCTCCCATAATGATCGCCTGAAGTGAGCTGTGGAGAGTTCCCGCCGCAGTAAGAAGCTGTGAAAATGTGCCGATAGTGATTTTTCCCGTAATGGCAAGCACACCGAGATAAAAGTATGTACCCAGATCTCTTAATGAATTTACTCCCGCATCGGCAGTGTCAAGAGGGAATTTCTGCTTGTTCACCGTTTCAAATTCATGATTCATTCGGTCTGTCTGTACCTCGGCATTGTGAAGCATCATATCCGCCGCATCGTACAGACGAATGTCCTTTGCGTACTTGAAGTGGTCCATTTCCCAGATAACGTAGTTGAAAATCCGGTTGATCTTTGAAAGCTTTTTAAAATAGTCAATGTCGATCTTGTTTTTCTTTCCGTTGATAAATGCCGAGATGCATAACAGTACGCCTATCATGATAAACAGCGCAGGCGCCGTCATGACGATAACCGTAATAACACCCAGCAGACGGATAACGTTTGAAAGGATCGTGAAAAATCCCGAAGCGATCTGATGAGCGCCGCCCGACCAATTTATACCCTCACGGGCTTTATTGATCTGATCGAGTGCCGCTTTGTCCTCGGTCAGGGTAAAGTCAATGCTCATGCAGAGAGAAGAAATTTTTTCCGATTCCAGATTCATAAAGAAGTCCTCGGATTTCTGAAGCTGTATGGTCAGTATGCTGCTCAGTCCCTCAAGTACAAGCTGTGAAAGGATCATCACACAGCCTGTGATCAGCGCCTGACGCAGATCCCTGTCCGCAGAGGTTATCATGTCAATGAGCTTCGGCATTAAAAGTATCTGCACGAATGGTGCAGCCGCAGAGCAGATAACGTTTATCGCCGACAGCAGGAAGTAGCTTTTCTGATATGTCCATATCTCGCCCATGCAGTGCCTTAGTGCACGCATGGAGAGGTTTGCTTTTTTATTCCGCATTGATATTCGCCTCCTTTTTATCGTTTATCTGAAAGATGTCCTTATCCTCCGTGTAATACTGAGCCTGTACACGGAACATCTCGGCATATGCGCCGTCAAGAGCCATAAGCTCCTCGTGTGTGCCTGTTTCCACCAATTCGCCCGCCTTGAACATTGCTACCCTGTCGCAGAACCGTGTGGAGGAAAGACGGTGTGAAATGTATACAGCCGACTTACCGCCTACCATATCATCAAAGCTTCGGTAAAGCCTGTATTCGGCAAGAGCGTCAAGTGCGGCAGTGGGCTCGTCAAGAACTATTATCGGCGCATTTTTATACAGCGCTCTTGCAAGAGCGAGTTTTTGCTTTTCACCGCCCGAAAGGTCTATGCCGTCATCGTAGAGGATCTTTAAGATTTGTGTATCTGCTCCCTTTTCCAGCTTGTCGATCTTATCGCCCAATCCCGCACTGCGCAGATACTCCTCCGCAGCTTTTTTGTCTGTATTTGCAGGCGAGGACATGGAAACGTTTTCCGCCATAGTCTGGGCAAATACTGTCACGTCCTGAAAGGCGGGGGAGAACAGGCGGTAATATTCGTTACGGTCAAATTCCCTTATATCGGTGCCGTTCATAAGTATCTGCCCCTCGGTAACGTCATACAGACGAAGAAGGAGCTTTATAAAGGTGCTTTTTCCTGCACCGTTAAGTCCCACAACAGCTAATTTTTCTCCTGCATTCAGGGTTATGTTCACATTTTTTAATGCAAATGTGTCCTGTCCCTTATACTTAAAGGAGACATTTTTAAACTCAAAGGTGTACCTGTCAGCAGTGGGGACGTGTATGCCCTTTTCATTCCCTGTGGGGATATCCATAAAGCTGCGGTAATCATCGGTGTGAGCGCTTCTCTCACGCAGTCCCGAAAGAGAGGTGAGTATCTGTGTAACAGCACCTGAAAAGGTGTTTGCACCCGAAAAGTAAAGCATGAAATTACCGATGGAAAGTCCGTTTTCCACTACTCCCCAGATCAGCCATGAAATAATGATGACCTGACTTACTGCTCTTATGCCGTGAAAAAAAATGGTGTTGTATATCCAGTACTGACGGGATTTTTTCCAGTGTTCAAGCTCAATGCTGTTGACCTCATGCTGTTTTGCCGACAGAAAATCCTTCATGCCGAAAAGCCTGATATCCTTGGCATAGGAAAAGTCGGTGGCAACTGTTTCCATATACTCCAGCTTCCTCCAGTGAGGTGCCATAGCGTCCCACATTTCCTTTTTGTCCTTTTTGCGGATATACTCGAAAAACAGAAACTGAATAAGGCTCAGCACAGCAATGACGGGTACTATCCGCAGGTCAAAGGTACTCATGATCGTAATGGCGGTTATAACCGAAACACCCTGTAAAAGCATAGTCTGCATATAGGTCATCATGCCCTGTACGCCCTGCCAGTCTCCTGCGGTGGCTCGTTTTGCTTTTTGCAGACGGTCAAGCATATCGGGAGATTCGAGAGTTTCGTATTCCATTGTCATGACCTTTGCCATGCGCTCTCTTATTATCATCAGACGGACGTATGTAAAGCCCACGTCCAGCCGAATGTTTGCATAATTATTAAGCCACATCATAAGAAATTCTGCAACAGTAGTACCGAGTGTGAGCCAAAGCAGAGGCATAATATCGCCGCCGCCTGCCGTCTGCCGTTCGATCATGTCGATAACCAGCTTGCCGATAAAGCTCCACAGATAGGACATGGACGCTCCCGCCGCTGCTCCCGCAAACAGGAAAAAGATAAGAGAGGGACGGTATTTTCTGAATTTTTTCAGAATAAATATACAATTGCTTATGGTTCCGTAATCCTTGTGAAATTCATCGGTATTTTCTTCCTTTTTGCTTTTTTTAAAAATATTCATTTTCTTCCCCCTTTGTCAAAGGTGTTATTCCACTTGCAGATCTGCTGCTTTTTCCCGAAAAAAGCATAAAAAATGCGCCTCCGCACACGGAAACGCTTCACCAAAAATTATGGGGCTTGAAGATACTCACCTCTTGTTGTGATAAAGAAGGGAGGCGTTTTCGTACAAAATATTCATTTTAATGCGGAAAATTATATGCTTGAACATTTGTAGTACCTCCTTTACCGTATAAACTTTTTATCATGACGGCGGGATCATTCTGCTTTGAACCGCCCGCAATGACCGTGATTTTCAGAACAATGAAATCAGTATATCACAGAATTTTCCGTTTGTCAAGGGAAAATGCAAATTTTTTTGTGCAAAAAATAACAAAAAATAAAAAAAGGTCTGTACATTTGCGAAAAAGTATGTTATAATAAAATCAACACAGCGGGAAGGAGCATACAGCCTACATATGAAAGATATTGGCGATCTGCTTATCGACAGCAGGACAGATGATAAATTTGACCGCCTGATAAGAGGCGTTCTGAAAAAAAATAAATATACAGTTGTAAAACGAAGCTCAAAGGATTACTATTACATAGCAAATGAAAGCGGCGAAACATTGGGCTTTGACGTTTCCACCGAAAAATTCACCTTTGCAAGAAACAAAAGCCCCGATGCCGCAGACAGGCTTATGGAACGTATCGGAAAAAATTTCGGTATCCTTGAGCGGTTGGTATCATTCACCAATGCACAGGAGTTTCTCAGGTTTACGGTAATGAGAAACGGCGAGCTGGGAAAGGGAATGATCGCTGAGCCGTTTATCGGGGAGCTAAATAAGGTCATGTGCTACACAGCCGATAATGTTACCGCCTGCATACTGAATGAAAAGTATATGAAAAAGTGGGACGTTCCCCGTGAGGTGCTGTTTTCTGTGGCAGATCACAATATGTGCAGACTTCTTCGGAGGACGGAATTTTCCGAGGAGCAGATAAGCTCCGCTCCCGATATCAGATATCTGGATTTTAAGGCGGAGGGAAATGACTTTACGGCGGCACTGATAATGTGTTCGGCATTTCACGATCACATAGCCGGAAAGCTGGGTACAAGGTTTTTGGCGGCTGTTCCCTCAAAGGATTCCATGACTGTCATGACAGAGGTAAACGGAGAACGGCTTGCAAGGCTCGGCGCTGCGGCGGCGGGGGAATACCGTTTTGCCGTTCGTCCGCTGACGGCTGATATATTTTTGTATACCTCGGCGGGAATGCAGGTGGCAGGGCATTTCTCGGAGATAGATGCCGAATAAGGGGAAAGGATCGTAAACCATGAAAAGAAAATTGAGTCAGGAAAAAAAGAAAAATATTCTGCGTGTTGTCATGTTTATTATGGCAGTGGTGATGATACTCAGCTTTGTAATGCTGCCGCTGTCACAAGAGGTATCCGCTGAGGAGGACGTTTCCGCAGTGACAGTCACCTCCTTTGAAACGGGAAAGCTGTCTGCGGCTATAGATGAGGCAAAGAACGGCACTGATCTTAATCTTATCAAAAAGTTAGCTGTTTCGGGAGGAACGCTCAACGCTGCCGATTATCAGGCTATCTGCGGATATCCGAATATCGAGTATCTGGAGCTTGCGGGCAGTGATACAGAAAACGGCATTATCCCCGACAATGCCCTTTCCTCAAGAAATCAGCTCACCTATGTGAGCCTGCCGAAAAACACCGAAACCATCGGTTCAAGAGCATTTTCGGGGAACAGGGTGCTGTTAAAGATATCAATTCCCGCTACCCTCAGACATATTGGCGACTATGCCTTTGAGGGCTGTGAAAAGGTAGAGGAATTTTCCGTACCCGCAGAGCTTGAAACATTGGGAGCGGGAGCTTTTTCCGACTGCAAGTCCCTTCTGAGCTTTTCAGTTCCTCAGGCAGTTACGGCTATTCCCGAAAACTGCTTTTCAAAGGCAAGTCTTACCGAGATGCATATAGGTCCGCAGGTGACATCTGTGGGGAATGGTGCATTTTCCGATTGTCACAGTCTTACCGATATATATTTCTACGGCAAAGAGGCTTTTTCCGCTCCCGAGAGTGCATTTCAGAATCTGAAAGTTACAATTCACACCTACGACGGGGGAGAGGGCTTTGACGCTCTGAAAAGTAATTTTGTGACTGTTGCCTATGATCTCAGCGAGGATAGTGTTTATATCCCGCCCGAACCCTCCTCCGCTCCCGCAGTATCAGATGCGGCTGATGAGGACAAAACCGAAGAAACTGCCCAAACCGAAGAAGAACAATCCGAAGCAGCATCGAAGGATACACAGGAGAATATACAGGAGGATACTCCTGCCGAGGAGGTATCTGCTGCCCCCGAAACTTCACAAACAGAGGCTGTCCCTGTCTCTGCCGCTCCTGCTCAGAGCGGATTCAGCGGCGTGTCGGTGATCGTTATAGCCGTTTTGTGCGTAGCGGTAGGTGTTCTTGGCGCACTTCTTGCCGTAAAGAGCAAGAAAAAATGATTTATTGACGGCACTCGGTTTTCCGGTGCCGTTTTATTAAGGAGTTCCCTTTATATCTCTTGTGATGTAAAGTCTTAATATCATCGGGATAAATGAAAATCATGTGAAAACAGACAAAATTAATATAATATTAACAAAAGTTTTTCTTTGATGTGTTAAAATATTTTTAATACATATTAGATATTATACGGAGGATTTATCGGATATGGAAAGAACAGAGAACCGCAACGAAAAAATTGCAGAGCTTATCGCCGCTGTTGAAAAGGTGATCGTAGGTAAAAGAGAAGCGGTGGAAATGGTCGTTACCGCCATGCTTACAGGCGGTCATATACTTATAGAAGATGTGCCGGGCGTGGGAAAAACGCAGCTTGCCTGTGCTCTTGCGAGCTCCTGCGGAGGACAGTTCGGCAGACTTCAGATGACACCCGATGTTATGCCCACCGATATTACGGGTTTTACCATGATAAACACCTCTACAGGCGCAAACGAGTTCAGAAAGGGTGCTGCTTTCTGCAATTTCCTGCTGGCTGACGAGATAAATCGTGCCTCGCCCAAATCCCAGTCTGCGCTTCTGGAGCTTATGGAGGAGGGACAGGTAAGTATTGACGGAAATACCTATGTTCTTCCCCGCCCCTTTATGGTGCTTGCCACTCAGAATCCTGTGGAGACTTACGGTACATATCATCTTCCCGAGGCTCAGATGGACAGATTTTTAATGAAGCTGTCTATCGGCTATCCCGGCTCCTCCGATGAGATAGACATTCTGCAAAGAAACGAAAACAGCATTTCACCAAAGGATCTGAAACCTGTTCTTTCCTGTGATGAGATAATGGAGCTGAGAGAAAAGGCAAATATGATAAGATGCTCCGATAATCTGAAAAAATATATTGTCGATCTTGTAAATGCAACCAGAAAGGTAGATTACATAAGGCTTGGAGTAAGTCCGAGAGGGAGCATAGCCCTTTACAAGGCATCAAAGGCGTATGCGATGCTTTGCGGAAGAGGATATGTTATCCCCGATGATATAAAGAAAATGGCTCCTTATGTCCTTTCTCACAGGCTCATACTTACACCAAAGGGAAAATCATCTGTCGGAAACGGAGAGGGAGCGGTCATCAGAATTATGGGAGAAGTCCCCGTTCCTGTTGAATAGGAGTAGACGCTTAAAAGATGAAAATAAAATTTGCCAAGATAAAAGGAACATTTACCGGCGTTTTAAATTATCTTGCTTCGCTGGGACTTGCTCTTGTATTTGCGCTGTATCTCAGCGGGCGTGTAGGTTGGTTTATAATGGCAGCCTTTATTTCGGCGCCCATTTTATCATTGCTGCTTACTCTTCCGTTTATTTCGGGAATTTATGCCGAATGTGAGCTGAGTGCCAATGCACTTAGCAAGGGTGATACGGGCGAATTTACCGTTACACTGGGAAATGCCCGTTTTCTTCCTACGCCGCCTGTCATTGTGGAGATGTTTGACAGTCCTTGCGCAAGGGCAGAGGTGAAAAAGTTCACAATTTCTCTGCTCCCCTTTTCGGAGGACAGTTTTACAGCTGTATATAGGGCGAGGATCGCAGGAGAGGTCAGTATCGGTGTAAAATCCCTGACAGTTACAGATTTTTTCGGAATATTTTCCTTTGATATAAAAAGTGCGGATACATCGGCACTTGTGGGAAAGCTTGCTGTTATTCCCGATATTGTCGAGGTTGCGCATACCGATGCACACCTGAGAAGAGCGGCTGAGCTTTCGGCTCAGGCAGATGACAGCGAGGATACCTCCGAAAGCTCTTCTGTTGCCTTTGGCGGATTTCCCGGCTACGACAGCAGGGAATATGTTCCGGGAGATCCTCTCAAAAGGATCAACTGGAAGCAGTCAGCCAAAAGAGGTAAGCTGCTTGTCCGTCTTGATGATGAGGCAATGTGTTCTGCCGTGGCGGTGGTGCTTGACAGCGTGTTCTGTGCAGATGAAACGGTAGGTTCCGCCTTTTTAAAAAATAATTATTTCATGGGCTGTCCTGATGATGAGCTTGCTCCTCTTGCCGCTCAGTATGCTGTAGAGGGAGCGTTGGGATACGTTAAGGCTTTTCTTGACAGGAAATACTCGGTCACATTCATGTATATGGGTGAAAACGGCTGGGAGATATACAATGTTGCCGATGAAAGTGAGCTTACATTGATAAGGACAGCTCTTTCAAGATACAAATTTTCATCGGAAAGAGGAAGGGTGCGTTTTCCCGCAGAAGTGCTTGCTGAACAGAAGGGATCTGTGTCAATATTCTGCACACCTTATGCGGACAGAGAGCTTTTTATGCAGGCAGGGGAGTATATGGGCGATTCTGCGGGCAAGGGAGCGCTTTCCTCAGTCCTTTTTGCGGCTGCCCTTGCACCTACTGCTGAGGATCGGGAGGATAATGACATATGAAAGATGCAGTATTTTCCTATTTAAAAAATAAGCGTGAGCTGATCCTTCCCTTTATCCTGAATATTATATTGTGTACAGCCATATACTCTGTATATCAGATAAATTTTCTCTCCCTGTGGACAGTCGGTGTTATACTGGTAAGTGCTGTTTTCTATCGGCTCTGCGAGTTTATCAACAAGCATAATTTCACGGGCGGAGTATGCATATGCGTGGTGTCTATAGCCCTTGTTTCCGTATTTTTCAGACTTATTGCGGGCAATGATTACGGCATGACCTTCCGTGAATGGTTCCTGACAGGAGCCGAACAGATAAACACCAGATTTGAATATCTTCTGGCGATCCTTGTGAGCTTTGTGCCTTTTTTTTCGGTAGTTACCTATTATTTTACCAATATGCTGTACCGAATGGGTTTTCTTACACTTACAAGTCTTATCCCCTGTGCGCTGTATGTAAAGGTCATCAGTGAAATAAACATAGTATACGTTTGTCTCATTGCCATACTGAATATTGCCATATTTATGACAATACGCCGTAAGGAGCAGCACAGGGACGCAAGGACGGTGGGTGTAAGAGCGGAGCTTGTTTCAGCCTGCTTGTTTGCGTTCATTCTTCTGGGAATTTCAGCAGTTATCCCCAAGGAGGACGAGGCAAGGTATTACGACCGTTTTGAGGAGCTGTTCATGGACAGCGGTCTTAACGGAAAAAAGGTATCTGATTATACCCGATTCAGCGATTACTCCGGTAATGCCGATGATTACCGTGATTTTTCAAATGTACGTCTGTATACGGTATACGGCGAAGAGCCGCTGCCATACTTTAAACGTCAGACATTTGACTATTATGATTTTTCCGTTGACAGATGGTATGGTGATTCCGATTATTCAGATGTGTACCTGACCAATGAGGAATGGAGCGAAACATCAGAGCTTCTCAGTCTTTCCGGGCTGCAGGAAGCAATTAAGGCGGCGGACGGATATGAGGCGGGTTTTGCGGAAAAATATCATATGGAGCGCCTTGCAGAATATGAGCAGATATCGGATCCGATCAAGCAAATATTTGTTCAGCCCGAGGATTTTGAGGCTATGTATTATCTGTCAACCTCAAGAACGGCAAGGATCGAGTCTCGAGGACAGCCGGAGCAGATATATGTTACCCGCAGCGGAGTATTCCGCAGCAGTGAAACTCCTGTTGATGGTCTGATGTATTATACGATTTTATTGCATGATGATTTTGCCCCAAAAACAATATGGCAGGAGCTTGGCGGTTGCGATTTTGATAATGATACGTGTACGGATATGCTTACCGAGCTTGAAGATATACTGGAAAGAAACGGTGACCCGCTTGCCGCAAATGCCGAGGCTTTTTTGCAGGTACATCTTGATGCTGCTAAATATAAGGAGATCACCATACAGAATACGGAGCAGGTTTCGGACAGGATAAAAGCGCTTGCAGAGGAATTAACCGAAGATTGTGTGTATGATTGGCAAAAAGCAACGGCACTCCAGAATTATTTTCTCACGGGCGATTTTGTATACGATCTCAGGTACATTGCCGCCGATACAAGTCCTGAGTATTTTCTCTTTGAAAGCCAAAGGGGAAGCTGTTCGGATTTTGCATCAGCATTTGTGCTTATGGCAAGGTCTGTAGGGCTGACTGTCCGCTATACAGAGGGCTTCAGTTCCGACATTACAAGCCGTGAAGGTGTATATGTTATCAGAGACAATGGTTCTCATGCTTATCCTGAGGTTTATATCCAGAATACCGGCTGGGTAGTTTTTGAGCCTACAGTTGCTTCTGAATATAACGAGCTGCTGTTGACTGATTCCGATAATACAAACGGTTTTTCCTTTGTAATAGATGTGGAGCTTGTGACTGCCGTTATTTCTGCGGCGGGAATTATTCTTTTGGGCGTACTTTTTGCCACGCTTTTATATCCGTTAATAGAGGAGAAAAAATATGTTAAGAAGATGCGTTTTGCATCTAATGAGGAATGTATCAGAATGGCTTATGTCCGCTTTTTGAAAAAGACGGCACCTCGTCTTATCAAAAAAGCGTCCTCTCTCACACCCTATGAAGCGGTAACGGAATTTGAAAAGGTATCGGGCTGCGATATAGGAGAGCTTGCTTTTATGATGGAAAAGGTGACATACGGCGGAAAAACGGCAGACGACAGTGAGAAAACTGCCGCTGTTGACTGCTATGACAGAGCTAAGACTGCGGCAAAGGAATATATCAAAGAAAAAAATAAAGCAGGAAGGAAGAGTATAAAATAATGGAAGGATTCAGACATTGTGCAGTAATTACGGGTGCAAGCTCAGGAATAGGACGGGAATTTGCACTACAGCTCAGTGAGCGTGACTGCTTTGTCATTATTTCGGGGCGTAACGTTCAGGCACTTGAAGAACTGAGGAGTGAGATCGGGGAGGACAGATGCGAGATCATTCCGGCAGAGCTTTCAAATACAAGAAGCTGCATAGACCTTTATGCTTCTGCAAAAAAATACGATCCCGATATCCTTATCAACAATGCGGGATTCGGGCTTTACGGGGAATTTACCGAAACTTCCCTTTCAAAGGAGCTTGAAATGATAGATGTAAATATCAAGGCTATGCACGTTCTGTTCAAGCTCTACCTCAAGGACTTTGTAAAAAAGGATAAGGGTCGTATACTGAATGTTTCGTCTGTTGCGGGCTTTATGCCCGGACCCTTGATGGCTGCCTACTATGCAAGCAAAAGCTATGTACTCAGGCTCAGTCAGGGCATACAGACCGAGCTTGTAAAAAGCGGCAGCAAAGTAAGAGTGTCGGTGCTTTGCCCGGGTCCTGTGGATACAGAATTTAACAAGCGTGCGGGTATAGAGGGCTTTTTTAAAGGTATAGGTGCGTTTGAATGTGTTGATTATACTATCGACAAACTTTTCAAGGGAAAGGGTCTGATAATTCCGTCACTCAAAATAAGGCTTATTGCTCTCGGGGCAAAGCTCGCTCCCGCTGTTGTGGCGGCTGAGGGTTCCTATTATGTTCAGAGGGGCAAAAAGAGGTTGGAAGAAGATGTATGATGTTATCGTGGTCGGCGGGGGAGCGGCAGGTCTTACAGCAGGAGCATACTGCTCCAGAGGAGGACTGAAAACTCTCATCATTGAAAAATATCCCGTCGTGGGAGGTCAGATGGGTCTTACAGACAGGATCGACAATTTTCCTGCCGTTGAAAATGCAGATGCATATGAGCTCTCACAGGCAATGAAGCGTCAGGCAGATAATGCGGGAGCATTGATCGTTACTGATACCGTAAATGAAATAAAGCAGGGGAATGAAAAACTCGTCCTTTGCAATGAAAGTGATTATAAGGCAAAAGCCGTAATTTATGCGGCAGGTGCTTATCATCGAAAGCTCGGTATAAAAGGTGAGGATATCTTTTCGGGAAGAGGAGTGTCCTACTGTGCAGTTTGTGACGGGGGATTCTATCGGGGAAAAACGTCTGCGGTAATTGGCGGAGGCGATACGGCATTAAAGGAAGCACTTTACCTGTCAAGGATATGCAGCGAGGTGTATCTTATCCACCGCAGGGACAGCTTCCGAGGGGCTGCATATCTTGTTGACAACTGCGAAAATACGGAGAATATTCATATTCTCCGCAGTACGCTATGCAAGGAGATAACGGGGGATAAGACCGTAAACGGCATTGTTGTTTCCGATAAGAACGGCGAAAGACATCTTGATTGTTCGGGCGTTTTCGCAGCTGTTGGAATGATCCCCTTTACCGACCCTCTGACGGGGCTTTGTGATACCGATGAAAATGGATATGTTATTGCAGGAGAGGACTGTGTTACATCTGCGGCGGGTATCTTTGCTGCGGGTGATGTGCGGACAAAGCCTTTCAGACAGATAGTTACCGCTTGTGCAGACGGCGCAAATGCCGCCCGTTCCGCAGAGGAGTATATTTCGGCTCTGCTGTAAAGCAGCTTTTGCTGTTTTGCGGCAGAGCCGCTGTTTTTTTGCCCGATCTTTATATTATTAATATTCATATATTTTTCATATAATTTAACATAATATTAAAATTAAATATGCTATAATAGTATACAGTTTTAAAATTGCGGAGGTATGTGCTGATGGCGGTCATCGGAATAGATCTGGGAACAACAAACAGTCTTGCGGTATGCTTCAAAGATGATAATCTGCAAATTATCCGCAATAATGCGGGGGAGACTGTCACTCCGTCTGCGGTGAGTTTTGCCGACAGCGGAGAGCTTTTGGTGGGAGCGCCTGCAAAGGAAAGACTTATCACTCACCCCTTTGCAAGTGTTTCCCAGTTTAAGCGCAGTATGGGACTGAATATGAAATTTCCCATGGCGCCGTCACCTGAGCTTAAGCCTGCCATGTTTTCTCCCGAGGAACTTTCGGCAATGGTGCTTCGCAAAATAAAGGAGGACGCCGAAGTCTTTCTCGGAGAAAGCGTGGAGGAGGCGGTCATTAGTGTTCCCGCATATTTCGATGACAACTGCCGCAGAGCCGTAAAAACTGCCGCTCAGATAGCAGGCATTCCCGTAAAAAGGCTTGTGAATGAGCCGTCAGCAGCAGCGCTTGCCTATCAGTACAGGCATGATTTTAAGGACGGGTTATTCCTTGTAGTGGATTTCGGAGGAGGTACTCTCGATATTTCTGTGGTAGATGCTTTTGAGGGAGTTGTGGAGATACTTGCTGTAGCAGGAGACAATCATCTTGGGGGTAAGGATATCAGCAGCGCCATTGCAGACAGCTTCTGTCAGGAAAACGGTTTTGACAGCCCCGGTTTTTCTCCGCAGATATGTGCAGAAATATACAGACAGGCAGAGAAATGCAAGGAGGCTCTGACCGTCAGCGGCAGTGCATCTGTTGATGTGAATATTGACGGGAAAATTTATTCATCGGCTTTTGATGAGAAACGCCTTCTCAATGTGATGGGAGATATTCCTGAACGTTTAGGCTCTGCCATAAAAAGGGCGCTCAGAGATGCAAGGTGTACTCCTGCGGATATTGATGCAATTATTGCGGTAGGCGGCTCCTGCAAGATGCCTGTGATACGCAGATATATTTCAGAGATGATAAATAAGCCCGTGTCCGACGATATTGACCCTGATACTGCCATTGCAGAGGGAGCGGGAATATTTGCGGGTATGAAGTCGAGGGAAAAGGGGCTTAAAGACGTTATTCTTACGGATATATGTCCGTTTTCACTGGGTATCGCCGTTATGAACAGGGAGCTGAGACGGGAAACTACGGATTTTATAATCGAGAGAAATTCTCCGCTGCCCACAAGCTGCGTAAAGCAATATTACGGAGGAAAGGACGGGCAGAGTTTAGTTCGCATAAAAGTTTTTCAGGGAGAGAGTATGTGGTGTGAAAAAAATCTCTTTCTTGGAGAGCTTACGGTCAATTGTCCGCCCTCTTCATCAGACAAGCCTATTTGTTCGGTGACGCTTGCTTACGATATAAACGGTATTCTGACAGTCGATGTGCTTACTCATGCGGATAACAGGCTTAGCAGCAAGGTTTTTCTGAGCGGGAGCAACAATATGTCTTATGCAGAGATCGATGCCTGCATAGAAAGACTTAACGCTATAAAACTGGCAGGCGGAGAGGACGAGAAAAATGCTGCTGCCTCAGCAAGGGCTGAACGTATTGCCTGTGAGCTTATCGGTGAGGACAGACAGAAAATGCAGGAGGCTCTTTATAATTTTAAGGTTGCTGCTGCACATAAAAACAGCTTTGAGATACGAAAGCTGCGTGATGAGCTTGTGGAAATGATGGATCGTTACGATATATAACGGAGGGATACGATGTACCGTGAACAGTTGGGATTGTCTTATGATGCCGATGAAAGGGCGATAAAGCGAGCCTATGCTGCTCTTGCAAAAAAGTGTAATCCCGAGGAGGATCCCGAACAGTGGGAAAAACTCCATACAATTTATAAAGAAGCTCTTGCAGAGGCAAGGGGCGGGAGCAAAGCAGATGTTTCGGACGCAGAAACGGCGTGCGGAACTCAGGATACTCCCATGACTGTCGGAGAGGTAAGCAGACTGATGCTGCGTGACATTAAAATGCTTACCGAAATGAAATGTACAGATGAGGAGCAATGGAACAGGATATTTGCTACATATGAATTTGACGATATGATAGCAAAAACGGATTTCAGAATAAAAGCAAGGGATATTTTATTCGGGGCGCAGTTTCCCGAAAGTACAGCAAAATTGATCGCTGCTGCATTCGGAGGAGATTCCACTTCATTCAAAGTGACATATCCCAATGAAATGTGGGGAGTAAGCATTTCGGAAAATATAATTCCCGCCGGCACACAAAAGGATATTATTACCGATGATCCTGCCAATTCCGAATATGCCGTTATGTACAGCCGCGGCGAAGAAAGAAAAGGATCATGCTTTGTGACGGCACTGAAGATCATTGCGGTGGTGGGTCTTGTATTTATTGGTTTGTATGCATTGCTGCTGTTTTCGGTTTTATTTATTTAGTTATTTTTATCGGAAAAGTAAGCCGCTCCGGTGTAATAATTCAGATTCTGAAAAATCCTGCTTATAAAAAGGAGTAGTATATATGAGCGCAAAATTCGGACCCGCAGGAACTGCGGAAAGCTTTAAGACAATGGGTTATAAAAAGTCGGTACAGCTTCCTGATTATCTGAAAAAATTCGGACTGGATCATTTTGAGTATCAGTGCGGACAGGGAGTGAGGATATCCGAGGCTGCCGCTAATGAGATAGGAGAGGCGTTCCGTCAGAACGGCATGACCCTTTCTCTCCACGCCCCTTATTTTATATCCCTTTCGGGTACAGATGAGGAAAAGCGTTTAGGCTCGGTGCGGTACATATTGGAATCTGCAAGGGCGGCAAAAGCAATGGGCGCAGAGAGAATAGTTATCCACAGCGGTTCATGTTCAAAAATTTCCCGCACAGAGGCTCTGGAGCTTGCAAAGGACACTATGAAGAGGGCAAGAGCGGCGCTTATTTCCGAGGGTCTGGGCGATATTATATGCTGTCCTGAGACTATGGGAAAGGTAAATCAGCTGGGTACTCTGGAAGAGGTGATCGAGCTTTGCAAAATAGATGACAGCTTTCTTCCCACAGTGGATTTCGGACATTTAAATGCCCGCACATTCGGTAGTATCAGGACAAAACAGAATTATAAGGAAATGCTCGATAAACTGGAAAACGGTCTTGGCAGAGAAAGGGCAAGGGTTTTTCACAGCCATTTTTCCAAAATTGAATTTACGGAAAAGGGCGGGGAAAAGCGGCATCTGACATTTGAGGAGAATAACGGCTTTGGTCCTGATTTTGAGCCGCTTATGGAGCTTATTTATGAGCGTGACTGGTCACCTGTGTTCATCTGCGAAAGTGCAGGTACCCAGACCGAGGACGCACAGAAAATGAAAAGCTATTATGAGGGACTTTCGGGATAATGACGAAAGGAATATACATGAGGTACGCTGAAAATATTCTTTACGGCAGATTTTTACTGTTCCGTATAATTTTGAATTTTATCACAGCTTATAAATTTACAGAATTTTTTTCGCAGAGCCGTATTTTCTGCTTTTGATAAAAAACTGAAAATGCCCCGATTTTCAAGTGCTTTAAAATATTTGCAAATGGCGTGTCGGAATTATACCGACACGCTGTATTTTTCATCACTTTAAAATGATTGAAAGGTATCTTCCGTTAAAATACTCACCCAGTCCATCTGAGCCGGTTGGTGTGTATTTGGCTACCGTATTCACATTGGGTAAAACGAGATTATGAGAAGACAAAATTTCAATTGTTCTTTCAATAGGCGGCATTGTGTCAGGCGCACCGCTTTCAACTGTTGTATATGCGTAAGCCATAGCAATGTCATAAATGCTTTTCATCAATACATTCAAATCACGGTCGGTTGCATTAAGAATACTTGTAAATAAATCATACTCTTCTTTCTTTAGATACTCAAAATTGGATTCCTCGTAGCTTTTGAACTCAAACAAGCATTCCGGTACAATTTCAATATATCTGTAAGAGCTTTCATCAAGGTAATTGCTGCCGTCAATAATACTCCACATTACCTCTGCAACAGGAGAAAAATCAACATTGGGATAAACAGTAACCGCATATTTTTCAAAACACATAATCGCATAGGCAACTCTGCCTAACACAGATACATTTTTAAGTCTTTCTATTGACATGAGAGCATCTCCTTAATATAAAAGCATATTTGAAATGCTTTTCGGATCAAGGCAATGCCCCCAACCTTCTGATTCAGAAAATCGGCTCATACTAACCTTGCCAATATCGGGTAACGAAATAGCATTGTTATTTAGAATTGCAATTACTTTATCCAAGTATTCATAGGTATCTTTGCCATGGTCGGTGATGTTGGTATAAGCATACTCCATGGCAATGTCATATACACTCATCATGATTGCATTTAGATCAGGATCATCGCTGTTAAGTATCTTTGTGAACCTGTTGTACTCATCTTCTGTTAGTTTGTCAAAAACATCTGCGGAATAGTGATCCTTTTCAAACAGACATTCTGGCACAATTTCAAGATACCTGTATGCACTGTTATCAATGTAATCAGATGAATCAACTACCGACCACATCATCTTGAGAACAGGCTGCATATCAATATCAGGATATTTCACCTTGACATAATTCTCAAAGCAGAGGATAACATAGGCAATGCGACCTCTGATTGATAAATCAACAAAATTATTACTGTTCATAATTACTCTCCTTTATGCCAGCCGGTATTGTTCTTCTTTATTTTTCCTTTGTAAGTCATCGTACAGTTTTTGCAAGAGACTTTTGTATTTCCGAAGCCTTTTTCAGAAGTGTAAATTGTGTAAATATGCAAATTATGAAGTTTAGCACCACCATGTAATGCACGGTTAACTGCATCGGATTCTGAACAATTCCATGGAGTAGGATAATCATTTTGAGAAGATGAAGGCAATAGCTTTTTTAAGTCAGGGTGAATTTCATCTCCGAACTTATCTATACCGCCGTTTCTTCCAAAATATAGATCACCAGTTTCTTCATCAAATGCCACTGTAGCAGTATTAAACTTCTTGCGCTGCGTGGTAGATTTAGGATCAAGAACGGAGAGGACACTGTTTGTCCAATAAATTAACTTGGCTCTTTGATTTTCAGGCTTAATACCCTGTGCAATTTTCTCTCCTCTGGTGCCTGAAAACTGATGACTGTTTGTTTTACTCATCACTTCGCCCTCCCTGCAAAAAACCTGCTTGTTCTGCCGGGATAGGCAAGAATAGTTATGCCCTGTTCTTCAAGCTCCTTAAAACACTTGTAATTAGCCGAGCCGTAAACAATGATCGTATGAGGGTGCAGCCGCCTTACTAACTCTTTCAACCCTTCTTCAAAGCGTTCACGGTCTGCAAGCTTACGTGGACTTCCACCAACAGTACCGATAGCGACAACACTATTTTCGGGTATGCCGTCAAAACAATAGGAATATGTTTCCGGAGTACCCCAACGGACGTTGTTGATAACAGCATGACCACAGAGCGTACCGAACCAATAGCCGAAAGCTCTCATACGGTACACATTCCACAACTTCAGCGGAAAGGGAAAATCCTGATAAAGTGAAAAGTCAGGCGTGATAATGCCGGCAAAGTGACTCAGTATCTTGTAAGCGTGACCGGAGCGAAACCATATCCCCTTAAAAGAGTCAAAATCACCGTCATCTTCATAGAAACAAACGTAGGCAGGGCTTATAAAGTCCCTGTTATGCTTTCGCATCTCCTTGCGGTACAGCTCTCCTGCTTCCTTGTAGGTGAGGATATGTACAGGCACTCCGGTTGCAGTGGTCGGACAGAACGGAATATCGTTTGCCGAAAATTCTGCACCTGATACCATGTACGGTCTCCACCATACGTCCTTGATACCTTTGCGGATAATATTCAGTTTCATTAAGATACAATACCTCCTGAAAACATCGTCAGGGCATAAAATCCCTGTGGTTTTAGATGTTTCCGAAGTATTGCAGATCTGAATTGTCGAGGTTCCGATGGCAATACCCGGAAAACATCAGCGAACTGCGCTATCGTTATTAACGATAGCAAAAAGTCAATAAACAGGAAAACTTTTCGTGTAAAATGCAGAGGTGATCAAACTGTGCAAATCGCCAAAAATGCACCCCGCCTATTGACATTTTTTTCGTAATATGCTACACTGAGATTGTCGAGGTTCCGGTAGCAATACCCGAACGGGCTGTGTTGGTCGCCTGAGCGGTCAGCACAGCTTTTTTATTTTCTACTTTCTATTATACAATATAGCAAGAAAAATTGCAATAGATAGTTTGGAAAAATTTTATATTTGACATTATTTCAGTGATTTTATCTTTAAATGTATTGAGCTTTTTTCGGGATATAATATATGATAAAATTGGAGGTGCAGAGCATGAATATAATTTCTGCTGTAGAAAATACGGAGTCAATATTTCAGTTCAACAGTAGTCTTGCAGAGGACTTTTTTCAATAAGTAAAGCAAAGCGGAGCGAAAGCTGTCATGAAAACAATGCTCCGGAATTTTTTTTGAAAATATTTTCAAAACCCCTTGACAAATACCCCGTGGGGGTATATAATATATACAGAAGTTATGAAAGAGGCTGATAGTATGGAAAAAGATAACAAGTGCGAGTGCTGTCATAAAACCAAACAGCGCGGGGAAGATGAGTATAAAGGGCTTATCAATCGTCTGAGCCGCATCGAGGGGCAGATAAGAGGTATAAAAAGCATGGTGGAAAACGATGCATATTGTACCGATATACTTACTCAGTCAGCGGCGGTGACGGCGGCGATGAATGCATTTAACAGAGAGCTTTTGTCAAACCATATACGCACCTGTGTTTCAGACGGCATAAGGAACGGCGATGATGAGGTGATAGAGGAGCTTCTTGATACGCTAAGAAAGCTGATGAAATAATATACGGGAGGATAGCTATGGACAGATATGATGTTACGGGCATGAGCTGCGCTGCTTGTGTGGCAAGAGTGGAAAAAGCAGTCAAGGCTGTAAGCGGAGTGACCTCCTGCTCGGTAAATCTTCTTACAAATTCAATGATAGTGGAGGGTACAGCTCCGGTTTCCGCCATAACCTCCGCAGTGGAAAAGGCAGGATACGGCGCAAAACGCAGGGGAGATAAGGCAGCAGGTGAGGGGGGCGATCCTCTTGCAGACAAGGAAACACCTCTGCTTAAAAAGCGGGTAATATGGTCACTGGTATTTCTGGCGGTGCTGATGTACATTTCTATGGGTCATATGATGTGGGGCTGGAGACTGCCCGCCTTTTTTGAGGGAAATCATGTTGCAGTGGGTCTTTTGCAGCTTCTGCTGACCCTTGCCATTATGGAGATAAATCGTAAATTCTTCATCAACGGTTTTAAAAGCCTGTGGAACCGTTCTCCGAATATGGATACACTTGTAGCTATGGGAGCGTCTGCCGCATTCGGTTACAGTCTTTACGCTCTTTTTGCCATGACAGGCGCACAGGCAAGAGGAGATGCCCAAGCGGTAATGGGATATATGCACGAATTTTATTTTGAATCGGCAGGCACGATACTTTCACTTATCACTGTTGGAAAAATGCTTGAAGCCCGCTCCAAAGGCAAGACTACCGATGCTCTGAAAAGCCTTGTAAGTCTTGCCCCGAAAACTGCAAATGTTATAAGAAACGGTAATGAGATCACCATTGCCGCAGAGGAGCTTGAAAAGGGAGATATTTTTGCAGTACGCCCCGGTGAGAGTATTCCCGCAGACGGAAGAGTGATCGAGGGAAGCAGTGCTGTAAACGAATCTGCGCTTACGGGAGAAAGTATTCCCGTTGACAAGGAGATAGGCGACAGGGTAAGCGCAGCCACCATAAATCAGTCGGGCTTTTTAAAGTGCGAGGCTGTCAGAGTGGGGGAGGATACCGCTCTTTCCGAAATAATCCGTATGGTAAGTGATGCGGCAGCCACCAAAGCACCTATTGCAAAGACTGCCGACAAGGTAGCGGGAGTGTTCGTTCCCGCCGTGATCGGCATTGCGGCAGTTACGACCGCAGTCTGGCTCATAGTCGGACAGACTGTGGGATTTGCACTGGCAAGGGGCATATCCGTTCTTGTGATAAGCTGTCCCTGCGCTCTGGGACTTGCTACGCCTGTTGCAATTATGGTAGGCAGCGGCATGGGCGCTAAAAACGGCATACTCTTTAAGACTGCTTCCGCTCTTGAATCCGCAGGAAAGACTGAAATTGCCGTTCTGGATAAAACAGGCACTATTACAAGCGGCACTCCCGAAGCTGTAGACATAATTCCCGCAGAGGGCGTAACGGAGAGTGAACTGTTAAAAGCTGCCTGCTCACTGGAGAAAAGAAGCGAGCATCCTCTTGCGGGAGCGGTCACAAGGCTGGGAGAAGCAAGTGGCGTGAAAATTTCCGATGCCGAAAATTTTTTGGCTCACCCGGGAAACGGACTTTCCGCAATGATAGACGGCAGAGAAATAACAGGCGGCAGCATGAAATTTATCGGCAGCAGGATAGATATTCCAAAAGATATTATTACAGCGGCGGATAAGCTGTCTGCCGAAGGAAAAACTCCTCTGCTTTTCTGTGAAAACGGAAAGCTGCTCGGCATGATAAGCGCCGCAGATCAGATAAGAGAGGACAGTGCAGAAGCTATAGGACAGCTTAAAAAAATGGGTATCCGCACTGTTATGCTCACAGGTGATAATGAACGCACCGCCGCTGCCGTGGGCAGGCAGGCAGGCGTGGACGAGATAGTTGCAGGTGTTCTTCCCGACGGAAAGGAAAGCGTTATAAGGCGTCTTAAAAATGAGGGCAGGGTTGCCATGATAGGTGACGGTATAAACGATGCTCCCGCTCTTACCGCAGCCGATATCGGTATTGCCATAGGCGCAGGTACAGATGTAGCAATTGATGCCGCAGATGTGGTCCTGATGAAAAGCCGTCTTTCTGATGTACCCGCAGCTGTCAGACTCAGCCGCAGAGTGCTGCGCAATATCAAAGAGAATCTTTTCTGGGCGTTTATTTATAATGTAATAGGTATCCCCCTTGCGGCAGGAGTATGGATACCCCTGTTCGGCTGGCAATTAAATCCCATGTTCGGGGCTGCTGCTATGAGCCTTTCCAGCTTCTGTGTGGTGACAAATGCTCTGCGGCTCAATCTTATTGACGTTCACGATTCTCGGAGGGATCATGCCCTGAAAAAGCATACATCCTCTGAGAGTGTGAAAATAAATCATGAAAAGGAGAAAAAGACCATGACAAAAACTATGAAGATCGAAGGTATGATGTGCGGACACTGTGAGGCGACTGTTAAAAAAGCTCTTGAAGCAGTAACGGGCGTGTCCTCCGCCGAGGTAAGCCATGAAAAGGGTACGGCTGTAGTAACTCTTGCTTCTGATGTGGAAAACAGCGTTCTTACAAAGGCTGTTGAGGATAAGGAATATAAAGTCCTCGGTATTGAATAACAGCCGATCCGCAAAAAAAGACCGTTCCCGCAGCTGTGGCTGATCGTCACTTCTGCGGGAACGGTTTTTGTTTTTTTTCCTGCTTATTAAATAGACATATTTGTGAACGCTGTTATAAATAATGTATCGGTCAGAGCATATCAGCTCAGTTCAAACATACCCGTATACAGCTGATAATACTTGCCCTTGTCGGCGATGAGTTTATCGTGGTCGCCTCTTTCGATTATTTTTCCAAGTTCAAGCACCATAATAGCGTTGGAATTTCTTACGGTGGAAAGTCTGTGAGCGATAACAAATACCGTTCTGCCCTCCATAAGACTGTCCATTCCCTTTTCGATAAGCGCTTCGGTACGGGTATCAATTGAGGAGGTAGCCTCGTCAAGTATGAGTACAGGAGGATCGGCTACTGCTGCTCTGGCAATTGCAAGGAGCTGTCTTTGTCCCTGTGACAGATTAGAGCCGTCAGAATAGAGCATAGTGTTGTATCCTTCGGGCAGCCTGCGTATAAAGCTGTCGGCATTGGCGAGCTTTGCAGCTGCAATAACGTCATCATCTGTCGCATCGAGCTTTCCGTAGCGTATATTGTCTGCAACAGTGCCTGTAAACAGATGCGTATCCTGAAGCACCATTGACAGGGAACGCCTGAGATCGTCCTTTTTTATCTTGTTGATGTTGATGCCGTCATAGCGTATTTTTCCGTCAGGTACGTCATAGAAGCGGTTGATAAGATTTGTGATAGTGGTTTTGCCCGCACCCGTAGAGCCTACAAATGCTATTTTCTGACCGGGCTTTGCGTAAAGTGATATACCGTTGAGAACGGTTTTATTGGGTTCATAACCGAATGTCACATCGTCAAATTCCACTCGTCCCTCAACCTTGGTGTAGGTAATTGTACCCTCAGCCTTGTGGGGGTGTTTCCATGCCCATGCGCCCGTGCGCTTTTCGCTTTCGGTAATTGTGCCGTCAGGGGCAATATTGGCATTTACAAGGGTAACATATCCCTCATCTGTTTCGGAAGGCTCATCTATCATGCCGAATATTCTTTCTGCGCCTGCAAGAGCGGAAAGCACAGCATTAAACTGCATGGATACCTGCGAAATGGGCATTGTAAAGCTCCTTGTGTACATAAGGAACGCTACAACTGTGCCTATCTGTATAGGACCTGCAAAGCCCGATGCTCCCTGTATTGCCAGCAGTCCTCCGATCACCGCAGTAATGGCGTACTGGATATGACCTAAGTTATTGTTTACAGGACCTAAGATATTTGCAAAGGTATTTGCATTTGTGGCAGCCTTGCGGAGATTTTCGTTAAGCTCGTCAAATTCCGCTTTGGAGATGCCCTCATGAACAAAGACTTTTACAACCTTCTGACCGTCGATCATTTCCTCAATGTAGCCGTTTACCGCACCCAGAGCCTTCTGCTGCTCCTTAAAGTATTTTCCGCTGCGGCTGCCGATAAATCCCGTCACAAAGACAACTATCACAAACATTACAAGTGTGAGCAGTGTAAGCTGCCAGCTGTAGTATATCATCATGGCAAGCACGCCGATAACCGTTACAAGTGATGAGATAAAGCTGGAAATGGAGTTTGAAAGCATTTCTCTGATAGTGTCGATATCGTTTGTAAAGCGGCTCATCAGATCTCCGTGAGTATGTGTATCGAAATATCTGATAGGCAGTGTTTCCATATGCGTGAAAAGATCAGTTCTGATCTTAAGCAGCGTTTTGGTTGAAATGCTGAGCATTATCCTTGCAAATCCGAATGTACAAAGCGCTCCCGCACCGTATATGGAAAGCATCTGTAAAAGAGTTTTTATAAATCCGCTGCGCAGAGCAGGATCCTCGCCGTTTTCCGCAAGAGGTGTGATGTAATTGTCAATGAGCCTTTGCAGGAATGAATTTCCGATAATTCCCGCAAGGGAGCTGCATATGATGAATATTACCACAAGAACAAGCAGCGGAGCATATTTTGACATATAGCTGAACACTCTTTTGAGAGTGGCAGCTGCGTTTTTTGGCTTTGAAACAGCCATAGGTCTGCGTGGAGGCATTATTCTTCAGCTCCTTTCTGCTGTGAGGTGTATACCTCACGGTAAATTTTATTGAATTTCATCAGATTATCGGGAGTGTCAAATGCATCTACCCGTCCGTCGTCCATAACTATTACCCTGTCCGCATCGGCTACAGAGGAAATTCTCTGTGCGATAATAATTGCAGTGGTGTTTTTAAGCTCTGTTCTGAACGCATGGCGTATCTTTGAATCGGTAGCGGTATCCACTGCGCTGGTTGAATCGTCAAGAATAATTATTTTCGGCTTTTTAAGCAGCGCCCTTGCGATACATAGTCTTTGCTTCTGACCGCCCGAAACGTTGACGCCTCCCTGCCCCAGATCGGTATCGTAGCCGTCAGGAAAGCTCATGACAAAATCGTGAGCCTGCGCCTGCTTACAGGCTTCGATTATTTCCTCATCGGTGGCGTTTTCATTGCCCCAGCGCAGATTATCTCTTATTGTACCCGAGAAAAGCACATTTTTCTGGAGTACCATTGCAACGTCATTTCTGAGATTATCAAGCTTATAGTCCCGCACATCTCTGCCGCCTACCTTTACAACGCCCTCTGTGGAATCGTAAAGACGGGGGATAAGCTGTACAAGTGAGCTTTTTGCAGAGCCTGTTCCGCCGATAATACCGATAGTTTCGCCCGATCTTATCTTAATGTCAATACCCGAAAGAGTAGGTCTTTCGGCGTCCTTTGAATAGGAGAAGGATACATTTTCAAACTCAATGCTGCCGTCTGCGGGAAGAAGAGCGGGGTCTGCTTCGTCGTCACGGATATCGGGCAACTCGTCTAATACCTCAACTATTCGCTTCATTGACGCCATTGAGATAGTAGTCATTACAAAGATCATGGAAAGCATCATCAGGGACATGAGTATCTGGCTTATGTAGCTTATAAAGCTTGAAAGCTGACCTATGAGCATATTCCCACCGATAACCATATTTCCACCGAAATAAAGCACTGCCACGATACAGCAGTACATGGTTATCTGCATAAGGGGCTGATTTAAAATAACTATCTTTTCGGCTCTGAGCTGTGCGCTGCGCACATCATCTGCGGAGGCTACAAACTTTTCGCCCTCAAATTTTTCTCTTACAAACGCCTTTACAACTCTTATGCCGATAAGATTTTCCTGTACTATCCTGTTAAGGGCATCATACTTTTCAAGCATTTTGCCGAACAGCGGATATGCCTTGCTTACTATCAGCGTTATGCCGATACCGAGAACGGGTATCGCCACAAGGAATACCATAGCAAGCTCCTTGTTTATGTTTATTGCCATGATAAGTGCGGAGATAAGCATAAAAGGCGACCGTACAGCCGTTCTTATTATCATCATAAAGGTATTCTGTACGTTGGTTACATCTGTAGTAAGTCTTGTTACCAGTGAAGCGGTGGAGAATTTATCCACATTTGCAAAGGAAAAATCCTGAACCTTGCCAAACAGGGCGCGTCTGAGATTTTTTGAAAATCCCATAGCTGCACGGGAGGCGAACATTCCTCCGAGAGTACCGCAGAGAAGCGAAAAAAGAGCCATTCCTATCATGATGACGCCCATCTGTATCGTATAGGCATTGTCGCCCATTTTGATGCCGTCATCTACTATTTTTGCCATAACAAAGGGAATGGCTACCTCCATAAGCACCTCTCCTATCATGACAAGAGGTGTAAGAAATACGAATATTTTATATTCGCCTACGTGTGATAGCAGTTTTTTCAGCATCGGCTGTCACTCTCCTTTTCATTGATAATATTTTCCGCAGCACGTTTTAAAAAACCGAGAAAAAGCTGCTGTTCCTCCTCGGACATACCCCTTGTGATCTCTCTTTCCATAAGCTCAATATTTTCACTCATGACCATATCAATGCTTTTTCCCTTTTCGGTGCGGGTCACTATCTTTATACGCCCGTCCTCGGGGTCTGAGGATCTTGTAATGTATCCGCTTTTTTCAAGATTGGCAAGGATACTTGAAACTGTGGAGCGTTTAACTCCGAATTCCCTTTCAATATCTCTCTGATAAATACATTCGCCGTCATTCTCCCTTCGTTTCAGATAGCCTAACAGTCTGCATTGTTCGCCCGTGAGAAAAACGCCGTTTGCCGCAAGCCTTGCATTGAGGGTATAGCGGATTATACCCGACAGACGGTTTATCGCACGTCCGAAATGACTGCATTCGTCCATGCTTTTTTCATCGTTTTCCATAATACTGCCCCTTAAAAATTTTCGTTAGACCTCTATCGGTTAGAAGTCTAACAATTATTATATAACAGTTGCCTATAAAATTCAACAGTATTTTATGAACATTGCATATATAAACATATATTTTTTTTACTGGACAAAATCGGAAAAATATGTTATACTGTAAATGTATAAAATAAAATAATCCGAACGGAGGTTATTACAATGAAGGATATTTTTGTAACAGACAGCGTAAAGTATATCGGAACATATGACAGGTCAATTGATCTTTTCGAGGGACAGTATCCTGTGCCAAACGGTATTTCCTATAATTCCTATGTGATAATTGATGAAAAGACAGCCGTAATGGATACCGCAGATAAAAGATGCTCTGATGAATGGCTTGCAAATCTGGAGTCGGTGCTTTCCGGCAGGAAGCCTGATTATATGGTGGTAAACCATGTTGAACCCGACCATGCAGGCTCTTTCGGACTTTTTATCGAGAAATACCCCGATACGGCAGTTGTGGGCAATGCCAAGACATTTACCATGCTTGAAAACTTTTTTGAAAAGCTGCCCGAATTTAAAAGAGTTGTGGTCAAGGAGGGTGACACGCTTTCACTGGGGAATCACACCTTGAAATTCATAACTGCCCCCATGGTACACTGGCCCGAGGTAATGGTGACCTATGAGGAGAGCGAGGGGATACTGTTTTCGGCAGACGGATTCGGACGGTTCGGCGCTCCCGACAGCGATGAGGACTGGGACTGCGAGGCACGCAGATACTACTTTAATATAGTGGGTAAGTACGGAATGCAGGTTCAGTCACTGCTCAGAAAGGCGTCAGCATTGGATATAAAAATAATCTGTCCTCTCCATGGTCCCGTATTAAAGGAGGAGCTTTCACATTATACAGGAAAATATGCTCTCTGGAGCAGCTATGCCCCCGAGGATAAGGGAGTGTTCATAGCTTACGCTTCCATTCACGGCAACACCGCAAAGGCGGCAGAAAAGCTGGCTGAGCTTATCCGTGCAAGAGGTGAAAAGGCAGTTGTCACCGACCTTGCCCGCTGTGATATGTCCGAAGCCGTAGAAGATGCGTTCCGCTATGACAGGATAGTTTTCTGCGCCTCCTCCTATGACGGCGGTGTGTTTCTGCCTATGGAAAATTTCCTTGTAAAGCTAAGCTCAAAGACATTCCGCAGCAGGACAGCGGGAATTGTGGAAAACGGCTCGTGGGGTCCTACCGCCGCACGGACTATCAAGGAATATCTGGGAAACATGAAGGATATTACCGTTGCAGAGCCTACGGTTACCATTAGATCGGCATTGAAGGAAACGGACATTCCCGCTCTTGAAGCACTTGCCGATGCCCTTTGCAGTTAAGATATGGATTCAAAAAAATTTCTTGATACACTGGACGGTTATCTTCATGAATGCCGTCTGGAGGAGGCGGAGGAGTATCTGCTGACCTCTCTTGATGCGGCAAAAAAAGAGGGCGACAGCTCCCTTGCCCTGACGGTGTTTAATGAGCTTATCGGTTTTCTGCGGGACTGCGGGAAAACAGATGACAT
The DNA here is from genome assembly GCA_947625735.1 of uncultured Clostridia bacterium. Lineage (GTDB taxonomy): Bacteria > Bacillota > Clostridia > Oscillospirales > Ruminococcaceae > Huintestinicola. The sequence continues at coordinate 51,815 of CANQPL010000006.1, forward strand.
GATGAGGTACTGTTATCAGATGCTGGCTGCTGCCCGTGAATACGGAATATGTGACGATCCTGCCTATGCATCTCAGTACGGTGCAGCCCTGCTTAATGCAGCAAATGCCGCAAGGGCGGCGGGGCTTAATAAAGAAGCATTTGAGTATTATAATAAAGCCTATGATACTCTGTCGCTGCTTGATGATGACCATGACCCCTTGTTTGCGGGGTATTACAATAATCTCAGTCTGCTTTATCAGGAAACGGGGGACTGGGAAAATGCGGCAAAATGTCTGGAAAAGGCTCTTGAAATTGCACAGACTTTTACTGACGGTGAGGTGCAGATCGCTATTTCCTCGGCAAATCTGGCGGCTACTTATATACGTCTTGACAGGATAGATAAAGCCCATATCCTCCTTGACAGGGCTGACAGGATACTGTGCGGAAGAAGTCCCTCGGATTTCCATTACAGCGCAGTTCTTGCGGGAAAAGGCGATGCGGCATTTAAAGAGGGGGATTATATTGCTGCGGCAAAGGAATATGAGGCTGCTCTTTCGGAAATAGAGCTCCATATGGGGAAAAATAATTTCTATGAGATAGTAAGCGAAAATCTGAAAAAGGCATATGATGCAGCAGGCGGCAGACCGCATCTGAGCGGAAAAGAGCTTTGCAGACGATACTATGAGCAGTTCGGAATCCCCATGATACAAAGGAATTTTACGGAATATGTCGACAGGATATCCGCAGGTCTTATGGGAGAGGGTTCCGAGTGTTTAGGGTATGACGATGAAATATCCCGTGATCATGACTTCGGTGCGGGGTTCTGTCTGTGGCTTGACGATGATGTTTATGATAAGATCGGTGCGGAGCTTCAGCGGGCATATGATCTGCTTCCCAAAAGCTATATGGGCATAAACCGTATCACCACTCCCCGGGGTATGGGACGTACAGGAGTTCAAAGGATATCGGATTTTCTTAAAAGGATAATCGGTATACCTTATGTTCCCGTCACCGATGAGGAATGGCTGTTTGCAGAGGAATCTGCACTGCGGACGGCTGTGAGCGGGGAAATTTTTTCCGATGGCGGCGGCAGTTTTTCAGCGGTTCAAAAGGCACTTTCTCACTATCCCGTATCTGTAAGGCTCAGGCGGATCGCACAGCAGACGGCTCTTATGGCTCAGACAGGTCAGTATAATTATCCGAGAGCCGTAAAGCGTGGACGGTATACCGAAGCAGTGCTTATACTTTCACGTTTCGCAGAATCCGCAATGAATGCTTTTCATCTGCTAAAGGGAGTATATGCGCCCTATTACAAGTGGCTGCCCGAAAGCACACGAAGGCTTTCAGGCGGCGGGGAGTTTATGGAGCTTATTGATACGCTGCTTTGTACAGATGTAAAAGATGCCGATAAAATAAACGCTTTGACAGAAAAGATCTGTCTTGTGATACGCACATTTTTAAAAGAGCAGAATATTTCCGTAACGGAGGAGGATTATATGGAGGCTCATGCAGAAAATGCCGCAAACAAGGCGGCGCAGGCGGAGGAAAAAACACCCTTTATTGAGGAAATTATCCGCATGGAATGGGAGATGTTCGACAAGGTACAGAATGAGGGCGGCAGAGCCGATTGTCAGGACGATTTTGAAACATTTTCCATTATGCGGAAAAGTCAGTATCTTGCATGGGATACGGATATGGTAAAGCGCTGGCATGAGGAGCTGATGAGTGCGGCTGATAATGGGCGGAATCTTATAATGGAAAAGTATGCCCGCATGATGGCAAGCACCGCTCCCGAAAAATACGCCCAAATGAAAGATAAGCTCCCGCCGCTGAGTGAGGAAACAGCACAGATAAGAGAAGCGGTAATCGGTATACAAGTCGGCATGATGGAGGAATTTGCGCAGGAATATCCTAAACTCGCATCAAGAGCAAGGGCGATCCATACAAGCGAGGACACTCTTTATATAACATCCTACGAAACATATCTCAGAGGAGAGCTTATGACCTATTCCGATGAGCTTTTGTATATGTACGGAAGATTTGTGGCTTCTCTTGCGGGAGAGGGCAGAAACCTTGCAAGGCTTATAATGTTAAATACCGTGTATTTTTACGGATATACCTCTCTTGAAGATGCGGAAAAAAACGCTTGAAAAAAAGGTAAAAAAATGCCGTTCGGATAAGCTCCGAACGGCACAATTTTTATGTCCTTACAGCTTGCTTATTTCCAGATCGTCCTCAGAGAGCTTTGTAAGATCCTTTTTGTTCATCAGATCATAAAGACAGGGGATAACGAACAGCGTAAGCAGGGTAGCATAAATAAGACCGCTGATGCAGACAATTGCAATAGGCTGCATCATTTCGGCACCGCTTTCTCTGCCCAGTGCCATAACGATTAGTCCGAGTATAGTTGTGATTGATGTCATGAAAATAGGTCTCATTCTTGCAGCGCCCGCTTCGGCAATGGCTTTTCTTCGTTCCATACCTTCAAGGCGTAGCTGATTGATAAAGTCTACAAGCACTATACCGTTATTTACGATGATACCGCAGAGCATTACAAATCCCAGCATGGAGATAACGCTTACCTCAAAGCCTGTGATAAGAAGTCCCAGCATACCGCCCGTAAATGCCAGAGGAATGGTGAACATAACAATAAAGGGAGATTTGAGCGACTTAAACTGTGCTACCATTATCATGTAGACAAGCATGATACCGAGGAGCATCATATTGATGAGATCCTGCATTGCATCTCTTATTGATGTATTTTCACCTGTTACCTCTATTTCGGTGCCTGCGGGGAGGGTGTAGCCGTCAAGGGCAGCCTCTACATCATCGGCAACGAGGGAGATGTTGTAGCCGTCTGCAAGCTCGGCAGTAACGGTAAGATAACGTCTCTGATTGCTTCTTGAAATGCTTGACAGAGCGTTTGTATCTTCTATCTCGGCAATATCGCTGAGTTTTACCTCTTCTGTTTCACCGTCTGTACCTGTTACCTCAATGGTGTAATTCCTTATATCCTCGGGGGAAAGGGAATCGGTGTCCTTGTTGGAAATATACACCTCATATGTGGAGGTATCCATAATAACATCAATAGCTTTCTGCTCATTAGATGCAGCGTCTGACAGCTCCATAAATATCTGTGCCGTGGTAAGACCCTTTAGCATAGCCTTTTCCTTGTCAACAGTGATTTTAAGAGCGGGATCTGTTTGTTCAAGACCGTTTTCAATATTGCCGATACCCTCTACACCTGCAATGATATCGGATATTTCCTGAGCTGTCTGCCTGAGAACGTCAAGATCTTCATTATAGATGTTTACGGTAATGCCCGAGCCGCCCATAAGTGCAGATATATCCATTGAATTTGTTACCTCAAATTCACCGTTCAGATCTGCACAAAGACCGTTTATCTCATCGGATATTTCCTTTGAGGAGCGTGTTTTGTTTTCATCAAGCATTATGTAGAATGTAACGGAATTGTCGCCGCCTGAGCCTAAAAGGGACATACCCGAACTCATCATTACACCTGTCATTTCGACCTCGCTTACTGTATGTATGCGGGAAATGGCTTCATCTGCTGTAGCAATAGTATCCTCATAGGAGGTGCCGATAGGAGTTTCAAGTGTCGCCATAAGCTGGGGCATATCCATTTCGGGCATGAATGTAAACCCTCTTGAAAGCTCCAGATAAATGCTGCCTACAAGAAGCACCAGTGAAACGGCAAATACAACTGCCTTATGTGAAAGACACCATGTGACTGCCGTTTTGTACTTGCCCGATATGCCGCCCTCTTTTTGTTCTGCGGATTTCGGGACTTTTTTCAGGATCTTCGAGGAAATGGCAGGAACGAAGGTCAGTGCGATTATAAGGCTTGCTACCAGTGCATAGCCTAATGTGAGAGCCATATCAACGAAAAGCGTTCTTGTAAGACCCTCAACGAAAACTATAGGCAGGAATACGCATATAGTGGTAAGCGTTGAAGCGGTGATAGCACCTGCAACCTGTGCCGCTCCCGAAAGTGCCGCCTTGACTGTGGATTCGCCGCGGCTTTTGAGTCTGTATGTATTTTCGATAACAACGATAGAGTTATCAACAAGCATACCTACTGCGATCGCAAGACCCGAAAGGGACATCATATTAAGGGTTATTCCCGAAAAATACATAAGGCATACCGCAAAAAGCACGCTGACGGGAATTGAGCAGAGTGTAATAAATGTGGGACGAATATCTCTCAGGAAAATAAACAGCACGATAACTGCAAATACTGCCCCCCACAAAAGGCTTGAAGTAATGGAATTTACCACCAGATGAATATAATCACCCTGATCCATAAGTGTGATAAATTCAATGCCCGGATATTCCTCTGTTAATTCCTCAAATTCACGGGCGATATTGTCTGATACCTCTGCTGTAGCGTAGGAGGACTGCTTTGAGAATGTAAGCATAATGCCGTCCTCACCGTTCATCTTTGCGTAAATATCTGCGCTGTTATCCGTTATAAGCACGTCTGCTACATCGTCAAGCTTAATGGGGTCAAGACCGTCCATTTTAAGGTCGGCAAGTACAAGGGAGCTTATCTGCTCTGTATTTGTTATTTCATCGCCAACGCTCATCATAATGGACTTTTCGCCCTCATAGACATAGCCTGCGGGCATTGAAAAGCTCTGAGCGGTAAGTATTCCCGAGATAGTATCCATGGAAAGCAGGGGAGAGAGGTCAACTGCCTTATGCGCCTCCTCCTTGGCGGAATCAAGCTCTTCCTGACCTTTTTCAAGCTCACTGCGGGCATTTTCAAGCTCCTTGATACCCTCGCTCACCTGTACATATTCGGGAGATGATGTGACCTGAGCCTTCATGGCATCTTTCATCTCATCGGTAAGTCCGGGAGTGGCGTCAATATCGGCAATAGCCTTATCAAAGGCAGCCATTGCCTCATCAAGCTGAGCCTGTGACTCATCAAGCTGTGCCTTGCCGTCGTCAAGCTCCTTCTGCGGGTCAATAAAATTCTTGTCTACCGATTCATATATCTTGTCATAGAGAGCATTTATCTTATCCTCAGAAAGAAGTACGCTTATCTGCTCAGTGACATTTCCCACGGTAGTAATGCTTGCTACGCCGTCAATGCCTTCCAGACGGCTGAGTATCTTTTCATCAAGAAAATGTGAAAGCTCAGCCTTGTCCATACCCTCCATACGTATGCCGCTTACAGCAACTGGCATCATGTTGGGGTTTAGCTTCATAAGATAGGGAGTGCCGATCATATCGTCGTCCCAGTAGCCTTCAACCTGATTGAGGGCTTGAATAATATCTACCGTAGCGGCGTCCATGTTGGTATCTTCTTCAAATTCAAGCATTACCATGGAGGCATTTTCACTTGATGTGGAACTGATGTTTACAATGCCGCTGAGAGTACCCATAGCCTGTTCGATAGGCTTTGAGATAACTGTTTCCACCTTTTCCGGAGCTGCTCCGGGATAGGTCGTTACTATGACCGCATACGGAAGATCGATGCTCGGCATAAGATCCGGGGTCATACGGGTGTAGGAAACTATACCCAGAACAATAGCCGCAATGACTGCCATAAATACAGTCAAAGGATTTTTGACGCTGAACCTTGACATAAACATACTCCTTGTAAAAATTTTTTCTCTTGACATTCAAGTCCTTTAATATTATAATATAATATAAAGTCAAACACAACTGTCAATATTTTGCAAAATGCTCAAAATTACACAGATTTTCAAGATATGTCATGATTTGAGGTTATTTTTATGAAAAAAGTATACCGCAGCGCCTTGCGCTCAAAAAAGCTGATACGTCAGGCGTTCATATCTCTTCTTAAGGAGAAGAAGCTCGAACAGATCACTGTAGTGGAAATATCCGAACGAGCAGACATTAGCCGCAATACCTTTTATGCACATTATTACGATGTTTACGCGGTGCTTGAAGAATACCGATCGGAAATGATGCAAAAATTGATAGGAATGCTGGGAAGTGAACCCGAAGAACAGAGCAAGGAGGATTATATGCCTCATTTTCGTCAGATAGCAAATTATATTGACGAAAACAAGGAGGATTTTAGGGTGCTTCTTGAAACGATTCCAGATGTACTTGTTTCGTCTGATATGCGTGATGTGATGCTTCACAGGGCATCAGAAAGGCTCTCTGCCGTGAAGATTGCCGACAAAACGGGATTTCTTGTTTTCTGCAATGTGGTGATTTCGGGATTTTTCAGCCTTATGAATCTATATCTTATGGATAAGACCGATCTTTCCGCGGAGGCTATTGTTGACCATATTGAGAAGATATACCGTACAGGCATTATCTATTATAAATAGTGGGTCGTACCTGAAAACAGTCATTAACTGCCGGTAAAAGCCGGCAGTTTTTTATGGAAGAACAGGCGATCGGGGCGCAGATCTGCACGGTATCATTTGTTGTTTTTTGCTTTTCCGATCCTTCTGACCTTTACTTTTATGGGCGTCTTTGAACGGATAGTCTCCGCCTTTTGTGCAGCCTCCTCAATAAAATACTGCTGTGCATCAACAGCTTTTTCGTCCTCTGCGGGTGACAGCCGCTTATATGTACCATCGGGGAGCTGGATCCTTGCCTTGGTGTTATCCATAAGCAGGACGTTAAAGATATCAAGAATCCGCTGACATATACGCTCTGAATAAACAGGCGCTGCAACCTCTACTCTGCGGACTGTATTTCTTGTCATAAAATCGGCGGAGGAGATGTAGACCTTGCGCCTGTCGCCCTTGCCGAAAATATATATCCTTGAATGTTCAAGATATCTTCCTACAATGCTGCGGACAGTGATATTTTCCGTAACACCCTCCACTCCTGCCACAAGGCAGCAGATACCTCGGATCACCATTTCGATCTTTACTCCTGCGCAGCTTGCTTCTATCAGCTTATCCATGAGATATTTGTCTGTAAGGGAGTTGAGCTTTAAGCCTATATAAGCCTCCTCTCCCTCTGCGGCTGCGGCGATCTCTCTGTCGATAAGCTCGGCTACTTTGTTCTGAAGTGAAAGGGGAGCTACCATAAGATGATTGCTGTTTTCTACAAGATTTCCGATAGAAAGGGCGTTGAACACCTTTCCTGCTTCTTTGCCTATGCCTGCATGAGCAGTAAGCAGCGACAGATCGGTGTAAAGCTCAGAGGTCTTTTCATTGTAATTTCCTGTGCCTATCTGGGTTATATATTTAAGCTCATCGCCGCACTTACGGGTTATGAGAAGCAGCTTTGAATGTACTTTCAGGCTTTCAGGACCGTACATCACCTTGCAGCCTGCTCTTTCAAGGCGTTTTGACCAGCCTATGTTATTTTCCTCATCGAAACGGGCACGAAGCTCTACAAGCACAAATACCTCCTTGCCGTTTTCCGCTGCATTGATAAGCGCCTCGATTATCTTAGAATCGGAAGCGACACGGTAAAGAGTTATTTTTATGGATATTACATCAGGATCGCTGCCCGCCTCCAGAAGCAGACGGATAAATGGGCGGATACTCTCATAGGGGTAGCTGAGCATAATATCATGACTTTCTATCTGCGGTATGATCGGCGCATCGTGGATTATCTCTGCCGAACGCTTCGGGGATACAGGGGCATAGAAAAGCTCGGGATATTTTTTCTCCAGTCTGTTTCTGAGCGTGAAAATAAAGGTCATATCAAGCGGCGCACGGCTGACGGAGATCTGCTCCTCTTTTAATTCCAGATGTCTGCAAAGATGCTTTATCGCTTCACTGCCCGGGTCCCCTGAGATCTCAAGACGGACAGGGGAGAGCTTCTTCCGCTTTTTAAGCAGCTCCTGCATTACCTCACGAAGATCCACATCGTGATCGTAAAGCCCCTCCTCCATATTGATATCCGCATTTCTTGTTATCCTGATAAGCGCTTTGTTAAGTATCCTGTAATTTTCAAAAACTATACCGCAGTAGTGCAGAATAATATCCTCCGCCAGAAGAAAACGCAGTTTATCCTTATGGGGCAGCAGAACGATCCTCGGAAAGCTGCCGTTTACGGGAATTATCCCCAGCTTTACGGAATTTTTCGATTCCAGATGAGTTACCGCATAGATGCTTTTATTGCTTAAAAAGGGAAACGGGTGACGCTTGTCCACTACATGGGGAGAGATAAGAGGACGTATTTCCGAGTTAAAGTAAGCCTTTATATATTCCTCCTCGGATTCACTCAGAGAAGAAAAGCTGACTTGTTCCACACCGTATGCCGAAAGCTCCTTCATAGTGTTCTTGTATGCCTTATCCTGCCGCACTACAAGCTCATTCACTTTTTTATAGATTGCTTTAAGCTGATCGGCAGGAGACATACCTGTCTTGTTGTCCGCCTTGTTATCGTCTACAAGTGTGCGGTCATAGAGAGAGCCTACACGTATCATAAAAAATTCGTCCAGATTAGACCGATAAATTTGTGAAAAGAGAAGCCGTTCGCAGAGAGGAACGTTTTTGTCCTCCGCTTCTTCAAGCACTCTTACATTAAATTTGAGCCAGCTAAGCTCCCGGTTATCAAAACAGGTATTCATAACAAAACCTCACTTTTGAAATTATCCTTTTTTATCATCATCAGACTTTTTATTTTTGCAGCCTGAGCGGCATTGTTCACAGTTACCGCAGCATCCGCCGTCTTTGTGGGTGAGCATATATCTTACCGCACAGAAAAGCAGAAAGAATATTATTCCCAGTGCAATAAAGTCAGCAGTACCCATGTTATCCTCCTAAAATAACAGTGACCCCACTGTGTAGACCGCAAATGCGGCTATCCACGCAACGGCGCACTGAACAAGCACAAAGGAAAGCGCCGCAAATGAGGAATTAAGCTCCCGTCTGACTGCGGACACCGCTGCCACACAGGGAGTATAAAGCAGTGAAAATACCAGAAAGCTCGCCGCAGTGACGGGGGTGAACAGTCCTCCCAGCAGTGAGGGCAGAAGATCCTGAGATGATGCTCCCATAAGCACAGACAGTGTGGAAACGACTGCCTCCTTTGCCGTAAAGCCCGTTATAAGTGCGGTGGAAATACGCCAGTCATTAAAGCCCAGCGGTGCAAACAGAGGTGCAATTATACGTCCGATTGCTGCAAGCATACTCATAGAGCTGTCGCTCACGGTGTTGAGCCTTGTGTCAAAGGACTGCAAAAACCAGATGATTATTGATGCGGTAAATATTACGGTAAATGCTCGTGTCAGAAAATCCTTTGCTTTATCCCACATGAGCATAAGTACGCTTTTGAGAGAGGGAAAACGATAGTTGGGAAGCTCCATTACAAAGGGAACGGGATTTCCTCTGAAACGGGTCTTGCCGATTATCATTCCGTATATTACAGCGCATATTATGCCGAAAAAGTACAGCAGACACATAACAAGCGCACTGTGATCGGGAAAAAATGCCATAGAGAAAACCGAGTATATAGGCAGCTTTGCACTGCATGACATAAATGGGGTCAGAAATACGGTCATTTTTCTGTCACGCTCCGAGGAGAGAGTCCTTGTTGCCATGATCGCAGGGACTGAGCAGCCGAAGCCTATTATCATGGGAACAAAGGAGCGTCCCGAAAGTCCTATCTTACGCAGCAGATTATCCATAACAAAGGCAACTCTTGCCATGTAGCCGCTGTCCTCAAGAACTGACAGGAAGAAAAACAGTGTGACAATTGTAGGAAGAAAGCTGAGTACACTGCCTACACCTGCAAAGATACCGTCAATTATAAGACTGTGTACAACGGGATTGAGTCCGTAGGCTGTAAGTCCGCGGTCAGCGGCAAGGGTTATCCTGTCAATTGCAAGCGACAGCAGATCGCTTAAAAATGCGCCAATCACACCAAAAGTCAGCCAGAATACCGCAGCCATTATAAGTATAAAAAGGGGTATTGCAAGCAGCTTATGAGTAAGGATATTGTCTATCTTTACACTGCGGATATGCTCCTTGCTTTCATGGCATCTGACTACTGTCCTGCTGCAAACGTCCTCGATAAATGTATAACGCATATCGGCAATGGCAGCATTTCTGTCAAGACCCGCCTCAGATTCCATTTCCGTGATAGTATGCTCGATCATGTGAAGCTCGTTTTCGTCAAGCTCCAGCATACGTGTGATCTCGGGATCTCCCTCTATGAGCTTTGTGGCACAGAAACGTCTGCCCAGTCCTACATTGTCTGCATGATCCTCAATTATATGACAGATAGCATGGATACAGCGGTGAACAGCTCCCTCACAGTAGTCTATATGCTTTGGCTGCTTTTTTTTGCGTGCAGTTTCCACCGCAATGTCAATAAGCTCGTCAACGCCCTCATTTTTTACTGCTGAGATTGGGACTACGGGTATACCCAGTCTGTCGGAAAGCTCCTTTATATCTATGGTGCCGCCGTTATTTTTGACCTCGTCCATCATATTAAGCGCCAGTACCATAGGAATTTTCAGCTCACTGAGCTGAAGGGTAAGATAAAGATTGCGCTCAATATTTGTGGCATCAGCAATATTAATGATGCCGTCGGGCTTTTGCTTGATAAGAAAATCACGGGTAACGATCTCCTCTCCCGTATAGGGACGAATTGAATATATACCCGGAAGATCCACCACAGAGCAGTCCTTTATTCCTCTTATCTCACCGCTTTTTTCCTCTACCGTAACTCCCGGAAAATTGCCAACGTGCTGATTAGAGCCTGTAAGCTGATTAAACAGAGTGGTTTTTCCGCAGTTCTGGTTTCCTGCAAGAGCAAATATCATAGTATATTCTCTGCCTATTGAAATTATTCAACTAACGGCTTTTTCCTTTCAATTTTTTAGTCTTTGGGACTTACCTCGATTTTACGGGCATCTTCAAGGCGGATTGTAAGCTCATAGCCTCTGAGCCGCAGCTCAATAGGGTCGCCCATAGGTGCGGTCTTTCGGATCATGACCTCGGTGCGTGGGATAAGTCCCATATCCAGAAGCCTGCACCTGAGCGCACCCTCTCCTCCTACAGAGGTTATCACTGCATTTTTGCCGATAGGCAGCTTATCAAGGGTCATATAAGATCATTCCTTTACAAATTCACAGAGACGGGAAAAATATCCTGCCTCATTTAGTATATTTTCAGCGGTTTTGCCCGCAGCTTTATCCTCAAAAAGTCCGAATACCGCCGACCCGCTTCCCGTCATACAGGAGCAGACTGCGCCGTTTTCCGTCATAAGCTGTCTGAGTGCCGCCACCTCCCGAAGTCCCGTCACCTCATCGAAAGCATTTCTGCAATAAGGAGCAATGCGGGAAAGAGAGGGGGCATCTGAAAAAATATTAAAGAGATCGTTCTGCTCCGTACAGATACCGCGCTCGTCTATCCTCCTGTAAGCCTCAGCAGTGGAAATACCCTCTCTGCCCTTGCCTATAAGCACATAGCCGCAAAGCGGGGGGAGAGGTCTGATAATTTCGCCGATGCCTGTGCAGTATCCGCAGCCGCCCATTACACAAAATGGGATATCCGCTCCCACTCCTGCACCGAGAGCGCAAAGCTCCTCTGCGGAAAGTCCCGTTTTATAAAGTAAATTCAGACCTTTAAGAACTGCCGCTCCGTCTGCACTTCCGCCGCCCATGCCTGCCTGTGAGGGAATGGCTTTTTCAATTGAGATATGTATATCACGGTCACTTATATTTGTTTCAGAGAAAAAAATGTCCGCACATTTATAGGCGATATTTTTTTCATCGCAGGGTATCGTATCATCGGTGCAGTGTATCGTGATTCCTTTCCCGCCCTTTTCAAGAGTGACGGTATCATGTATTGAAATGGTATGCATAATGGTTTTAAGCAGATGATAACCGTCACTTCTTTTGCCTGTAACATCAAGATAAAGATTTATTTTGGCATACGCATTAAGTGATATCCTGTCCAATTTAATACCCCTCAGTTCATATACTCGTCAAATTCCTTTACCATGATCCCGCCGCTTATACCGCAGGCATAGTTAAAGGATACCATATACCCCTCGGCGAATATGCTTTCCTTATCCACAAGGCTGTAGGGGCGTTCCTCTGTGCCGTTATCCGCAAGTCCGTTAAGAAATGCGGCGGCAAGCTCCGTTCTTTCATCAATGGAGGCATTTTTATATTCATCGGAGCTCATCCACTTACTGATAGCATCGTCCACAGCCTCAATATCCGCAAGCTCCTTGTCGGTAAAGGGTTCACATACCCATATCTTAACGATGTCGGAATAGTAGCCTGTGTTGTTTTCGGTATAGGTTACATAAAAGTGATAGTTTCTTTCCTCCGAAACATCGGGATCGGTGTCTATGTTTGTATCAAGAGTGTACCTGCAGCAATAGACGCCGTCGCCCTTTACGGTATCACCGTAACGGTCATAGTCTGCATCATCATACAGCTCTGCTGCGGTGTTGCCCGTATCTACATTGATAAGCTCCAGACGTTTCGGTGAATGCCCGGGAGGTATCTCGGCGGAGAAAATGATCTCTCCGCTGTCAACACCTGCCTGTATTTCCGTTGCGCTTGCTTTCAGGGAGATGACAAGATTTTTTTGTGCCGTTGTGGATTCTGTCGATACTGTGTCCTCCGAAGCCGCCGGATGATCGTCTGGGACAGTTGTCGGCGCAGTTTCGGTGACTTCTGAGGCAGCGGCGGCTCTTACGGAGCTTTGTACAGTGGTTTCCTTTTCGGAAACAGAGGTTGTTTCTGCTGATGTCTCCGATTTTGTTTCTTCGATTGACTCTGTTTCTCTGATCGTTTCTGTATCCTCGATAGTTTCTGTTTCACTGATAGTTTCGGTTTCTTCTGTCGTTTCTGTAAGCTCATCTGCCGGTGACGATTCACTGCCGCAGCCTGCAAGCATAAGCGCAAGCATGGACAATAGTAATAATTTTTTTGTCATGTTAATTTTTTTCCTTTTTAACCTTTTCCACAAATTCTTTCATGCACTCCACAGCAGCCATAAGGTGTTTGAGAGAGTAGGCATAGGATATCCTGATAAAGCCCTCTCCGCATTCTCCGAAAGCATTTCCCGGAACTACTGCAACATTGTGTTCATAGAGCAGTCTTTCGCAGAAGTCCTCACTGGAAAGACCTGTTGACCTTATGCATGGGAATACATAGAATGCGCCTTTTGGTTCAAAGCAGTCAAGTCCTATATCGTTTAATGCCTTTACAAGCCAGCGTCTGCGCATATTATATTCGTCACGCATCTTTTTCACATCATCATCGCAGTGTGTAAGAGCTTCAATTGCTGCATACTGGGAAACGGTGGGGGCACTCATGATAGCGTACTGGTGTATTTTAAGTATCTGCTGACAAACAGGTGCGGGAGCTGCCACATAACCCAGTCTCCAGCCCGTCATTGAATATGCCTTTGAAAATCCGTTTACAAGGATAGTGCGTTCCTGCATACCCTCCAGCTCCACAATAGAGCAGTGCTTTCCCGAATAGGTAAGCTCACTGTAAATTTCATCTGAGAGTACAAGTATATCCGTACCCCGCAGTATTTCTGCTATACCCTCAAGATCCTTTCTTTCCATAATAGCTCCCGTGGGATTGTTGGGAAACGGGAGGATAAGCAGCTTTGTCCTGTCGGTGATCTTTTCTTTCAGCTGTGCGGGTGTGAGCCTGAACTCGTCCTCCGCTTTAGTTTCGATAGATATGGGTATGCCGCCCGAAAGTGACACGATAGGAGAGTAGCACACAAAGCACGGTTCAACTATCAGCACCTCGTCTCCGGGATTCACGACCGATCTTATAGCGGCATCAATACCCTCCGAGCCGCCTACCGTCACGATTATTTCATGCTCAGGGTCGTAGGAAACACCCAATGACTTTTTTATGTAACCGCTTATGGAGCTTCTCAGGTCACTGAGCCCCGAATTTGCGGTATATTTTGTTTTTCCTCTTTCAAGGGCGGTAATTGCAGCCTGCCGCACATTCCACGGGGTCTGAAAGTCAGGCTCACCTACTCCGAGGGAGATAACGCCCTCCATCTGATTTGCAAGGTCAAAGAATTTTCTTATGCCCGAGGGCTTCATTTCTCTGCATTTATCTGCAATAAGCTTATCATAGTCCATCACGGGGATACGAAGCCCCTTTCATCTTCGGCTTCGTTTTCAATAATAAAGCCTTGCTTTTTATACTGTTTGAGTACAAAATGTGTTGATGTGGAGATAACGCCCTCTATAGTAGACAGACGTTTAGCAACAAAGAGAGCTATCTCCTTATAATCAGTACCCGTAAGAGTTACTGCGAAGTCAAAGGAACCCGACATCAGCGTAACACTGTCAACCTCGTCATAGGACATAATTTTTCGGGCAAGATCCTCAAAGCCGAAGTCCGCCTGCGGAGTTGCTTTTACCTCGATAAAAGCTGTCACAAGGTTCTGATCCACAAGCTCATCATTGGTAATAACGCTGTAGCCCTTGATAACGCCCTTTTTCTCATAATCGGCGATACGTGAAGCAATTTCATCGGCACTGACGCCCAGCATTACCGCCAGCTGTTCATCTGAAAGCCTTGCATTTTCCTTCAAAAGCCTGATAAGAGAATCCATATTTACCATCCTTTCTTGCTCTGCCGCACGGGGCGGCTAATCGGAAAAAATCTTCCACCTTATATTATACTACGCTTTTTTTAATTTGTCCATAATCTTTTGTAAATTTATCTTACAAAAGATTTATCGGGATCATAAAAACGACCAAAAATGTATGACCTTATCTGCAATATTCTTTTTTTACAGCTTGTCATACTTTCGACAAAATGAGAAAGGGGGATAAGCTATAATTTATTTATAAGGGGTGAACGCTTTGTACATATATGCAGATATACTTGTGATAACAAATATATATGTTGATTTTCTGCTGATAAAATCCGCACAGATAATGACCCACAGTCCGCTCAGAACGGGAAAAGCCTGTCTGGGAGCGGTGTTCGGAGGACTAAGCGCCCTTACGATCTTTATACCGAAAATGTCCGCTGCCGCCATGATCGCAGTAAAGACCCTGACAGCGGCAGCGGTAATATATCTTGCTTTCGGATACGAAAGCAGACGGCTTTACTTTAAAAGGCTTTTTATTTTCTGGCTCATGAGCTTCATTTTTGCGGGAGTGGGGACAGCGGCTTCGGGAATGTTCGGAGGAAAAATGTTTATGTCCCGCAATGGGGTAATCTATGCGGATTTTTCGGCGGCGGCACTTGTGATAACATCTATTGCCGCATATGCCTGCATTGCGGTGTATAAAAGCCTTTCAGACTGCTCTGAGGAGGGAGCGGCATATACCGTAACCGTTTCGGATAACGGAAAGGTCGTCAGCTTCAGGGCGATCGCTGACACGGGCAATACTCTGAAAGACGGTTTTACTGGCAAGCCTGTCATAGTATGCGGACGATCCGTTATGAGTGAGCTTTACGGAACTATTCCCGACAGCGGGCATTTTGCCGAGGACTACTCTCCGACAGGTAAAACTCCCGATGTAAAATGGCGGCTGATACCCTATCATACCGCCTCGGGCAGCGGACTTATCCCCATAGTCTGTCCCCGTGATATATGTATAAAAAATGATGAAACAGGTGAGATCTTTTCTGCGGACGCCTGTCTGGGTGCTGCGTCTTTTGAAAATGATCCCGCTCTGCTTCATCCGAAAATATTATTATAGAAAGGTTTTGATCCAATTGATCGCAGTGGAGAACGCTTTTGAAAAAATAAAAAAATTTATATCGGGACTTATCGGAAAAGAGGGGAGCGTATTTTATATCAACGGTCCCGAAACACTTCCTCCCCCGCTTACAAAAGCTGAGGAGGAGGAGGCATTTTCACTTTTGCTTACCGATAAGACAAAGGGGAGGGAGCAGCTTATTGTTCATAATCTCAGGCTGGTGGTTTACATTGCAAAAAAGTTTGAATCTACGGGAATATGTGTTGAGGATCTTGTTTCTATCGGCACAATAGGGCTTATTAAAGCGGTGAACACCTTTTCTCCCGAAAAAAATATAAAGCTCGCTACCTATGCGTCACGGTGCATAGAAAATGAGATACTTATGTTTCTTAGAAAAAGCGCCCAGCATAAGAACGACATTTCCATAGATGAACCTCTGAACATCGACTGGGACGGAAATGAGCTTCTGCTGTCCGACATTCTGGGTACCGATGACGATACCGTGAACAGCAGCATCGAGGACGATGCGGAAAAAACAGTACTTATGGATACAGTGAGAAAGCTCCCCGAAAGGGAGCGGATCATTATGGAAATGCGCTTCGGTCTGAAAACAGGACGTGAAATGACCCAAAAGGAGGTTGCCGATGTGATAGGCATTTCCCAGTCCTACATATCCCGCCTTGAAAAGAAGATCATCAAGAAGCTGAAAAAGGAGCTTGACCGTCAGATGCTTTAGTGAGGTCACCTGTCGTTTTTCTGAGGACGTTTTTTCCCGAAATAGGTGGGTCTGAACCAATTAACATAAACATATTCTATAAGCCTTATAGTATAGTCATAGAGAAAAAATGCAAGATTGATAAAGACTAACACCCCTGCCACAGCATACTTTCCCATAAAGGAAAAATCACTGAAAAAGTCATATGTCCCCATAATAAAGATCATCAGCTTATACCACAGGATCATAGTGCCGTTGAAGATCGCCAGTTTAAAAAGGAGCTTTAACGGCATGAATTTTATCCTTTCAAGCTGTGAAAGAATTATGGGATAGTATCCGAAAAAGATGATGAAAAGCGTTGCCGCCTCTTTATCGGGAGTCAGAAACAGCGACAGCACAGACACTGCACAGTAGGTGGCAAATGCCCAGCTTGTGCTGACCTCATGGGCAATAACTATCATCAGCGCACCCGCATAGATAGGGATCGTCATACTCAGGACAGGGAATACTCCCGTCATGAACATCAGCGTCAGACAAAGGGCGCTTATAACGCCGCCCACCGCTACCTTATAGCTTGTTTTTTTATGCATTGAAAAGACCCTTTCATGATGCTTGCTGCTTTTTTCATTTAACATGATAACTCAGCTTCATACTCTGAGCATCATTCTTGGTAAATCCAAATTTTTCATAAAAGGGTATAACATCGGGCATGGCGGAAAGCTCAACATATACATCGGTATCTCCCATGCTGTTGTTTTTGATATATTTCAGGCATTCGCCTATAATGATGCTGCCCATTCCGTGACGGCGGTATTCGGGTCTTACAACAACGTCCCTGATATAATAGCACATTCCCAGATCGCCGATCATTCTTCCCATTGCTATGATCTTGTCGTTATCGTACATTGACACTCTGAACAGTGTATTTTTAAAAGCAAGTCTGACCTGTTCCTCAGAGGGAGCCTGATCCCATGCGGTTTTCCACAGCTCAATAAATTGTCTGGGTGAGAATGTATTGTATTTTATTGACAATCTGTTAATGTGAATGACCTTTCTTTCCTTCATTACTGCCCACTGTCCTTTCTGAGATAATCAAATGCCTGTCGTATATTGGAAACGGCAATTATTCCTATTTTATATTTTTTTGGGTCTATCTGTCTGAGAGACATTTTCGGGATAATGCACTTTTCAAAGCCCAGTCTCTGCGCCTCGGTAATTCTTTGTGAAATATTTGAAATGCTTCTTACCTCGCCGCCCAGTCCTATTTCACCGAAAGAAACCAGCTTTTCTCCGATGGGCATATCCATAAGACTGCTGTAAAGGGCAAGTGCTGCGGGCAGATCGGCGGCAGGCTCGTCAAGACGAAATCCGCCCACAATGTTCACATATACGTCAAGAGTTCCGTAAAAAAGTCCTGCACGTTTTTCAAGAACTGCAATTATAATGGCAAGACGGGAAAAATCAAATCCCGTAGACATTCTTCTGGGAGCGGCATAGCTGCTTTTTGTCACAAGAGCCTGAACCTCTGCAAGTATGGGACGTGTACCCTCCATAACGCAGCCCACACAGCTTCCCGACACACCTGCAGGTCTTCCCGAAAGGAACATCTGAGAGGGATTTTCTACCTGACTGAGTCCCTTATCCTGCATTTCAAAAACGCCTATTTCATTTGTGGAGCCGTAACGGTTTTTTACTGCCCGCAAAAGTCTGTAGCTCTGATGACGTTCTCCCTCAAAAAAGAGAACCGCATCAACGATATGCTCCATGACCTTTGGTCCTGCAATAGCGCCGTCCTTGTTCACATGACCCACAAGGAAAAGAGGGATCTCCATATCCTTTGCAAGATGCATGAACATATTTGTACATTCTCTTACCTGAGTAACACTGCCCGAGGCGGAGTTGATGTCACGTATATTCATGGTCTGGATAGAGTCGATAATGACTATATCGGGCTTTGATGCCATTACTGTAGTGCAGACCGATTCCGCATCTGTAAGGCTCAGAAGATAGAGATTAGGTGTTGTAACACCCAGCCTGTCCGCACGGAGTTTTATCTGCCTTACGCTCTCCTCTCCCGAAACGTAGAGTATTCTGTGTTCCTTGCCCAGAAAGCTGCAAATTTGCAGGAGAAGCGTTGATTTTCCGATACCGGGTTCGCCGCCCAGCAGCACAAGAGAGCCTTTCACAAGACCGCCGCCCAGCACACGGTCAAGCTCGCCCATTCCCGTGGAATATCTGACCTCCTCCTCTGTGTCTATCTGTGAAAGAGTTCTTATTTTTTCACTGCTGTCCGTTCCGCTCAGTACAGAGGGCGCGGACCTTTGAAATGAGCTTTTTTTGGGAGTGCTTTCTACTGTTTCCTCCTCAAAGGTGTTCCATTCTCCGCAGGAGGGGCATTTTCCGTTCCATTTGGGTGATTCGTACCCGCAGGAGCTGCATATATAGACAGACTTTGATTTTCCTGCCATTATTATAATTCCTTTCAACCCGAAAACAGGGGAGCAAATGTATATAGAATAAAAAGTACGGCAAGGAACAGTGTCACTGCCGATATGACCCTTTTGGGAATATTTACCTTTTTCTGCGTGCATCCCTCATAATAGATACGCTCATACAGCTCCTTGAATTTTCTGTTATCGGGTTCTAAAATATGCGCCCGCTCCGCAAACCGCAGCGCATCAGAGAAATAACCGCTTTCGTAATAAACCAGAGCAGTGTAGTAAAACCATCTGCCGTTTCTTTCGTTTAAATTGTCAAGGATATCTGCTGCCCTGCTGTAATTACCGAGCATGATACATCTCTCGATCTCCTTATACGGATCCTGAGAGTATCTGAAAAAGCCGCCGTCTGCATTTTCGTGAGCTTTGAATTCATAGTAAAATGCAGTCCCGCCGCTGTAAAAGCTGCCATGTTCTGCCGTTTCCTTATCTGTCCTGATATGCTCACGGCTGCCCGAGCGTATAAGCTCATAGGCTTCGTTTATTTCACTCATTCTGCAGGCGGCATCAGCATCATCGGGATTCAGATCGGGATGATACTGCCTGACAAGAGTACGGTATTTTTTCTTTATCTCCTCGTCTGTGGCATCGGGAGAAAGCCCCATGACCGTGTAAGGATCCATTGCGGCACCTCCAAATATGCGGTGATGTCAGACCGGGTCAGAGCCTGTAATTTCTTTGAAATCCAGATCGATGAGCCATTTTCCGCCGCTGAAATCAAGGTAAAGTCCCAGATTATCAAAGCTCATCACCTTGCCGTCTGAGTAGAAATCCACATCGGCGGTACATATCCAGCTGCCCGGATCTCCGTTCATTCGGCTTTCGGTGATCTTTACCCGTGAGGAAATTATATTTCCCGTATCAAGATCGGAAAAAACGGGCATTTTTTCAAATCCCGAGCGGCATTCTTCCCTGAATGAATCGGTGTCAAAGCCGTCAAGATAGGCAGGCATTATGACCTTGCTCATATCCTTATAATTTCCCGAAGCAATAGATGCAAAATATTTTTCCGCTGCACGCTTTTGCCCGCCTATATACCAACTTAATGCAAGTACTGCAAGCAGGATAAGAATTGTAAAAGCCGCAAAAATTTTCCCCGCAGTTTTATGTGAGGCTGTAGTTTTATTCAATGTCGTTCATTCCTTTTGAAAATAAGGGCAGGATAGGAGTTTTTTTATGCTCCATGCCCTGTCTTTAACGCTCCCTGCCCCATGGATAAACAGGTTATTCATGGGGTCAGGTGCGTCAGAAACGGACATAAGCTGCTCATGTCACGTTTTTAGAGAATTTTTATTCGTTTTTCAGGACTGCACCCTGAGAGCCTGAGGTAACAAGAGCCGCATATCTTTTAAGGTAGCCTTTAAGCTCCTTTTTCTTTGGTGTAAACTCCGCAAGTCTGCGCTCCAGTTCTTCATCGCTGATATCAAGAGTAAGGCTGTAGTTCGGGATATCCACCGTTATCATGTCGCCGTCCTGTACCACGCCTATAACGCCGCCTACTGCTGCTTCGGGAGATACATGACCTATAGCTGCACCTCTTGAAGCACCCGAGAAGCGTCCGTCCGTGATAAGTGCAACATCACTTCCAAGTCCCATACCCATTATTGCAGAGGTGGGGTTGAGCATTTCTCTCATGCCCGGACCGCCTTTAGGACCCTCGTAGCGGATAACCACAACATCACCCTTGACTATTTTACCGCCAAGGATAGCCGCCTGTGCGTCCTCCTCGCAGTCAAATACTCTTGCAGGACCTGTGTGCTTTAACATTTCGGGAGCAACGGCACTGCGTTTTACTACACAGCCGTCTTTTGCAAGGTTGCCTCTGAGTACCGCAATACCGCCTGTTTCACTGTACGGATCATCTATGGGACGGATTATATTTGTATCCTTATTTACACAGTTTTTGATGTTTTCAGCCACGGTCTTTCCTGTAACGGTAATAAGATCTGTAGCAAGAAGTCCTTTCTTGTCAAGCTCATTCATTACCGCATAAACGCCGCCTGCTTCGTTGAGCTCCTCAATATATGCATGACCTGCGGGAGCAAGATGACAAAGATTAGGCGTTTTTGCGCTTATCTCGTTTGCAATGTCAAGATTTATCTCAATGCCGCACTCATGTGCAATAGCGGGAAGATGGAGCATACTGTTTGTTGAGCAGCCGAGAGCCATGTCAACGGTAAGAGCATTCATGAAAGCCTTTTCCGTCATTATATCCAGAGGACGGATATTTTTCCTGTAAAGCTCCATTACCTGCATACCCGCTTCCTTTGCAAGGCGTATCCTTTCGGAATAAACAGCGGGAATAGTACCGTTGCCCCGAAGTCCCATTCCGAGTGCTTCGGTAAGGCAGTTCATGGAGTTTGCGGTGTACATACCCGAACAGCTGCCGCAGGTGGGGCAGGCTTTGTTTTCATATTCTTCAAATTCCTGTTCGTCTATTCTTCCCGCAGTGTAAGCGCCTACCGCTTCAAACATACTGGAAAGGGAGGTTTTGCTGCCCTTTACGTGACCCGCAAGCATAGGACCTCCCGACACAAAAATGGTGGGAACATTTACTCTTGCCGCAGCCATAAGAAGTCCCGGCACATTCTTGTCACAGTTGGGAATCATGACAAGTGCGTCAAAATGATGAGCAAGCGCCATACATTCGGTAGAATCGGCGATAAGGTCACGGGTAACAAGCGAATACTTCATGCCCTCATGACCCATTGCGATACCGTCACAAACGGCAATTGCAGGAAACATAACGGGCGTTCCTCCCGCCATTGCAACTCCCAGCTTTACCGCTTCTGCTATCTTATCAATGTTCATGTGACCCGGTACTATCTCGTTATAGGAGGATACGATACCCACCAGAGGACGCTTCATCTCCTCCTTTGTCATTCCCAGAGCGTTAAACAGAGAACGCTGTGGTGCCTTATCCGCTCCATCACAGAAAAAATTAGGACATTCATTGCAAGACATTTTAAATTACCTCTTTCTTTTTTACTGATTTTTTCACTGTAAGTCTGTGCTGTATGGCAAATGATATGTTACGGATTTCCTTTCGGGAGCCGTTCCCGTCATTCTGCGGCAATACCGCAAAGCACAGGCGTTTATATTGGTAAAGATCATTTTCCTTTGCCCGCAAAAAAGAGAGCAGAAGAGATCTGTTATGCTCAAATGGCAGGACTTATCCCGCATTGCCGAGGAATGCAGCTCCGATGATGCCTGCATCGTTACCCAGTCCTGCAACCGTAATGACCGTATTTTTATCTATCATTCTTGTGTATACTTCCTTTGCCACAAGCTCCTTCATGGGTACAAGAAGAGGATCGCCCTCATTGCAGACGCCGCCGCCGATACAGAGTATATCGGGCTGGAAAATATTGATTACATTTGTAATTCCCGCAGCAAGATACTTTATATATTTGTCTACTACTTCTTTGCCCGCAGCATCTCCCGCTCTCATGGCATTAAAGGCATGGCGTGCTGAGGAATGACCGTCCTCCTCGGCATATTTTGCCATTATAGTTTCAGGGTGTGCGGCGATCGCTTCCTTGGTCATGCGGATAAGACCCGTAGCAGAGGAGTAGACCTCAAAGCAGCCTCTTCTTCCGCAGGTGCATTCGGGACCGTCCATATCTATTACGATATGCCCCAGCTCTGCGCCTGCCATATTTGAGCCTGTGAGGATTTTTCCGTCAATGATAACTCCTGCTCCTACGCCTGTGCCGAGAGTTATGCAGACTGCGTTGTTTGCTCCCTTTGCTGCACCTGCCACATATTCGCCGTAGGCTGCCGCATTGGCGTCATTTGCAATATACACGGGCTTGTTGATATGCTCACGGATATATTCTCTCACGGGGACATCATGAAAATCAAGATTGTTGGAATAGGGGATAGTGCCGTTTACATTATCCGCAATGCCCGGTGTGCCGATGCCGATCCATTCCACATCATCAATTGAGATGCCTGCCTCCTCACAAGCCATGACGGATACCTTTGCCATATCGTCGCAGATCTCCTTTGCAGGACGGGGACAGTTGGTCTTTACCGATGCCTTTGCAATTATTTCAAAATTCTCGTTTACCACACCCGCTTTTATGTTTGTGCCGCCAAGGTCGATACCGATATAATATTTCATTTCTTATCACTCCGTTTCATTCATCTATATGTGTCATGACAGCTTTGCAGCCCCCGTCAGTCGGTGTAAGCTCAAAGGCTCCCAGACCTGCGGGAACGAAAAGACTGTCGCCTTTTTTCAGTTCAATGGGTTTTGAATTCCTTGCGGAAAAGACACAGCTGCCCTCAAGGACAAGGATACTTACAAAGGACTTTTCCGTAGCCTCCAGCCATGCTCTGTCGGTGATATCCAGCGCATGGACGGTGAAATATTCGCAGGAGGCAAGGAGCTTTTCGCTCCAGCCGTCCTTCCGGACGGGATCGCTTACGGGATACGGCTCGGCGGGACAGAGCTTTGTAACATCGCACGCCTTGTCGATGTGGAGCTGTCTCGGTTTGCCGTCAGCACCTACTCTGCCGTAATCGTAAATACGGTAGGTGGTGTTGGAATTTTGCTGTATTTCTGCAATAAGTATGCCCTTGCCTATGGCATGGAGTGTTCCTGAGCGGATAAAAAACACATCGCCCTTATGCACGGGAACGGCATTTGTTACCTCAAGCAGTGTGTTGTTTTCTATTCTTTCCTTAAATTCCTCTTTTGTGATCTCATGCTTGAACCCGTAAAGAAGCGTTGCCCCCTCATCGCAGTCCACCACATACCACATTTCGGTCTTGCCGTATTCGCCCTCAACACGCATGGCATATTCGTTGTCGGGGTGTACCTGTACGGAAAGGTTATCCTTTGCATCAATGAGCTTGATGAGAATAGGGAAATTTTCAAATTTCTCACAATTGGTGCCGAGCACAGCTTTTCCCTGCTTTTCAATGTATTCCGCCAGTGTCAGACCCTCAAACTCTCCCTCTGCCACAACGGAATTTCCGTCCTTGTGACAGGAAAGCTCCCAGCTTTCGGCTATCTTTTCAAAATCACAGTCCTTGCCGAAATCATCTCTGAGTCTTGTTCCGCCCCAGAGATAGTCCTTGAATGCGGGTTTTAATCTGATTGCGTCCATAGTCCATACTCCTTTATGAAGCCGACATTCTGCCGACAGTTTAGTCTTATAATTATGATAACACAATTTGTCCGTTTTGTCAATTATAATTTGGCACTCAAAATGAAAAAATCCGTAAAATGCATAGGCAAAATTGTAAACAGCCCAAAACCCCCGCAGATCTTCGTCACCGATCCCGTGAAAAGCGCTTGTTTATCCGTGCCATTCTGATGTAATAGCTTATAATGAGTACTGCATCTGCGTCTGTCCATGCAAGGACCTCTGCCCGGAAAAGTCCCTCTGTTCCGATGAGCTTCGGCAGAAATTCCGACATATGCAGTAAGGGCAAAGCCGTAAGAAATAGCTGCAATTTCAAGGATACCGTACAGCTTATTAGCAGCAGTGTATCCCGAAATATAAAAAACGCCGCAGCCGTTGATGACGAACTGCACGATCAATCTGTCTGCCGATATATAGTACGAAATCATATATAAATCAAGCAGCTTTACAAAAAATTTACAATAATTTCGCGCAGATGAAAAGTGCAGGAAAGCGCCTTGATTTTTCATATGCATTTTACAAGGCTGACAAGTTGCCGAAAGATGTTTATACTATTAAAAATGTAAAAAACATCGGATCGGACGATTTTCAAAAAGTAACAAAAGTATTACAGAGGGAAAAAATTTCAGAAAAAACTTGCAACAGCCGCAAAAATGTGTTATAATATATAACCGGTGAGTCATAAGCGAAAAAAGGAAGTGTGTTTTATGAGGATACTGGGTATTGATCCCGGTTATGCAATTGTAGGATACGGGGTGCTGGAGTATGATAACTACAGCTTTTCTCCGCTGGGCTACGGAGCCATTACCACAAAGGCATATACTCCATTTCCGCTGCGTCTTATGGATATTTATAATGATATGACCACCGTTATCACAAGGTTCAGACCGGAAGCCATGAGCATTGAAAAGCTGTTTTTTAATACGAATCAGAAAACAGGCATTGACGTGGCACAGGCAAGAGGGGTTATCGTGCTTGCAGCCGTGCAGAGCGGAGTGCCTGTATACGAATACACGCCCTTACAGGTAAAGCAGTCGGTGGTAGGCTACGGCAGAGCCGAAAAAAAACAGGTCATGGAGATGACAAAAAGCATTCTCAGGCTTGGAAGTATGCCGAAGCCCGATGATACAGCAGACGCACTGGCACTTGCAATATGCCACGGACACTGTGCGTCAGCCGCATATCTTAATGCCGCACAGGCGGGAGGAAAGCTATGATCTACAGTTTGAACGGAGAGCTTATACATAAAGAAGCGGGTCTTGCCGTGGTGGAATGCGGCGGTGTGGGTTATTCCTGCCGTACTACATATAATACCCTTGCAAGGCTGGGCGACACAGGGAGCGGTGTCAGGCTTTTTACATATCTTCATGTCACTCAGGACGGCATAATGCTGTTTGGCTTCGGCGACAGGCAGGAGCTGGAATGCTTTAAACTGCTGCTGGGAGTTTCGGGAGTGGGTCCAAAGGCGGCGCTGTCTATACTTTCTGACATTGACCCCAATTCCTTTGCACTGGCAGTGGCTTCGGGAGATCACAAGCGGCTTACCAAATCAAAGGGTGTGGGTCCCAAAATGGCACAGAGGATAGTGCTGGAGCTTAAAGATAAGCTGAGTAAGGAACGCAGCATTATCAGAACATCTGACCTGCCTGCATATTCACCCGTTCCTGCGGGAGGGGCTGTTTCTGAAGCTGTTGATGCGCTCATGGTTCTCGGATACACAAGAGATGAGGCAGAGGGAGCAGTTTCGGGTCTTGACAGTTCTCTTACTGCCGAGGAGCTTATCCGTAAAGCACTTATGGGACTTGCAAAATTCAAGTGACCTGCTCTGCGGTAAATGCATATCATACCGTGACAGGCTTTTTCTGAAAGGAATGATCGGACCTTGCTGGAGCAAAGCGATATCGACTTTGAGGAACGAATAATGTCGCCTGAAACTGTTGCCTCAGATGAGGACGACATGGATTACTCCCTCAGACCTAAAACACTTGACGAATATATCGGTCAGGACAAGGTAAAGGAAAATTTAAAAATTTATATACAGGCTGCCCGCAACAGGAATGAAAGTCTTGATCATGTGCTGCTTTACGGTCCTCCGGGACTGGGAAAGACCACACTTTCGGCGATCATAGCCCATGAAATGGGGGTAAATATCCGCATAACATCGGGACCTGCCATTGAAAAGCCCGGGGATCTTGCGGCGCTGCTCACAAATCTTGCCGAGGGAGATGTGCTTTTTATAGATGAGATACACAGGCTGTCCCGATCCATTGAGGAGGTGCTTTATCCCGCAATGGAGGACTATGCTCTGGATATCATTATCGGAAAGGGCCCGTCTGCACGGTCGCTGCGTGTTGATCTTCACAAGTTTACACTTGTAGGTGCTACTACAAGAGCGGGACAGCTTACCTCCCCTCTCAGGGACAGATTCGGCATAATACAGCGTCTGGAGCTTTACTCCTATGAACAGCTGACCGACATTATCCGCCGTTCCGCTGTTATTCTGGGTATTGCCTGCGATGAGAGCGGCGCTTTAGAGATAGCAAAGCGTTCGAGAGGTACTCCCCGTATTGCCAACAGGCTTTTAAAGCGTGTCAGAGATTTTGCAGAGGTAGTAGGCGGCGGAAGAATCGACAGCAGTATTGCCGCTATCGCCCTTGACCGCATGGAGATAGATTCATTGGGACTTGACAGCCTTGACAAGCGATTTCTTGATATGCTTATCAAGGGCTACGGCGGAGGACCTGCGGGCCTTGAAACGCTGGCGTCCGCTATCGGTGAGGAGGCGGTCACTCTTGAGGACGTTTGCGAGCCGTATCTCATGCAGCTCGGATTCATTTCAAGAACCCCGAGAGGACGGTGCGCTACCGCCCTTGCCTACAAGCATATGGGTTATAAGGTGCCGGGGGATAAAAATGTAAATTCGGATCAGACAACTTTGTTTTAAATCTATTCATAAAGGAGTTTTTTTATTATGGGAAGATTATTCGGTACAGACGGCGCAAGAGGTGTTGCAGTAACCGAGCTTACCTGTGAAACAGCAATGCAGATAGGAAGAGCCGCTGCTGCCGTGCTTTGCAGGAAGTCGGGAAGGAAAGCAAAAATACTTATAGGAAAGGATACACGTATTTCCTCGGATATCATGGAGGCTGCCCTTACTGCGGGACTGCTGTCTGTGGGTGCGGACGTTGTCAGTTTAGGAGTTGTCCCCACGCCTGCCGTGGCATTTCTTGTAAAGGATATGCAGGCAGATGCTGGAGTGATGATCTCCGCTTCTCATAACAGCATGGAATTTAACGGTATAAAGCTTTTTGACAAAACAGGCTTCAAACTCTCCGATGAGATCGAGGAGGAGATAGAAGCACTTGTGCTTGACGAACCCGCAATACTTGCCGATTCCCAGAAAAACGGTGCCGAGGTGGGCAGGCTTGTTTATGATGCTGATGCGGTACAGCGTTACATTTCCCATATTCAGGAAACAGGCGAAAAAAATATACCGGGACTAAAGATCGCAGTTGACTGTGCGAACGGTTCTGCGTCTGCAACTGCCGAACGTCTTTTTAACGGGATAGGTTCAAAAATATATCTTTTAAACTGTGAACCTGACGGGATAAACATCAACAGAGAATGCGGCTCTACCCATATGGAGGGGCTTATTGATTTTGTCAAGGAAAACGGCTGCGATCTGGGTATTGCCTTTGACGGAGATGCGGACAGATGTCTTGCTGTGGACGAAAACGGCTGTATGGTAGACGGCGACAAGCTCATTGCAATTTTTGCAAAGGATATGAAAGCAAGAGGCACGCTTAATGACAATGTGGCTGTAGTCACCGTTATGACTAATCTGGGATTTACATATTTTGCAAAGGAAAACGGCATAAAAATGGTCACTACAAAAGTAGGTGACAGATATATACTGGAACAGCTTCTGGCAGGTCATTATTCAATGGGCGGTGAACAGTCGGGGCATATTATTTTCCGTGATTTTGCCACAACAGGGGACGGTCAGCTGACGGCTGTACAGCTTCTTTCCGTTATGAAGCGAACGGGCAGGAAACTCAGTGAGCTTGCCGGGATAATGGAAAGATATCCGCAGGTCATGATAAACGTTAAGATAAGCCGCAGCATGAAAGAGGGCTGGAAGAATATTCCCGAGATCGAGGAGATAATCGAAAAAAAGGAAAAGGAGCTTGACGGCAGCGGCAGGATACTTGTCCGTGAAAGCGGGACAGAGCCGTTGATACGTGTAATGATCGAGGGCAGAAATTTTGACGAGATAAACCGCATGGCAGTTGAGATAGCCGATGTGATAAGAAAATTCTGCCCCGCAGATTAAAAGCATACTAAAAAAGGATAGGATAACATGAGAAAAGCCGACAGATGGCAGGATTACCGTCTGATAGACTGTACCTGCGGTGAAAAGCTGGAAATGTGGAAAGATATCTCCCTTGTCCGACCCGATCCGCAGGTCATATGGAGGACGGAGAAAAAAACTCCCCTGTGGGACAGGGCGGACGGTCACTATTACCGCTCGGATAAGGGCGGGGGACAGTGGAAATTTCAGAAGCATCTTCCCGAAAGCTGGAATATCCGCTATGAACTGATAACAGGTGAAGAGCTTACATTCAACATTCGTCCCACAGGATTCAAGCATACCGGACTTTTTCCCGAGCAGGCAGTGAACTGGGACTATATGGCAGAGCTTATATCCGAAAGAAAAAAAGAGGGCAGAGAGGTAAGCGTTCTCAATCTTTTTGCCTATACCGGCGGCGCTACCCTTGCCTGTGCTGCCGCAGGCGCTTCAGTCTGCCATGTTGACGCTTCTAAGGGAATGGTACAGTGGGCAAGAGATAATGCCGCTGCTTCGGGACTTTCTCAAAGACCGATACGCTGGATAGTTGACGACTGCGAGAAATTTGTCAGGCGTGAGATAAAGCGGGGAAGAAAATATGATTGCGTTATCATGGATCCTCCCTCCTACGGCAGGGGTCCTGACAACGAGGTGTGGAAGCTGGAGGACTGTATATTTGAGCTTGTAAAGCTGTGCGCAGAGGTGTTGAGCAGCGATCCGCTTTTTTTTCTGCTAAACAGCTATACCACCGGACTTTCTCCATCGTCAACGGCATATATTTTAGGCGAAACTGCGGGGAAAAAATTTGACGGGATACTTTCGGCGGACGAGATAGGTCTGCCCGTAGAAACGGGAAGCTATGCGCTGCCCTGCGGCTCTACTGCAATGCTTGTGAAAAAATAAGGTGAGTTAATGGATAATATCATCAAGGCAGATAATATCAGCTTTTATTATTCGGATATACAAGATGAGGATAAGCCCGCAGAAAATAAGATACAGATATTTGACGGGCTTTCCCTTGAAATAGCAAAAGGCAGCTTTACAGTGATCTTAGGTCATAACGGCTGCGGAAAATCCACTCTTGCAAAGCATATGAATGCAATACTCCTGCCCTGCGGCGGAAAAATGTATGCAGCAGGCATTGACACTGCCGATGAGGAGCGCATTTTCGAGATAAGAGAGCATATCGGAATGGTATTCCAGAATCCCGATAACCAGATAGTTGCATCTGTTGTGGAGGAAGATGCGGCGTTTGCTCTTGAAAACATGGGCGTTCCCCCCGAGGAAATGCGCCAAAGGGTGGACGATGCCCTTAAAGCGGTGGGAATGTATGAGTACAGAGAGCATTCCCCCTCACAGCTTTCGGGCGGTCAGAAGCAGAGAGTTGCCATTGCCGGGATCATCGCCATGCAGCCTGACTGCATTGTGCTTGATGAGCCTACTGCCATGCTTGACCCTGTCGGCAGACGTGAGGTCATGAAAACAGTAAAGCGGCTCAACAGGGAAAAGGGCGTCACCATTGTGCTTATCACTCACTATATGGACGAAGCGGCACAGGCGGAGAGGGTAGTTGTCATGGACGGGGGGAGGATAATTCTTGATGATACCCCCTGTGAGGTCTTTTCCCATGTGGACAGGCTCAGGGAGGTAGGACTTGATGTTCCCCAGTCCACACAGCTTATGTATATTATGAAGCAGAACGGATATAAAAGTGCGGATACACATATCATCAATGAGGAGGAATGTGCCGATCTTTTATATGACATTCTGACTAAGGGTGAACAAAAATGATACTTTATTTGCACTCAGAGCGATCAGCAAAAAAGGTGACATGACAAGGAAAAAAGCCGTTTTTTATGGAGTGCTTTCGGCGCTGCCCGTTGCAAATATAATTATCCCCTCAAAGCTGCCGGGGAGCGGGGCATTACAGTAAACAAAGATTTTTGAAAATCCGGAACACTATCTTCAAGGAAGTGTATCCGCCGATTTCGGAGGAATAATAAAGTGGCAATTATCAAAACCGTAGATCTGACCTACACCTACAGTGAGGGGACGCCCTTTGAAAAAACTGCGGTGAATAAGGTCAACATTGAAATTGAAGAAGGAGAGCTTGTGGGTATCATCGGACACACAGGCTCGGGAAAATCAACGCTTATACAGCATCTCAACGGGCTTATCAAGCCTACATCGGGAAAGGTCATCATTGACGGAGAGGATATCTGGGACAAAAATGTAAAACTCAGGGATATCCGCTTTAAAGTGGGGCTTGTGTTCCAGTATCCCGAATATCAGATATTTGAGGAGACGGTCTATAAGGATATTGCTTTTGGTCCTAAGAATATGGCTCTTGATGAAAAGGAGATCGATAAAATGGTCAGAGAAACGGCTGCCCTTGTGGGGATCACCGACGATATGCTCAGAAAATCTCCTTTTGAGCTTTCGGGAGGACAGAAGCGCAGAGTGGCGATCGCAGGTGTTATGGCGATGCGCCCCAAGGTGCTTATCCTTGATGAGCCTACAGCGGGTCTTGACCCTAAGGGGCGGGAGGTCATTCTTTCACAGATCAAAAAATATCATGAGGAAACAAAGTCAACAGTGCTGCTGGTTTCCCACAGCATGGAGGACGTGGCAAGATTTGCAAGCAAAATTCTTGTGATGAACAAAAGCGAGGTATTCTGCTATGACACTCCTCCCGCTGTCTTTGCAAGGGCTGAGGAGATAGCCTCCATAGGTCTTTCCGTTCCTCAGATAACAAAGGTTTTCGGGCTTCTCAGAAGCAAGGGCATAGATATCAGAGGAGATGTGTATACCGTTGAATTTGCCATGAAAACTATAAACGAATATCTGGCGTCTCATGGGAAAGGGGGCGGAGATCATGCTTAAGGATATCACTATAGGGCAGTATTTCCCCGGAAATTCTCTGCTCCACACAATGGACGCAAGATTCAAGATCATTGTCACTGCAATTTTCATTGTGATGATATTTGCGGCAGACTCATTTTCAGCACTTTTGCCGCCGCTGATATTTTTCATTTTGGCATTTGCACTTTCGGGACTTCCCGTAAAGCTCATTGCAAGGAGCATGAAGCCAATTATCCCCGTGCTTGTCTTTACCTCCGTACTCAACGTTTTCTTTGTTGACGGCAAGGCTCTTGTAAGCATATTCGGCATCAATATCACAGACGAGGGACTTATTATTTCGGGTATGATGGTGTTGCGCCTCATTGCACTTATCTGCGGTTCTTCACTGCTAACATACACCACTTCGCCGATTATACTTACCGATGCGATAGAAAAAATGCTGAAACCCCTTTCAAAAATAGGATTTCCTGCTCATGAGCTTGCAATGATGATGACTATTGCTCTGAGATTTATTCCCACTCTTATCGAGGAAACAGACAAGATCATGTCTGCACAAAAGGCAAGAGGTGCAGAGCTTGACAGCGGTACTCTGGTGCAAAGGGCAAAGGCTCTTGTACCGATACTGATACCCCTGTTTGTTTCATCATTCAGACGGGCGGAGGAGTTGGCTCTTGCCATGGAATGCCGCTGCTATCACGGAGGAGAGGGCAGGACAAAGCTCAGGGAACCTGTTTCGGGGGGCAAGGATTACGCAGCTCTCGGAGTAACGCTGCTGTTTTTGTGTGCAGTGCTTCTCATAAATATGGGAAAGGTAGTTATCTGATGAATGAACGCAATCTGAAGGTACGAATAAGCTATTGCGGAACAGCCTATCACGGATTTCAGCGCCAAAATAATGCCATTACCGTACAGGAAGTCCTTGAGGACAGGCTTTCCCGCCTTACAGATGAGCAGGTAAAAATAAACGGCTGTTCACGGACAGATGCGGGCGTTCATGCAAGGGAATACTTTTTCTCATTCAGGACCTGCTCACGAATACCCTGCAATAATATTATCAGAGGAATGAACAGCCTTTTGCCGGGGGATATAGCTGTTTCAGGCTGTGAGGAGGTCACTCCCGATTTTCATGCAAGATACTCCTGTATCGGAAAGGAATACAGATATCATATACTTAACAGTCCTACCCGTGATCCTTTTCTTGAAAAAAGGGTATTTCATTATCCCTATAAAGCAGATGCGGATATTATGAACAGCGCAGCGGCTCAGATAGTTGGAACACATGATTTTTCTTCATTCTGCGGCTCTCTCGGTGTTAAGGAGGATCCTGTGCGGACGGTAACTGTCTGCAACGTATCCCGCAGAGGGGATATCATAACGGTGATCGTCAGGGGAGACGGCTTTTTATATAATATGGTAAGAATTATTGTCGGGACACTTATATATGTAAATGAGGGAAAGATCGCTCACGATTCCGTTAAGGGTATCATTGAAAGCAAGGACAGGTCTCTTGCGGGGGTAACTGCCGAAGCCTGCGGACTTTACCTTGAACGTGTTTTTTATAAGGAGTGAAAAAATGGCTGTAACGGATATTTCTGAGTTAAGAAAAAAGCGGCAGGCTAAGAAAACAAAAAATATTATTATCAAAATATTTGTGGTACTGCTCATATGCGGTATAATAGTTGTCGCTGTTTTTACAGGAGACAGATGGTATCCGTATTTAAGGGATATGTTTACCTCACCGCCTGCGGGCGGGCTGTCTCAGGGCTCTGCGGAGCTTGCGGAGGGAATGTTCCCCATAAAGGTAGAGGGGGGCATGGGTTATCAGCTTATGAGCATGGATAACGCCTTTGCACTGCTTGACGATTCTCAGTTCCATGTATACAGCACAGAGGGAAAGATCATGACGGAAAAGCAGCATACCTATGCAAATCCCATACTGTGCGTTTCGGGAAACAAGGCTCTTATATATGATGAGGGCGGACGTGAGTTCAGCCTTGAAAGCAAATATAAAACTGTCTACTCCAGAACGGCAGAAGATGTTATCTACCTTGCCACGCTCTCCTCATCGGATTATGCCGCAGTTGTCACAAGGTCGGATAAATTTCTTGCCATGCTTAAAATTTACGATCAGAACGGCAAGGATTTTTTCACCTACTACAGCTATGACAGCCGTATAATTAATGTTACCTTCAACAGTCAGAGTACCGGCTGTGTGGTAACGGTACTTACTGCCGAGGGGGGCAGGCTGATGTCAAAGCTTATCCGTTTTGATTTTACGGATAAGGACCCTAAGTGGGAAAGCACTGCTGTCCCTACTCTTGCCCTTGATGTACGCTTTACAGGTGACGGCATCGTTATGATCGGGGATACCATGACCGCCTGCTTTAACACAGACGGAGTGCTGATGTCACAGTACACATATGAAAATCCCATTACCGACTATGATGCAAACGGTGCTATGACGGCTATAATAACGGAAAACAGCGATCTGAGAAGAACAGAGATGATAACCTTTATCGGTATTGACTGCAATTCTCCGAAGGTCATTGTGCTTGACGACAATTCCAAAAGAGTCTTTACAGACGGAAAGTCTGCATATATTTTAGACAGTGCGGGTATAGATGTTTATGACTCTCTCGGTGTTCACATAGCCGAGACACGTCTTGAAGATGATTATGACGATTTGTGCAAGATCGGTAAGTATATCTTCCTTCTGGGATATGACAGTATCAATCGTATAAGCTTTTCGGGATAAAGGAGATAAACGGCAGATGATAGCATATATCTATGATATAGTCATAGTGCTGATACTTTTTCTGGGAATTATTACAGGCTATAAAAGAGGAGTAATAAAGACGATACTGAGCCTTCTGTGTATGATAATTGCCTTTGTGACAGCATCGTTTTTCTCCTCTCCTGAAATGTGTTCTGTTATTTATGATAAATATTTTCATGAACCGGTCAGTGAGCGCGTCGAATACGGTGTAGCAGAGGTAAGACAACAGATAAGGGATAAGCTTAATGAGCAGCTCAAGGAGACAGCCTATGAAATGATCGACAAGCTCCCTTTCGGCTCAGAACAGCTGAAAGCGTATGTGGACGAATCGGTAAATACCGAGGGAATTTCGGCAATTTATGAATTTTTGGGAATTGATATAAGAACACTATTGACTAATTCGGAAATTAGTGGTAAAATAGATATGATAGCTGATGAATACAGCGTTATTGCTGCTGATGCGATCAACAAGCGTCTCCCTTTGGGAATAAAAGTAAGATCTGAGGATATCAGGCAGATAATGACAGATGTTGACGCCCAAGAGGCTATGATTTATGAGGTATTCGGTATAAGTTCGGAGGGAGAAAATGAGGGAGCAGCCGTGTATATCGAAAAAAAAATTATCCGTCCTATGTCTCTGAGAGTTCTGGGTGCGGTTCTGTGGACGGTTATTTTTGCGGTGGTGAATTTTCTTCTTCATATTGCGGTACAAATAATACTGATAATAAGAAAGCTCAAGCCCGTTAAGGTCTGTGACAATGTACTTGGTGCAGTCATGGGCGCAGTCGGAGGATCGGTGGTAATATCGGTCTTTACGGTTATCATTGTAATGGTGGTAAATGTCACGGGGGGAATGTCTTTTATGAATGAGGATATTTTTTCCGAGACTGTTTTGTTCGGAAAAATTTATGAGATCTTTTATCGGATAACGGGGTAACAAGTGTCCGTCACGGACAGAAAGGATTGATCATTTTAATGCTTTGTACAAGATGCAAGAAACGTGAAGCAGTAGTATTCATTACAAGAATGCAGGGAAACGAGACCAAAAATGAGGGTCTTTGTCTTGTCTGCGCAAGAGATATGAACATACCGCAGATTAAGGAATATATGGAGCAGATGGGTATTTCAGATGAGGATCTTGAAGAATATGCAGATGCCATGACGGGAATGATGGATAAATTTGATATGCAGATGTTCAAGCAGGGCGGAACAAATGCTTTGCCTAATATTTTCAACACCATTTTCGGAAATTCAAACGACGAGCAGAAAAACGAGTATCCCAATGAAGCAAAAGAGCGCAGAGAAAGGATCAGACCCGAGGACAAAAAAAATGCGGAAAAGGACAAAAAAAATAAGAGCAGAAAATTTTTAAGCAATTTCTGCACCGATCTTACCGGACGTGCCAGAGAGGGCAAGCTGGACAGGATCGTAGGCAGAGAAAAGGAGATCGCCCGTACAATACAGATACTCTGCCGCCGTCAGAAAAATAATCCTTGTCTTATAGGCGAGCCGGGAGTAGGTAAAACTGCCATTGCCGAGGGTCTTGCTCAGAAAATAGTCAAGGGAGAAGTGCCCTTCCAGCTTGCTGAAAAGGAGGTCTTTCTTCTTGATCTTACCGCTCTTGTGGCGGGTACACAGTTCAGAGGACAGTTTGAGAGCCGTATGAAGGGTCTTGTTGACGAGGTAAAAAGTCTGGGCAATATTATACTTTTTATTGATGAGATACACAATCTTGTGGGTGCCGGGGAGAGCGAAGGGTCTACGATGAATGCGGCAAATATTCTAAAGCCTTCACTCAGCCGCGGAGAGGTGCAGGTAATAGGCGCTACTACCTTTAAGGAGTACAGAAAGCATATTGAAAAGGACAGTGCATTGGAACGCCGTTTCCAGCCTGTAACCGTCAACGAACCTGATCTTAACGATACTATTGAGGTATTAAGGGGAATCAGGGGCTATTACGAGGAGCATCACAGGGTAAAGATCACAGACGATATGTTAAGACTGTGCGCAGTGCTTTCAGAAAGATATATAACCGATCGTTTCTGGCCTGATAAAGCCATTGACCTCCTTGATGAGGCGTGTGCAAACCGAAGCATCAGGAGTGCTGAGCTTTCAAGGTTTCGCACTTTAACTAAAAAAACAGGTGAAATGGAGGTTTATATCAAATCTCTTGAAGATGAAAAGGAGCCTGATTTTGAGAAGATCGCAGAGCTTAAAACGGAGCTTTTCAATGATAAGGCGGAGCTTGAACGGCTTAAGGAACTGGTGGAAAAAATTCGTGTAGAGGATAGCGATCTTGCAAAAGTGATAGAGCTTTGGACAGGTATTCCCGCAAACAAGATCGAGGAGACCGAATATCACAGGCTTGCAACACTTGAAGAACAGATGAAAAAGCGGATAATTGGGCAGGATAAGGCTGTGGAGCTTGTAAGCAAGGCTATAAAGCGCACAAGGGTTCAGCTTAATATACGCCGCCGTCCCTCGTCCTTTATCTTTGTAGGACCTACGGGCGTGGGTAAGACAGAGCTTGTTAAGGTGATAAACGATGAGCTTTTCAGCGGAAATGATACTCTTATCCGTCTTGATATGACCGAATATATGGAAAAGCACACAGTATCCCGTCTTATCGGCTCACCTCCCGGTTATGTGGGATATGACGAAGCGGGACAGCTTACCGAAAAGGTAAGACGGCATCCCTACTCGGTGATACTTTTTGATGAGATAGAAAAGGCACACCCCGATATCATGAATCTGCTTTTGCAGATACTCGATGAGGGACGGGTAAACGATGCTCAGGGAAGATCCGTAAACTTTGAAAATACCATTATCTGCATGACCTCGAATGCAGGCTCTTCGGATAAAACGACAGGTCTGGGCTTTAATAAGACCGAGGGAGATATTTCCCGTGAAAAGGCGATGAAGGCACTTTCGGAATTTCTCCGTCCCGAGTTTATGGGACGTGTTGATGAGATAGTGGTGTTTGACCCTCTTTCAAAGGAAAGCTATGCGAAAATTGCAGGTCTTATGCTTGATGAAATGCGTGAACCTCTCAATGAAAAGGGAATTGCTCTTGAATATGACGATAAGCTCCTTGCAGCTATTGCCGAAAAATCCTACGGCAAAAAATTCGGAGCAAGAGATATCCGCAGCGTTATCAGGAGCGATGTGGAGGATAAGGTGGCGCAGATCATTATCGAAAAGGAAAACATGGGAATAAACGCTATTGTTCTTTCCGAGGATAACGGAGAGATCAAGGTAGAAAGCAGATAAATTTATCCGACCGATCGTAAGCCATATTTTACGATCGGTCGGAATTTGTTTATGCTCCGAAAAGATTCTATGTGTAAAGAGTTTTTGCTTTACATATGAAGGTTAACTATCCGCTGCACAGAGATTATGTAATTGATATAATTTTAGCACTCTACACATAAGAGTGCTAAAATTTACAGAAACGTAATATTATATGCTTATAAATTTAATATTTTACGGATATACTTATAATTGCAGAGATGAAAAAAGCAGCGTACTCTTTTAAATAGTACACTGCTTATGTGGTGGAGATGACGGGAATCGAACCCGTGTCCGAAAACCGATCCGCACGACTTTCTACGAGCGTAGTCTGTTTATATCATTCCCTCGGAAAACGGCGAACAGACACGCCGTTAACCTTGGTAGCCTGCAATACATTCTGTGAGCGCAGGCACTCTCACAGAACGTTCACCGCAAATCGACGCCCGTCATTAAGCTGCGGTCTTCTCAATACGGACGAGCAGCACTCAAGCGGCTGCTAATTCAAAATTACGATTGTCGTCTAATTTTAAAACGTGTGCGTTTTAAAGAGATCAGCACAATTCTCTGCTCGCTTATCCTGTTTCACGATCCCCGTCGAAGCCTTTACATCCCCGTTTTATCTGTTTTTCTCCTTGATTGCTCTGGCAATATCACGCTTTGCAGCCTCAGCAGCCATGGCGTCCCGCTTATCGTGAAGCTTTTTACCTTTACACAGCCCCACCTGCACCTTTACCCTTGAACCCTTGAAATAAAGAGAAATTGGAATAAGTGTCAAGCCCTCCTGCTTTACAGTGCCAAACAGCTTATTGATCTCCTTTTTATGGAGAAGAAGCCTTCGCACACGCATAGGATCACGGTTAAAGATGTTGCCGTGGTCGTAAGGGGAGATATGCATTCCCTTGACCCAAAGCTCACCGTCCTCAATGGTACACCATGAATCCTTAAGATTCACACCGCCCTTGCGGATAGCCTTGACCTCTGTGCCTACAAGCTCGATGCCTGCTTCATAGCTTTCTAAAATGAAATAATCGTGCCTTGCCTTGCGGTTTTCGGCAATGGTTTTAAACGCTTGTTTTTCCGCAGACATATTGCAGCACGTCCTTTCGTTAAAAGCTAATTATCATTATAACACATCTTTTTTCCCTTGTCAAGAGATTTTTTTATGATATTTTCGTCTGATGGCGACAAAATAACAATTCCCAACAGAAAGGAAGATGCTTTATGAATATGCAGAAGCTCACCAAAAAAACAATTGAAGCAATACAGGCTGCCCAGCAGACGGCAGCAGAGTATCAGAACAACAATGTAGACCAGTGTCATCTGCTGTACGCTCTGATGACGCAGGAAAACGGACTTATTCCTCAGCTTATGAAGAAACTGGGAAAAGATGCTGATGTTATAGCAGGCAGCCTTGAAAGGATCATAGGAGGTCTGCCGAAAGTAACGGGCAGCGGACGTGATATGAATACGGTTTACATTTCACGATCCCTTGACAAGCTCTTAAACGGTGCCGAGAATATCGCAAAAAGCATGGGCGACGAGTTTGTTTCCGTGGAACACATTATGCTTTCCTTTTTCGATAACAGCGACAAGGAAATAAGCAGACTCCTGTCCGATCTTGCAATTGATAAAGACGCATTTCTCAAAGCCTTGCAGGAGGTCAGGGGCAATCAGCGGGTCACTACGGATACTCCCGAGGATACCTATGATGTTCTGAAAAAATACGGTCAGGATCTGGTGGAGCTTGCAAGGCAGAATAAGCTGGATCCCGTTATCGGCAGAGACAGCGAGATTAGAAACGCTATCCGCATACTGTCAAGAAAAACAAAGAATAATCCCGTTCTCATAGGTGAACCGGGTGTCGGCAAGACTGCCATTGCAGAGGGACTTGCACAGCGTATCGTCAGAGGAGATGTCCCTGATAATCTGAAGGACAGAAAGCTGTTCTCTCTGGATATGGGCGCACTTATTTCAGGTGCAAAATTCAGAGGTGAATTTGAGGAAAGGCTTAAAGCTGTTCTCAATGAGGTAAAGAAGTCAGAGGGAAAGATCATTCTGTTTATTGATGAGCTTCATACCATTGTAGGCGCAGGCAAGACCGACGGCGCAATGGACGCAGGCAATCTTTTAAAGCCTATGCTTGCAAGGGGAGAGCTTCACTGTATAGGTGCTACAACCCTTAACGAATACCGTCTTTATATCGAAAAAGATCCTGCTCTTGAAAGACGTTTCCAGCCTGTTCATGTTCCCGAGCCTACAGTTGAGGATACGATCTCCATTTTGAGAGGTCTTAAAGAAAGATATGAAGTTTTCCATGGCGTAAAGATACAGGACAGCGCACTTATAACTGCTGCGGTTTTGTCAAACCGTTATATTTCCGACAGATTCCTTCCCGATAAAGCCATTGATCTTGTAGATGAGGCTTGCGCGCTTATCCATACGGAAATGAATTCCATGCCGACTGAGCTTGACGATATCGCAAGAAAGATAATGCAGAAGGAGATAGCGGAAACTGCTCTTAAAAAGGAGGAGGACAAGCTCTCAAAGGAGCAGCTTGCAGAGGTACAGAAGGAGCTTTCCGAGCTGCGTGATGAATTTTCCGCAATGAAAACACGCTGGGAAAATGAGAAAAATTCAATTTCCCGTCTGCAAAAGCTCCGTGAGGATATTGAAAAGACCAATTCGGACATTGCGGACGCAGAAAGAAATTACGACCTTAACAAGGCTGCGGAGCTTAAATACGGCAAGCTGCCTGCACTGAAAAAGGAGCTTGAAGAAGCCGAGGACGCCGCTGATGATTACGAGAAAAATACACTCCTGCGTGATAAGGTCACCGATGAGGAGATCGCAAAGATCGTGGGCAGATGGACGGGCATTCCCGTATCAAAGCTCATGGAGGGGGAGCGTGAAAAGCTCCTGCATCTGGAGGAGCTGCTGCATCAGCGTGTTATAGGTCAGGACGAGGCAGTGGAAAAGGTAAGCGAAGCCATTCTCCGTTCAAGAGCGGGGATACAGGATCCAAACAGACCATTAGGCTCTTTCATGTTCATGGGACCTACGGGTGTGGGAAAGACCGAGCTTGCAAAGGCTCTGGCGCAGGCGCTTTTTGATGATGAGAAAAATATCGTCCGGATTGACATGACCGAATATATGGAAAAGCATTCGGTAAGCCGTCTTATCGGCGCACCTCCGGGATATGTGGGCTATGAGGAGGGCGGTCAGCTGACCGAGGCAATACGCCGCAAACCCTATGCAGTGGTGCTTTTTGACGAGGTTGAAAAGGCTCACCCCGATGTGTTCAATATTCTGCTTCAGGTGCTTGATGACGGACGTATCACCGATTCTCAGGGAAGAACTGTTGATTTTAAGAATACGATCATCATACTGACATCTAATCTGGGTTCCGACTATATTCTT
This sequence comes from uncultured Clostridia bacterium, assembly GCA_947625735.1. Classification (GTDB taxonomy): domain Bacteria; phylum Bacillota; class Clostridia; order Oscillospirales; family Ruminococcaceae; genus Huintestinicola. Next base: position 92,492 of record CANQPL010000006.1, read on the forward strand.
GACGGCATCAACGAGGAAAATGAGATAACACCCGAGGCAAGAGCGCAGGTAGACAGGCTGCTCAAATCTCACTTCCGACCCGAATTTCTCAACCGTCTTGACGAGATAGTGTTCTACAAGCCTCTTTCCAAAAAGGAAATATATCCCATTATTGACCTTATGCTTGCCGATCTGCGCAGGAGATTAAAGGACAAGCAGCTTGACATCGAAGTGACAGATGCCGCAAAGGAGCTTATCGTCAAGGAGGGGTATGACCCGATCTACGGCGCAAGACCGCTGAAAAGATATATTCAGCGCAAGCTTGAAACGCTTATCGCACGGGCTATGATCGCCGATGATCCGGAACCGTTCACTGTAATACAGATAGACAGCGACGGAGAAAAAATGTCTTTGAAATTTATTGATCCTGTGCCGGAGACAGAAAACAAGGCTGAATAATTACGCAGATCCGCTCTTGTGAAAGGGCGGATCTTTTGTTTTTGCTGATAATTTACAGAATTGTTACCGTTTTTTTTTTTTTTTTTTTAACATTATATTTTTAACAATGATTTATAATAGAAATGTATGATGAGATGCATAAAGGAACAGGAATGGTTCAAGGTGTGGGGAGGGAAAAACAATGACAATTAAAGAAGCAATAAAAAAATGGAATACAACGGATAAAACCATGATAAAGTATCTTTCCGAAGGATATATTGACGGGGTGACAATAACGGACAACGTGGTTTACATTCCGGATATCGGGCAGCCGCTAAATATAGGAAATGTAAAATTTACCTGCGGTAAGATATATTATTACATTCTGAAAGCACTTGACGATCAGAGGTACATAAACAGTAATATGCTTAAAATAACAGAAGAACAGTTTGAATTGTTTCTGTCCGCCCTGGAGAGTTCCGGGTATATTTCGGTTTCAACAGAAAGTAAACCCAAAAATTCGATACTTCGTTATTACATTACGCCGGAAGGTGTCAATTTAATAAAAAGATGTAAAAATGAGATCAGCATAAAAAAATCGGGACTGATCGAGATAAATTTTAATCTTAATCTTAATGCGATGAAAATTTTATAAGGCTGCTATGAAAGAAATTTTTTTGAAGTTCTGAGCTTTTACGCACAGAAAAATCAAATCAATAATTAAAACATTATAAACGTAATCTGCTTTAAAAAGAGGATACTGTCAAGAAAAAAACGGAAATCAAAAAACTAAATACAGGAGTTTTTATTGCAGTAAGATCCTATTCCATAAAGTTTAAACTTTTGGTGAGTGACAATAGCCCGGGAAAGAGGAAAAAAGTATGAAAAAAATCGTATGTAATTCGTGTGGTACAAAAAACAATAGAAACAATGCATTCTGCTCAAAATGCGGCGCAGACCTTTCCGCACAGGAAAATGAAAACTTTCAGATAGGGGAGGCTGTGGAAAATAACGGTGTAATTGTCCGTGAGAAGAGTAAATCAAAAATATTACCGATCATTATTTGCATAGTTCTTATAATTGCAGCGATATTTGCGGCATTAAAACTGATTAACGCAAATGGGACGAAAGAAAAAGGGTATGCAGTCAATATGTTCAATGACGGTCTTGTGCCTTACAGAAGCGGAGAAAAATACGGATATCTTGATATGAATGGTGATAGTGTCATCAATCCTCAATTTGACAGCGTATCGGATTTCAGCGAAGGACTTGCTTGTGTCGGAATAAAGAGCGGAGATGATATAAAATACGGATATATAGACACGTCCGGCAATTATATCATTGATACACAGTATGATAGTGCATATGATTTTATTGATGGCATTGCCTTTGTAGCAACCGGAGACTATTGGGGCGTTATAGACAGAGAAGGAAAATATATCATTAATCCTCAATATACAGACTCACAGATAGAATACGTGGGGAACGGTATGTTCCTTATTTTGGATTCAAGTGGTGATTATGCGAACCTGACAGATCTGAACGGCAATAAAATATCTGAAACAAGATTTAGTAAAGTTTATTTTAGTCTTCCAATATTAAGCCTTTACTATTATTTCAAAAAGTCAGATTCCGATCTGATACCTCTTAGGACGATAAGCGATAAACGTTGTTATATAGACAGTGAAGGAAAAACAGTTATAGATGCACAATTTGACGATGCCAGTAATTTTTTCGACGGATTAGCTTGTATAGGAATGAGGCAAGGCTCCGGTGATAATTCAAAAACAAAGTATGGTTATATTGATGAGTCCGGAAATATAGTCATAAATCCGCAGTTTGACAGTGCCGGTCATTTCAGCGAAGGAATGGCATATTTCGGAATGGGTAACAGTGAATCCGGTTATACTTACGGTTATATTGACAAAAACGGCAAATATGTTATAAACCCTCAATATGATTATGCATATAGTTTTAAAAACGGAAGGGCTATTGTAGAAAAACATGATTCAGATGAAGTCAGCAAATATGGTATGATAGATAAAGACGGAAATATAATTATGGAAATCAAATATGATGAGCTGAGTAATGATTACGACAGTGGATATGTTCTGTTTAAATCTGACGGAAAATACGGTTATGCTGACTATGATGGGACAGTTAAGATAAGCAGCCGGTATCCTTGGGCAAGTCCTTTTACTTCTGACGGATACGCTGTTGTTGCTACAGAAAACAAACAATTTGCTATAATTGTTAAAAAAGGTAACCAGCTTTGGGACAAGCTTTTTGACGGTGTAGGAAATACAGATTTTGATTCATTAATATATGAATTTTGTAAGATAGACGGCTGCTATAACTGGGGATGGGCGCCTGAAGGATATTGTATCGACCATTATTATGAGTTTGAAGATTAGCCTGAAAAAGTTTATTTTCAGAAATAGCAGCCGGTTCAAAATCAGAAATAGTGGCGATTTGGTCAAATCTTACGGGTTCAAGTGAATCAAAATGTTATGCTGCCGGAAATTTTATGCGGTTCTCCTTTTATAACCTCTGCAAAAAAAGGTAAAAAAATATATTAAAATTAAATTTGCATTTCTCCCCGAAACGTGTTATAATTATATAAAACGCAAGGGGAGGATTTTTTATGCCTTTTTCGCCAAAAACACTTGATTTTCTTTTCGAGAACCGTATAAACGACAGTAAAGCATGGTTTCAGGCTCACAAGGACGATTTTAACGAATATGTAAAAAAGCCCATGGAGGAGCTTTGCGAAAGGCTCAGACCATATATCGCTGAAATAGATGAGCAGTGCAATGTGACGCATATTTCAAGAATTTACAGGGACACAAGGTTTGCAAAGGGCAAGTCGATATACAGGGAAAATATGTGGTGTACCTACAGTCATGTGAGGGATCTTTATAAATCTCTGCCCGCATTCTATTTTGATATTTCCGCAAAAGGATTTGAATACGGCTGCGGCTGGTATGTGGCGTCTGCGGATACCATGAACGCATACAGAAGTCTTATCCTTTCCGATTCTCCGATCTTCACAGCGGCTCAGGCTGCCTATGACGATCAGGACACATTTACGCTTTACGGCGATCTCTATAAGCGCAACAAATTTCCCGAAGAAAGCGAGGAAAAATGCTTCTGGCTCAACCGTAAAAATACCGGTCTTACTGCACTTCTTACCGACTGGGACATTATTTTTTCCGATGAGCTTGCCGATTTCGCAGGAAAGAAGATGTCGGAAACAGCCGCCGTTTATGATTTTTTTATGAAAGCCGAGGAAATTGCAGCAAAGGAGAGAAAAGGATTGTCACCTTCGGGTCATGAAAATTCATAATTTCCCTATTGAAAATTATATAGTGAAATGGTATAATTATAGACGTATTGTATCCATTTTGTATTGTATCCCATTGGGAATAATAACAAGGAGGATCTGTTTTATGAAAAAGTTTGACACAAAGAGTATGGTACTTATTGCACTGCTCACAGGTATCCTTATCGTGATGACAATGACGCCTATCGGTTACCTTAATATAGGACCGCTGAGCATCACGCTTCAGATGATACCCGTTGCCCTCGGAGCCATTGCACTCGGACCGGCAGGCGGAGCGTTTCTCGGATTCGTTTTCGGTATGACGAGCTTTGTAAGACTCTTTACGGTAAGCAATTTCCTGAGCCTTGTAATGGTGCCTGAGCCTGCACTTGCGGCTGTGGTGTGCATCGTGCCGAGAACACTGATGGGACTTATTGTAGGTCTTGTATTCAAGGCGATCTCTGCAGGAGTAAAGACCGAAGAAAAGATCTACAAGTTCTATCCGCTCATGGGAACGCTGGCAGCAGCCTGCAATACGCTTCTGTTCATGTCCTTTTTTCTTACCATCTTCTCTCACAGCGATACGATGATGGATAAAAGAGGCGGAGCGGGGATCCTTGCATTTGCCGTTACTCTTGTAGGTGTAAACGCAATTTACGAGATCATTGCAGCAACAGTTATCACCGGAGCGATCGCAGTCGCTCTGAGAAAAGCAAGACTTATCAAACCTCTTGCCGCATGATCCCGGGTAGGGAAAGGACGGAGAATAATGGTTTTCGCAGTCGATATCGGCAACTCAAACATTGTTGTTGGCGGGGTAGAAAGGGGAAAAATCCGTTTTACAGAGCGGATCTCCACCGATAAAAGAGCCACGGATTTTGAGTACGCCGTTTCATTCAGAAATGCTCTGGAGATGCATGGGACAGATGCCCGTGACATTGAGGGCGCAATTATTTCCTCGGTGGTGCCGAGCATCACAAACACAGTCAGGGCTGCGATAAAGAAATTTTCGGGGAAGGAAGCAATGATAGTAGGTCCCGGCATAAGAACGGGACTAAGCATCAAGATAGACAATCCCGCACAGCTGGGAAGCGATCTTGTAGTGGGTGCGGTTGCGGGAATAAATGAGTATTCCTGTCCGCTTGTGATAATCGACATGGGTACAGCAAACACAATTTCCGTTATCGGAGCGGATAAGGATTATCTGGGCGGTGTTATAATGCCCGGTATGAAAATTTCGCTGGAATCACTTACAAGCGGCACATCTCAGCTTCCCACCATAGGTTTTGAGCCTCCCAGACGGCTCATCGGACGCAACACTGTTGAATGTATGAAAAGCGGCTTTTTAAACGGCAACGCCGCTTGTATTGACGGAATGCTCGACCGTATCGCCGAAGAATTGGGAGAAACGCCCACAGCAGTTGCTACGGGAGGTCTTGCTTCGGTAGTGATCCCGCTTTGCAGAAAGAAGATCGTTATTGACGATGATCTTATGCTTAAAGGTCTGGATCTGATTTATCAGAAGAACAAGTAATTTTAATTTATATGTGATACAATACAAAACGTCCCCGATACTCGTTATGAATATCGGGGATAGTTTTATTTTCGGAAAAGATCATATTTCAGCCGCATTAATTTTTTGTCCTTGACACAATCTGCCAAATTATGACAAAATTTATTATATGGACAAGAAAAATTAACAAATAAATCTCCTCATCGGTTATAATGATAAGTACAGACTTCTCCCAAAAATGTGAAAGGAGACTTTCCATGATCAGAAAAAAACTGGCTTTTCTTACCTCCATGGTAATGGCACTGGGAATGGTGTCTGCATTTCCGTTGGCTTTGGGGGCGGAAAGCAAGACGGAAAATACACAGACCGAAAGCAAGGAGGATCAGACACTGAAAGCTGCTCTGATTCACGTAAAATCCCGCATAGATATTCCGGAAAACATGACGGAATTTGACTATCAATTCTCCGAAAGCTATGGGATCCCATGTTATACCTTCTATTGGAACACACCTCGTGAGGATTCCTACGAAAAAGAGGAAAATTACGAAGAATGTTCGTTAAACCTCATCGGGAATGTGATCACTTCCTATTCCATGAAGAAAAGCGGGCATGAAAGCGGGAATATGCGGTTTTCTCCCCTGTCGGAAGAAAACTTTCAGAAAAACGCAGAGGATTTTATAGCTCGTGTCAATCCGGAAACAGCGGGAAAAATTGTGCTGAAAGAGGAACCGTCCCTGTCTATTTACAGCGATGATGTGACATTATCCTTTGTCCGTGCCGAGCAGGGAATGAATTTCAATCAGAACAGGGCTTCTGTTACCATGAACAAAATGACAGGTGAAGTCATCGAATACCACTGCAATTGGTGGGAAAATGCCCTGTTCCCTGATGTGACAAAGGTCATCGGCGAAGAAAAAATGCAGGATATCTACCGGGACGAAATAAAGCTTTCTCTGGTCTATCGGGTCTCCTATGACACGGAAAAGGAAAAATATATTGCCCGCCCCGTTTACTCTCCCAAAAATGATTACGAATATGATGCCCTCACCGGAAAGCATACCTCCATGTATGAGGACGAAGAAAAATATGAGAATACCGATCTGTATGATGATACCGATTTTGAATACGATGAAACCGATGAAGTATCGTCAGGCGAGGGTTACGGATGGGAGGACGATATGCTGCCGCCCGAGCTTACCGAAGCAGAGCTTGCCGCCATCATCAATCGGGAAGGGCTGCTGACCGATGAGCAATTCCGTGAAATACTCAAAAACGATCCATACATTCGTGTCACCGACAATTATATGACGGAAGAATTTACTCTCACGGAGGACAATTCATTGGAATGTGGTTATCGGATAGATGTAAGATATGTCGTCCGCACCGATGACGAACGCCGAAGCTATTCTATCTCCGCAGATGCGCGAACCGGAAAGATCATCAGTTTCTCCGGCAGTCAGCCGAACAGCGGCAAGCTCCTTGACGTGACCGCCGCCAATGCCCTGGCGGACGAAGCGGCGGAATACTACTTCGGGGATAAGGTAACGCAGTATTTCAAGCCCAATGAGGCAAACTTTGAACGGGCACATCAGACTGCAGATAAGCATGGCGATATTACCTACACCGAAACAGAACGTGACCTTTCCTACGACCGCTTCCACAATGATATCTATGTGGACAGGGATTATGTGGCTGTTCGGGTAAATTCAGACGGAAAGGTGCTGGGTGCCTCCTGTTCCTTTACGGAAGATATGGAATTTGAGGGTGAGAAGTGTATCAACACGGAAGAGGCTTTTGATAGGCTCTTTGCCCGAAAAAAATTCGATCTGTATTTTGACGGATTTACCGATCTGAAGATCCGTCCTCATTTGTATCTTATCTATCATATGGACAGATGGTCATTGAATGCAGCTTCCGGAAAGCTCTGTGACTATCGGGGAAGACCGCTTTCCGATGAGAAGGAGACTTCGCAGATCCCCGAAAGATGTCCCTATACAGATATCGGCAATTCTCCCTATAAGGACGAGATTGCAAAGCTCTACAACTATGGCGTGCGGATCTCCGCCGATAAAAACTTTATGCCCCAAAAGTATATCACTATGGAAGAAATGGAACACCTTTTGTTTGCAATGGGTTTTGATGTTTACGTTGAAAAGGAAGAGAGGGAAAAGACTGCCACCAATCTGCGGCTGGCAAAACTTATTTCTGACAAATTTCCCTACCTGAAAAACTACAATGAGATATTCCGTTCTCCCTACACGGACATTCCGGACGATCATGATGATATCGCAAGCATTGCCATTGCCTATACCGCAGGACTGATACAGCCTGATGCCAATGGAAAATTTAACCCCAATCTGCCAATCACCCGTGAGGAAGCCCTGCATATGACCTACCGCTACATTATCCGTACCTACGAAGAGGGGAGAGAAAAGGAAAATTACAACACCGGGGATTATTATTGATCGGATCATATCAAGTAATTTGAATCAGTGTATAATATTCTTATGATAGGTTTTCCATGATACTTTAATTATACCGCAAAAAGACTGCTGTCCTGCTTTTTTTGGCAGGATTGCAGTCTTTTTTATTGAGGTATTTTTTTACAACGTCATCGTTTAATTTATTGTTTTAGGATCACATTTCCGCCGCATTCCACATCTCCGTCAATATGCCCGCAGTATACATCATGGTCAGCCCTGACATCGCCGTGAACATCTGAGCAGTGTACATCGCCCTGTGCATCAACACACTGTCCCACTTTTCCGCAGTTCACGCCGCCCTGTGCATCAACACACTGTCCTACATTTCCGCAGTTTACGCCGCCCGCAGCATCAACACACTGTCCTACATTTCCGCAGTTTACGCCGCCGCCCGCCGCATTAACACACTGTCCTACGTTTCCGCAGTTTACGCAGCCTTGTGCGCTAACGCTGCCGTTTATGTCACCATCTACGGAGCAGTTTCCGATTATTTCCACAGTAAGCAGCGGCTGTTCGGATATATCGGGCAAAAAGAGCTTTATCGGGGTATCGTACGACAATTCACGAAGATCAAGTATGTTGTTTCCCATTGCCTGCACGACCCGCATTATTCCGTCATCGGGAAAGGGGAGTGCGTTTTCCCCCGGAACCATTTCCTTTCCCGTCAGCAGTCTGTCAATGGAAACACCGAAAAAGTCTGCCAGCATGGGAAGTCCGCCGATATCGGGGCATGAAAGACCGTTTTCCCATTTGCTCACCGCCTGAACGGTCACGCCCATATGCTCAGCAAGTATTTCCTGAGATATTCCCATTTGCAGCCTTAGCTCTTTTATCATTTCCGAAATTTTAATGCTCATAGCATCTGCCTCCTTTATGATATTATTATAAACTGTGTCAGATGTCATGAACAGCTACTGTTGGTTAAATTAATATAAACCTATGGTTGATATTATGAGGCAGCCTTTTCTTTTTTTTCGGTTTTCAGCTTCATAAACTGCAATCCGCCGATAAGCGCTCCGCCGATTATAAAGAAGAAAATATTGAATGTGGACAGGCTCATTGGGGGCTGCGGATCTTCAAAGGTGGTAGGACCCATTACAATTGCATAGAGAGAGCCTAACATCATGCCGATAATAAGATAGAGCATTGCCGAACGGTTTTTTGCCAGCGCCCTTTGAACTATCTTGATAATTGAAATTATTCCCGTTATAACGCCGAGTCCGAATGCTATGAGAAGGGGGAGAGCATGAAAATCAAGATGTAAAAGATCTTTTATCCCCGTTATAACAGGCAGATACAGTCCCATAATAAGCAGCAGCGTAGACCCCGATATCCCCGGAAGGATCATGGCGCATATAGCGATTGCACCTGCCAGAAATGCATATAAATAAGTAAAAAGGGTAGGGTTTGAAACATCTACGGCCGCACCGTTTCCGCCTACGGGATTAAAATAAGTGATAGCTGCTACAGCTATTATACCTATAAGGATAAAAACTGCCATTGCGGGCTTGTCCCTGAAGGTTTGTTTCTCTTCGTTTATCACTACGGGGATCGCAAAGAGAATGAATCCCAGAAACAGCGAGGATACAGCATAGATATGAGTTTCGAACATTTTTGACAATATTATCACGGCAAGTCCCATACCAACCACCCAGCCGCAGCCCAGCTTGATAAGATAAGCAAGGGATTTTTTTCTCTCCTCCCATGTGCCTGTTATAAGATCCCCAAGGGAGTTGATGAATTTATCGTAAAATCCCAGCAAAAATGCAACCGTTCCTCCCGAAACTCCGGGTACGCTGTCTGCAAGTGCCATGCAGAAGCCGTGAAATAAATTTGTTATTATCTGCATAAATTTTCTCCTCTGCTATATTTTAATACATACAGTTAAGTATAACATATTTTTTCCCGGTTTTCAAGAATTTCTTTAAAATTTTTATTGTTTTTTTGCGTAAATTCCTTGAAATGTAAGAAAATATATGTTATAATGAAAATATAGCCGATAATTTTTTCATCGGGAGGCGAACTCATATGGGCGGCTATATCACTACATACATGAAAGCCGTGGAAGCGGCGCTTGAAAATGAGGATACCGATTTCGAGACTTTGAAAAGAGAGCATCTTGTACAGATCGAATTTATTCAGCATGAAAGACTTGTACATCTTATGGTGACGATCATGTGCTGTTTGCTGCTGTTTATCGGTCTCGGAGTGTTTTTTATTTCGGGAATGACTGCTTTTATGGCGGTAAACGGATTGATGCTGATATTGGTATTCAGCTATCTTTTGTATTATTTTTTCATTGAGAACAGTACTCAGGAGCTTTATAAGCAGTATAACCGTATCTGCGCAAAGCTCGAGCCTGACAACAGGACGATTTCCGATCTTCTGACCGCAAAGAAGCTGACAAAATAAAGTCAATAATTCAGAATGGAGAATTGCCGTGAAAATTACACCGGAGATCATTCGCAAGATAATTGAAAAGAAAGACATTATCGTTGAATTTCAGCCTATCTATTCACTTAATACCAAAAAATATATCGGACTTGAAGCCCTTTCAAGAGGATTATACAACGGTGAGATAGTCACGCCCTTTTTACTTTTCGATCAGGCAAAAAAGGACGGCACAGTGCTTGCCCTTGACAGAATATGCCGTGAAAAGGCTATGCGGGCTTTCTCTGCGGAAAGCTCTGCACCTTCATTGTTTATAAACTTTGAAACTTCTGTTTTAAACGATATCACCTCCGGTACGGGGGAGATACAGAAAACTGCGGCGGAGAATAATATTTCTCCTCAGAATATCGTTATCGAGCTTAACGAATCCCATGTAAAGGATTCCTACAATCTGATGATGTTTGTGGACTTTTACCGTTCCAAGGGATTTTTAATTGCCCTTGACAATGTGAGTGCGGGGCTTGATACCATGAACAGGATCATGCTTATAAATCCCGATATTATCAAGATTGACAGAGCGATCGTTTCCCATATCGAATCAAGCAAATATAATCAGGAGGTATTCCGCTCCATTATTAACCTTGCAAAACAAATAGGCGCTATGACCGTTGCAGAGGGCGTTGAGACTGTTGATGAGGTCATTACCTGTATGATAATGGGAGTGGATTATTTTCAAGGGTTTTATTTCCAGAAGCCCGAGCAGTTTAATTATCTTTTCACAAATGAGGCAAGGCTGAGAGTTGAGGAGGCGGCGCAGAAGCTCAATATTTCCACCAAAAAAAATCCGACAGTTGTAAACATGAAGATCGAAAGCTACAAGCGTATAATTTATGAGCTTGTGAACCGTCTTTCATGTATGGAGAATGACGATCTCAATACAGAGCTTAGAAACTATGTAAACGAACACAGCGAGATCGAATGTGCATTCCTTATCGACAAGAAGGGATTTCAGATCACCGATACGGTAATGTCGCCCGGAGTGGAGATATTGGAAGGGTATCACCCTGCGCTTGTCGGCGTGAACCATGATATCAAAAATTATTTTTACGCCATTAAGGAGCAGATAGAGGATCCCTTTATTTCGGGCTGGTACATATCAAACGCTACAGGAAAGATGTGCAAGACCATATCTTCAAAATTCTATAACAGAAAAGGTGAAATGGTGGTTGTCTGTGTCGATCTGAAAAAACAGTAAAATTTCATCATATTAACACCTGATATTCTGAAAAAGGGGTTGTATTTTGGAAAAAAATGTGATATAATAATATCAGTCCGAAAATGCTATTATTTTTGCAAACGGAAGTGATTTTTTGTTTGACTATACAGGACATGAGTGCTTTTCCTGCAAGAAGAGGTTTACCGCAGAGGACGATGTAGTTGTATGCCCCGAGTGCGGCACTCCTTATCACAGGGAATGTTGGAAAAAAGAAGGAAAATGCATCAATTTCTCTCTTCATGAAAATCATATAAGCTGGAAATCGGATATTGAGCAGAAAGCAAAAAGCTCAGATGCGCCGCTTTTCTGCAAAAGCTGCGGCAATAAGCTCCGTGCCGATCAGCTTTTCTGTGACAGATGCGGTATGCCTACAGAGGTATATATTCGCTCCAATGACGAAAGAGCAGCCGAGGATTATCCGAATGAGGATATGAACAACAGCGGCGAAAAGCTGAATGAAGCATTTTTCCCGTACATGGTAAATTTCAGCGACCCGCTGTGCGGCTTTAATCCCAACGAAGAATATGAGGGAGGGCTTACCACAAGAGATCTGGGCGATTTTGTGGGGAAGAGTACACATTTCTATCTGCCGAAGTTCAAGCTCATGAAAACGGGACATTTTAAGATAAGCATGAATATCCCCGCACTGTTCTTTCCGGAATATTACTTTGCATACCGTAAAATGCCGGCTGCCGCACTGCTTATACTGATCCTTAAAACTGCTGTCGGTCTGCCGTCTTTGGCGCTTTCCATGCAGACGCTTTTTACGGGGACGGATCAGACATCAATAATGTTTCAGTCCATGATGAAAAGCTATCCGGAATTCAGCGGTATAGCCGAAAAAATGTCTCAGATCAATCTGGATACAAACAGCTTTGCAATGCTGTATAATATTTCGGGATTGTTGGATTGGATAATGATAATCCTGTTCGGAAGTCTTGCCAACTATATGTATTACCGTTTTACTATAAAAAAGGCATCGGCGCTTAAAAATGCAGCTATCTCAAACGAAATGGACGTGTCACAGACATTAAGAGAAAACGGCGGTACATCTATCCCTATGCTCCTTCTTTTCTTTTTTATCAGCTTTATTTTAAGCAGTCTGAGTACCTATCTGGTAATTTATCTGCTCTGAAAACAGCATTGTAATTATATGCTCACATAGGAAACCGAACACGTTTTAGAAAAAATTTATCGCTTAATAAAGATCCTTGTAGTATGCGATCGGGTCATTATTAAGCGATAAAATTATATTTGTAGATATGTAAACATTTCCTATATTTATGCTCACAGACAAAACAGCTTTTTGCATTCACTCCGCATATGTGACCGCAAGAAAATAGATCTTACAAATATTGCTGTCCTGACGAAGCAGTCTGACACACTGATCGGGAATATCTCCGTTAGTGTAAACATCGTCAAGTAAGAGGATATCCACTTTCCTCTTGGCAATTCTGCTCTTTGACAGATTGCCGTTTGCGTCGGCTGTTATTACATTTTTTACTGCGCAGCATTCGAGATATTTTGCAGTCTGTTCCGCAAGGAGATTGGCACTTCCTCTTTTTGAGGGAACGGGAATGATGAATTGAAAATCACTGATGAGTTTCTGTGTGTTCAGAAAATCCCTTATCAGAGCGGCGATCTCACGGGAGGCATTAAGGCTGCCTGTTTCTCTCATCTCTTTTACCAGCTTACCAAGCTCGGTTTTGGTTGTTTTATAAAGATCTCTGCCGTTATTGTCCTTTCCCGTATATTCCTTTGAAGCATAATGCTTATCAAGTGCAAAACCCTTATCCCAGCTGCCGGTTATGATCTTAGGGTCTATTCTCATTTTTTATCACCCCATAAAATAAATATATCCTAATTATACCATATTTTATTAAATTTTTCAATTATTGTCAGCGATAAAGGTAAATAAAATTTAAATAATTTTATTGTGCATTATTACTTGATTTAAAATTATTGTCATAAAACTACAATATATTTCTGTGTATATAAATAAAAAATTAATATTTACTGAAAAATAATGACATATTATATTTTTTGTGACACATAAGAACTTCACAGCAAATGAAAGTTAACGTGCTTCTATTGAAATGGTCATATATAATTTTATATCGACCTGCCTGCGGGGTCACCCCGCCGCAAATATAGGCTTAGAATCACAAGCAAATGCAAGTTACCGAGTCACTATTGAAATTATCACGCATAACTTTATAGCGACCTGCCTGTGGGTTCAACCCGCCGCAAATATAGGCTTAGAATCACAAGCAAATGCAAGTTACCGAGTCACTATTGAAGTTATTACGCATAATTTTATAACGACCTGCCTGCGGGGTCACCCCGCCTTTTTTTGTTGTGCGGTGGAGGGAGATTTTTTCGGGGATTCCTCGGGCGGTGCGGGAAGATAGTCTGAGGTATCCGTTGACATACCCTTCTGAGTAAGTAAAAACTCAACAAGATCTCCTACCAACGTGTAGATGACCGCAAAAACAGGTACACCGAGCAGCATTCCCGCAAACCCGAAAAGACCTCCTCCGAGGAATATCGCAAACATTACCCAGAATGCGGGAAGTCCCGTGGAATCGCCGAGGATCTTAGGACCTAAAATATTTCCGTCAAACTGCTGAAGTACAATTATTAAAACAATAAATTTCCATGTCTGGGACGGGGCGGAAATGAGCAGCAGCAGTGCTGAGGGAATAGCACCGATAAAGGGACCGAAAAAAGGAATGATATTTGTTACCCCTACAATTGTGCTTATCAGTACTGTGTATTCCATGTTCATGATACGCATGATGATAAAGCAAAGCATACCTATGATGAATGAATCAAGTATCTTACCGGAAATAAATCCGCTGAACATTTTGTTTGTGTGGGAGCAAAGTCCGAAAAAGCCGTTATCCCATTTTTTGGGAAGGAGTGCCGTTAAAAGCTTTTTGGACTGAGCAATGAATTTTTCTTTGTCAAGCAGGAGATAGACCGCAACAATAAAGCCTATAACAAAGTCCTTAACTGCTACAAGAATACCCATAGCGCCGTCCTTGATCTTTAAAGCCCAGTCTCCCACCTTGGGTATAAGATCGTTTACGGTGGACATTACTGTGGCACGTATGGAATCCAGCTGCGTATTGATATAATCCACAAGCTCAGGATATTGGGCAAGATATTTGTTTACCATATCATAGATGTTGTTCATGTAGGTAGAGGCGTTGTTGAAAATGTTCATGATACTGTCAAGCACCTGACTGAAAATTACTGCAACAAGTGCATAGACCAATACTATTCCGAAAAGCACGGAAAGTGCCGTACTTATGCTCCTTACCAGCTTCGGGTGGGGCTTTTTCTTTTCAAAAAGCCGTTTGCAGCCCTTTTCCAATGCCATCATGACGGGGTTTAACAGATATGCAATAACAAGTCCCCATACAATTGGCGACAGCACCGAAAATATTGTGCCGATAACACCGAAAATCTTTGCTGCATTGAGAGCTATCTGGACAAGCGCCAGACATACAGCAAAGGTAATTACCGAATATACCGAGATAGTTGTATATTTACTGTTCCATGATACTTTCATTTTTTAAAAAGCTCACCCTTTCCGGATCGTATAATTTAATTATAAAGTATTTTCCCTAAAAATTAAATGTAATTTATATTAACTTTTTGTTGTTATCAAATATATTATAATTAACATAAATTCGTAAATTCCCAAAGTAAATTCCACAGTAGGAAAGAGTGCGGAATTTAGTGTGAGAATGGGCGGAATTTAGTGTG
>CANQPL010000007.1 GCA_947625735.1 uncultured Clostridia bacterium
TTTCAGCCACTTTCAGATGGCTTGGTTTTGTGCGCCCTTCTTATTCTTTTAGTTGTCTGATGTTTTTTCAAACTTCATCACCCGTTAAATAATATGTCACGGGACAGGCATTTAGAATACCTCAAAAGCAATACTTTTAAATGTTTTATTGGTTAAATTCAACAAAAATATTATAAATTAATATGCAAAATCGGTAAATTTATAAAATATTATTGTTTTTTTATTTTAGATGTGCTATAATAAAAGAAATAATGTTAAGGAGAGGGAGGTTTTTCGGCATGATATCGGAAATTGAACAGAAGCTCGTAGAAATGGTCATGAATTACGGTCACTTCTTTAATGATAAAAATGCAGCCTCCCAAAATGAGGACTGCCTTTATATATGCGACGCCGAAACCTACGATCTTCAGCTTGTCAGACTGCATAAGAATAACGAAAATCTGATGAACAGGGGCGACTGGCACGGGAGAAAATGCTATGAATTTCTCGGCGGTTATGATAAGCCCTGTCCCTCCTGTCCCAAAAGAGGTCTTAGATATGATTGTCACTACGTCTGGACTGCACAGAATGAATTTCTTAAATCAGAGCTTTTTATGAAAAGCATACTTATCGACCGCAACGGAAGATGCGCAAGACTCCAGACTGCCACAAATGTGACCTCTCCTGAGCGGCGGGACAATGTGATGAATCAGTATCTTTACAGCCGCAATGTTCTTACGGGAGTATTGGGTCTGCTGATGGACGATATTCCCGAGACTGATACCTATCTGAATATATGCCGTGACATCGGCTTCTTTTTCAATGCCTACAGAGTGCTTATCACCGACTACAGCACTGAGGACTTCTCTGTGTGCTGGTCTGCCGATGAAAAGCCCTTTGTGCAGATAAGGACGGCTCTTACCGATGAGGGAAGAGATGCGCTGACGCTTGCCACGAAAAATATCCGTTTTATATGGATACCCGATGTTGAAAATGCGGATAAGCTGGACCCTGCGCTGCGCAGCTACTGGTGTTCTGCGGGAATACGCTCCATACTTATGATCCCCATGAACTATAACGGGGAATTTATGGGTACTCTCAGTCTGCACAATATGAATGAAGAGCTTATTTCCGAAACGGATACTCTGAGCATTATCGCAATGGCTATGGCGAAAAATATATACTCCCAGATGCTGGAAACCTCCTCAGAAAAAAATCTGTATTCCGATCCGCTGACAGGTGCGCTCAACCTTTCGGGTCTTAAAAAAGCCGCTTATCGCTTCTTTGCGGAGAATCCCCATACAAAATACAGCATTTCGGTATGCGATATACGCTATTTCGGCGGTATAAACAGACGTTTCAGCTTTGAGCTGGGCGACAGGATACTACAGAAAACAATTGAGGTCTTTTCGTCAATGCTTATAAAGGGTGAAGCTGTCTGCCGTATCTCTGCCGATCAGTTCTGTCTTATCCGAAAATTCGTGAGCCGTGAAAAAACCGAAAAGGATTTTAACGAGTTTATTGAAAAAATGCAGTGCTTTGATGAGCTTAAAGCTGCAAATGTGAAGATAGATTTTCAGGCGGGCGTTTATATTCCTGCCGCTACAGGAAATGATGTGCGCATATCCTCTGCAATTGACAAGGCAAACATCGCACGCCGTACCCTTAAAGATTTTCACGGCAGCAAGGTGGCTTTCTTCTGCGATGAAATGCTGGAAAACAGCAAGAGGGAGATTGAGCTTATACAGGATTTCAAATACGCCTTAAAGCACAATGAAATTACCGTTTTTTATCAGCCCCAGTGCCGCTATTCGGAAAATATAATTGCAGGTGCGGAGGCTCTTGTAAGGTGGCAAAGCCCAAAACACGGCAATGTATCACCTGCCGAATTTATCCCGCTGCTTGAAAGACACGGTCTTATCTATGAGCTTGACCGCTTTGTCTGGGAGCTTGTATGCATTCATCAGCAAAAATGGATATCTATGGGTATTAAGATACCTATTTCCGTAAACGTTTCAAGATATGATATGCTCAGAGAGGGCATCTGCACCGATCTTTGTCATCTTCTTGAAAAATACGGTATCCCCAAAAAGCTGCTGCCGCTGGAGATCACCGAAACTGCTTATATTAAAAGCTCCGCAGAGCTTATCGAGGCAGTGGATACACTGAAAAATGCCGGATTTACCGTTGAAATGGACGATTTCGGCAGCGGCTACTCCTCACTTAATGCTTTAAAGGACGTTGCGGTGGATCTGCTTAAACTTGATATGAAATTTCTGGACGATAAGAACGAAAGCTCCAGAGGCAGGGGCGGGAGCATACTCAACTGTATCGTCCGCATGACAAGATGGCTCAATCTCCCTGTTCTTGCAGAAGGCGTTGAGACTAAAGAGCAGGCAGAGTATCTGAAAAACATCGGCTGTGATCTTATGCAGGGATATTATTTTGCCCGTCCCATGTCCGCTGTTGATTTTGAAGCACTGCTTACCTCAAATCACGGCAGCCCCGATATTGAAGACGACGGCGAAATGATGAGTGCGGGCGAATTGATGGAATCTGTTGTAACTAATCCCATTCTGTTTAATCATATCGGCGCTGCGGCGATAATAGAGTACCACGACAAGGAATGTGAAGCCCTGCTCATAAATGACAGCTTTCCTGAAATAATCGACATGACGAGAGAAGAATATCTGCCGTACATGAAGCAGATGAACCGCTACTCCGTAAACATTCAGGAACATTCAGATGCCCCTGATATTTTCGATAATGTGGTAAACGGCACAAAGACCCACGACTTTTTCCTTAAACGAAAGGACGGAAGCCGCAGAAAGATACGTCTTTATTGCAGACGGCTGCTTTCGGACAACGGCAGAAACATACTGCTGCTCACTATGGACGATATTACCGATCTTGTTGAGAAAAGCAGCGAGACTCCCGCCTGAGCCGAAAATTTAAAGGGCTTGCTTTCAGATGAACAAAAAAATTTATATGACATAGATCATTCTATTCCTGCCGGTTTCCGTAACGGGTCAACCGACAGGTTTTTCTTTTTTAAAATATAGAGGATAAAGGCTTGCGATACGCTGTCGGAATGTTCACGAAAAATTTACTGATAGTCATATATTATTAAAAAACTGCCGGTTATCCTCCCCCGGAAGCAAGGGCGAAGTATGACCGACAGACTTTCTTTAATATGTTATTCCGTGCCGAATGATTCCGCTATCCTTATAAGATCGGCAAATTTATCTGCTCTGCCTACCGCCTTTTCGGGAGAGGAAACCTTGCCGAAACTGTAAGCCGCATGAACAAAGGGTATTCCCGCATCGGTCGCCGCACTCAGATCTCCTTGTGTATCTCCCACATAAACGGCTGAACGGCACCTGTTTTTTTCCATAAGTCGCTTTATGGTCACACTCTTGGGCTTTCCCGTATCTCCCCAGCACAGATAATCGGTAAAAAATCTCTCATAGCCGCAATATTCAAAAAATGACTCAATATAACCGCACTGACAGTTGCTCACTATAAAAAGCCGTCTGTCCCCCGAAAGCAGCCTGAGTGTTTCCTCCTCACCCTCGAAAAGCTCTCCGCCGTGAACGGCAAGAAAATTATTTTCATGCTCAGCACATTTTCCCAGCAGCTCTGTCTGCTGAGTTGCAGACAGCATGGGGAACAGCTTCTTTGCTATGGCGTCCATGGGCATTCCCATAACTCCTCTTATCTGAGCACCCGAAACGGTCATATTACGAAGCATCGGATTGCCGCAGCTTCTTATTACCTCTGTCCATGCAGCAGCAACATTTTCTGAGCTGTCCCACAGAGTACCGTCCAGATCAAATATAATACTTTCGGCATTCACATAAACCGCTCCTCTATGTAAAATTCATATCCGTAATTTTAGTATAGCACATTTTGCCGTATCATGCAAGCATTTTTTAAATTTTCTTTATAACGCAAAATTGCAGGAAGGATATGCACCTGTAAGCTGTAATTATAAAAATGCCTCCCGTATGTATCGGGAGGCGCGGGTCATCATGCTTTTTTCTTGGGTTTTGCCGCTGCTCCCGCTGCTATAAGAGGCTTTGCACCCTCTGTAACACACGCTTCGGTAACGGTGACCTTATTTACATTCTCCTCGGAGGGAACATTGAACATTACCTCCTGCAGAATACCCTCTATAATGGCACGAAGCCCTCTTGCACCCGTTTTCTGCTCGATAGCCTTGTGTGCAATGGCAGTCAGTGCCGCATCATCAAAAACAAGCTCCACTCCGTCAAGCTCAAAGAGCTTCTTATACTGCTTTATAAGCGCATTTTTCGGCTCGCTCAGTATCCTTATAAGCGCCTTTTCATCAAGCTGATCAAGCGCTGTTATTACAGGAAGTCTGCCTACAAGCTCAGGTACCATGCCATATTTTACCAGATCCTGTGGAGTGGTATCCTTGAAGATATTAAGCTCCATTTCCGATCTGCTGCGGACGTCTGCGCCGAATCCTAAAGCGGAGGAATCCTTTCTTTGCCTGATTATCCGCTCCAGTCCGTCAAATGCTCCGCCGCAGATAAAGAGAATGTTCTTGGTATCAATATGGATAAACTCCTGATAGGGATTCTTTCGTCCTCCCTGTGGCGGTACATTGGCTACGGTTCCCTCAACTATCTTTAAAAGCGCCTGCTGAACGCCCTCGCCGCTTACATCTCTTGTAATGGAGGTGTTTTCGGATTTACGGGCGATCTTGTCTATCTCATCAATGTAGATTATACCGAGCTGCGCTGCTTCTATATCGAAATTTGCAGCCTGTATCAGACGAAGAAGAACGTTTTCCACATCGTCTCCCACATAGCCCGCCTCTGTCAGCGTTGTTGCATCGGCTATGGCAAAGGGTACATCAAGTATTTTTGCAAGCGTCTGGGCAAGCAGTGTCTTTCCTACACCTGTAGGTCCTAAAAGGCAGATGTTTGATTTCTGAAGCTCTACGTCCTTTACATCGTCAAGATGTCCTATCCGCTTGTAATGATTGTAGACCGCCACGGAAAGGGCGATCTTTGCCTCGTCCTGCCCGATGATATACTCATCGAGGACCTTTTTTATCTCGGCGGGCTTTATGAGCTTAAAGCCCTTCTTTGATGTATCCTCAGGAGACTTATCAAAAAATTTCGGCGGCGGCACATATCCTAAGGATTCGTTGTTCATAAGCATTTCATAGCAGTAGATTATGCACTCATCGCAGATGCAGGAAGAGCCTGCCGAAAAAATATTCTGCACTTCAGTCTCATTTTTGCCGCAGAAGCTGCAGCGTTTTAACATTGGCATAGCTGATTTTCCTTTCGATCGTTCAATTCACAAAATGCCGCCCTGCTGCTCCCGAGTCTCAGGGGGCGGCGGAGCGGCGCAGTAATATTTATCTGTGGGAAATTACCTTGTCGATAAGACCGTATTCCACAGCCTGTTCGGCAGTCATATAATTATCTCTTTCGGTATCCCTTTCGATAATATCAAGGGGCTTGCCTGTGTTTTCGGCAAGTATACGATTAAGTCTGTCTCTTGTCTGCACCATATGATCGGAATGTATCTTGATATCGGTACACTGCCCCGAGATCCCGTTTCCGCCGATAAGAGGTTGATGTATAAGTATCTCGGAATTGGGCAGAGCCATTCTCTTTCCTTTCGTTCCCGCAGACAGCAGAAATGCTCCCATAGACGCTGCCATTCCTACACAAATGGTGGAAACGTCACACTTGATGTAGTTCATGGTATCGTATATCGCAAGTCCTGCGGTGATAACTCCGCCGGGACTGTTGATATAAAAGGAGATATCCTTTTCGGGATCCTGTCCCTCAAGAAACAGCATCTGTGCGATAACAAGGCTTGCGGTGGTATTGTTCACGTCCTCGGACAAAATAATGATTCTGTCATTGAGCAGACGTGAAAATATATCCATGCTGCGTTCGCCTCTGCCGGTCTGTTCAATTACGTAAGGCACTAAGCTCATTTAAAAAATACCTCCTTAAATTATCGGATCACTTGATAACGGCATTATCCTTTACAATCTTTGTTGCCTCTGTTACAAGAAGATCAACCTTTAAAACGGTAGGATCAATGTAGTTTGCAAGCTGCTTAGCAGGAACCTTGTATGCCTCCGCCAGCTTGTTGAGCTCCTCAAGGAGACGATCGTCAGATATTTCGATGCCCTCCAGCTTTGCGATCTTCTCAAGCACAAGCCTGAGCTTTACTGTCCTCTGCGCCTGCGGCTCAAAGGTCTTTCTGAAGGCTTCCTCGTCCATACCCGTAAAGGAAAGATACATGGGAAGATCAAGACCCTGCTGGTTAAGACGTGCTTCAAAATCTCTTACCATGTCGTTTACCTTGTTCTGATACATTACCTCAGGGATCTCTGCCTGCATCTTGTCAAGAAGAGCCTGATACAGCTTGTTGTCTACTTCTGTTTCTGCATTTGCTGCGGCTTCTTCCTCTAACTTCTTCTTTACATCAGCTTTAAGCTCATCAAGAGTATCAAACTCAGATGTATCCTTTGCAAAATCATCATCAAGCTCGGGCAGCTCAACGGTCTTTATCTCATGGAGCTTGATCCTGAACTCAGCAGGCTTGCCCGCAAGCTCGGTCATCTGATAATTTTCGGGGAATGTTACGTTTATGGTAAATTCCTCACCTGCATTCTTGCCTACGATCTGCTCCTCAAAGCCCGGAATGAACTGACCTGAGCCTATTTTCAGCTCAAAGCCGTCCTCAGCGCCGCCGTCAAAAGCCTTGCCGTCCATGAAGCCCTCAAAGTCAATGACTACGGTATCGCCGTTTTCTACGCTCCTGCCCTCTACGGTAACAAGTCTGCCGTTCTTCTCCTGCATAGCTTTAAGACGGGCATTTACCTCCTCGTCACCGATAGTCTTGACAGATTTTTCTACTTCTATTCCCTTGTAATCGGAAATTTCCACATCGGGCTTGCCGATGCACTTTACCTTATAGGATACACCTGTTGCTTTATCAAGGCTTGTGACCTCGATATCGGGCTGAGTCACAAGCTCAATACCTGCTTCCTTAACAGCATTGCCCACCTGAACGGGAACCAGTGCATTTACTGCGTCCTCATAGAAAACAGCCTCTCCGTACAGCTTCTCGATCATCTTACGGGGTGCCTTGCCCTTACGGAAGCCGGGAACGTTTATCCTGTTTCTTGCTTTAAGAAAAGCCCTCTGGACAGCAGCCTCAAAATCCTCTGCATTTACCTCTACTTCAAGCTCATAGGTATTTGCATCGATCTTATTGGTAGATTTTAAACTCATTTATAACATCCTCCATTTTAATCAAACATATAAAGATATTATAGCATATATTCTCAAATAAAGCTATAGTAATTTTACTATTTCTGCATTTTAAACAAATTACATTATTTTAAATGGTACAAATTGCCTATAATCTCCCGACACAAGTGTGAAAAGTATTCCGTCCCGCTCACCGTTGACAGCGTATTTATGCGCTCTGCCGTGAACATGACCGTAATAACACCGTTTTATTCCGTGACGGTACATGACTTCCAGAATGTCATAATTATACTCAGTGCCGTAAATGGGCGGATAGTGAAGAAATACCAACGGTTCAAGTCCCCGTCTTTCGGCATCGGATATTGATGCTTCCAGTCTGCCCGCCTCCCTTGCAAGCACCTTTGCATCGGCAGGCTCGCTGTTGTCATTTATCCAGCCTCTTGTGCCGCAGATGCCGTAAGCCTCATAGGGATAGGAATTGTTGTGGAGTATGCTTATATCGGTAAAGCCGTTTTCGGTGAAAAAAGCGTTCATCTTTGCGGCGGTAGTCCACCAGTAATCATGGTTGCCTTTGGAAATGATCTTTTTTCCGGGAAGTGCGTGGATAAATGCAAAATCGGGCTTTGCTTCATCAAAATTCATTGCCCATGATACATCTCCCGGAATTACAACCGTATCCCTCTCAGATACCGTTTCACACCAGCTTTTTTTTATACGCTCCGTATGATTTTCCCAGCCCTCGAAAATATCCATAGGCTTTTTTGTGCCAAAGGACAGATGAAGATCACCCAGCGCAAAAAGCGCCATATCAGAGGGAAAGTGCCCTCAGCACGTAATCCGACATTTCCTCTCTGTCAATGGTATCCTTAAAACGTATCTCCTTATCCTTTAAAGCTGCAAGCGATGCAGGTACAGGGTAGCCTGAGAGCTTATGAAGATGTTCTACCTTTTCAAATTCGTCTGTTTCCTCCGCTCTGCCCTCAATTGCTTCAATTACGGCAGTGCTGAATTTATACGGACTTGCGGTGGATGCGATAACGGTTTTTGTCGTATCACCCGTTTCTCTGCGGTAATCCTCATATACCTTGACAGCAACAGCGGTGTGGGTGTCAAGAGTGTAGGAATATTTGTCGTATATCTCCTTGATAACAGCCTTTGTGGCTGTATCATCACAGAATCCCGCCGCAAAATCCGATTTCAGCTTTGCCTTAACCTCATCTGTGACCTCATATCTGCCCTCTGCGGACAGCTTTGTGAACCATTCACGGATAAGCTCATCATTTTCTCCGCTCATGATATAAAGCAGTCTTTCAAGGTTTGAGGAGATAAGGATATCCATAGACGGGGAGATAGTTGTGATAAATTCACGGTTCCTGTCATAAATGCCCGTATTGATAAAATCGGTAAGCACTTTATTTGCATTTGATGCACAGATGAGCCTGTTTACAGGCACACCCATATTCTTTGCATAGTACGCCGCAAGGATATTTCCGAAATTTCCCGTGGGGACAACTATATTTATCTTCTCGCCCTCGCTTATCTCACCGTTTTTCAGAAGCTCTGCATAGACCGATACATAGTAGATGATCTGGGGAGCAAGTCTGCCCCAGTTTATGGAGTTTGCGGAGGAGAACATCATCTTGCCCTCTGAGAGCCTTTCCTTGACCGCTTCATCGGTGAAGATCGCCTTTACACCGTTCTGACAGTCGTCAAAGTTGCCGTTTAATGCGCAGACCGATACGTTTGCACCGTCCTGAGTCATCATCTGTCTTTTCTGCATTGCTGATACTCCGTCAACGGGGTAAAATACCATGACAGAAGTACCCTCTACCCCTGCAAATCCCTCCAGAGCGGCTTTGCCCGTGTCTCCTGAGGTAGCCACAAGGATAACCACCTTTTTGTCAATATTCAGCTTTTTAAGAGAAACTGTAAGCAGATAGGGCAGGATCTGAAGCGCCATATCCTTGAATGCACAGGTAGGACCGTGCCACAGCTCCAGCACATAGGTGCCGTCAAAAAGATGAGAAAGCTCCGTAATGCTTGCGGAATCGAAGCTCTTGTCGGTGTATGCGCTTTCGGTGCAGTATTTTAGCTCCGCTTCGGTAAAGTCGGTAAGATATTTTGAAAAAATATAAGCTGCCCTTTCCGGATAGCTCATGCCGCCCAGCGTCTTTATCTCGTCCATGCTGACAGACGGGATCTCTGAGGGTACAAACAATCCGCCCTCAGCAGAGATGCCCTGCACAATGGCTTCGGCTGAGCTGAGCTGCACACTGCTGTTTCTTGTGCTTTTGTAATACATATTATCACCTTTTCCGATTTATTATTCTGCGGGTTGTACCCGCCTGCGCTGAGCCGATCTGTCATTCATGCCGGCTCAGCTTATGGATCTTACAGCGCCAGATCGTATGGCGCACAAAATGCATTGTCAAAGTACCTGAAATCAACGATCTTACCGTTTTTAACAGTCACCTCGGAAATATCGAAACGGGGCTGAAGCTCACAGGGATTGCGGTAAAGATACTCCTCCGCTGTGCGTATCACCAGACTTTGCTTGCGGCTTTTTACCGCCTGAACCCCTTTTTCCAGTGCCAGAAGATCACGGGTCTTGACTTCCACAAATGCGATTATTTCGGCATTTGCGGCAATTATGTCTATCTCTCCGCCCTTGATCCTGAAATTGCGCTTTATTATCCGATAACCCGAACGCTGCAAATAATAGGCGGTAAGCTCCTCCCCCAGACGCCCTGTATCACTTTTGCTTTGCTGCATAATATTTTTTCAGAAAGCTCTCCCGATGTATAGGAGACGCTCCGTATTTATCAAGCATTTCATAGTGGAGCTTTGTGCCGTACCCCTTATGCCGCTCAAACTGCCACTGCGGATATTTCTCTGCCATTTTAATCATATATCTGTCCCTTGTCACCTTTGCAAGAACAGATGCGGCAGCTATGCTTGCAGATATTCCGTCTCCCTTTACAAAGCTTTTTACGGGAATATCAAGCTGAGGTGTCCTGTTGCCGTCAGCAATGCCCCAATCAGGCTTTACCGATAACCCCTCACAGGCACGTTTCATGGCAAGCATGGCAGCATTCAGAATATTTATCCGCTCTATCTCCTCAACAGACACAGAAGCGATACAGTAAGCAGTTGCCCTTTCGGTTATCTCGTCAAAAAGAGCCTCACGCTTTTTTTCGGTGAGCTTTTTGCTGTCGTCAAGCCCCTCTATATATAAATCATCGTCAAAAATAACGGCGGCGGCGTAAACATCTCCTGCAAGCGGTCCTCTGCCCGCCTCGTCCATTCCGCAGAAAACGCCGAGAGCCTTCCGCTCCTCCCTGTCAAAATCAAACAGGGGACTTGTTCTGCTGACTGTTTCCATCATTTATATTCCTCCGGCCGCTCTAATGTTATCCGTCCCAGCTTTCCGCTCCTGAACTCGTCAAGAACGGCAGCGGCGGCTCTTTCGGTATCTATCTCCCCGCCCCGCATAAGCATACCTCTTGCTCTGCCTATCCGCATAAGCAGCTCATATCCCGAAACGCAGCCCATTGTCATGCCGCTTTCCATTTCCTCGTCCTCTTCGGGTGTTTCAAGAGAAATTCCGTATCTTTTAACGATATTTTCGGGGCAGATCTCTCGCAGAGTAAGGAGCAGACGGCAGGAAAGCAGCTCGGTATCCACCACATCGTCCTTTACTGCACCTGTAAACGCCAGCTTTTCCCCTACACGCATATCATCAAACTTCGGCCAGAGTACACCGGGCATA
Source organism: uncultured Clostridia bacterium (assembly GCA_947625735.1). GTDB lineage: Bacteria > Bacillota > Clostridia > Oscillospirales > Ruminococcaceae > Huintestinicola. Next base: position 11,023 of record CANQPL010000007.1, read on the forward strand.
TCAAGAAGCTCCAGATCATTGTCAACAGTTACCCACTGTTTATCCCTTGTAACTCCCGGACGATCCTCGACCTTTGCTTTCTTCTGACCTGCCATGCGGTTGATAAAGGAGGACTTTCCTACATTCGGGATACCTACCACCATAAGCCGCAGCGGTCTGCCGCTCATACCCTTTGCGGCAAGCCTTTCTATAAGAGGTGCAAGCGCTCTCCTTGCGGCGGGAACGAATTTATCAAGACCCTTTCCCGTCCGACAGTCGGCGGATATGACCTGTGAGCCGTCAGAGCCGAGATATTTTTCCCATGCAGCTGTAAGCCGTTCATCGGCGGCATCGCATTTGTTCATTACTATGACCCGTGGTTTTCCCGCTGTCAGTGTGTTTATTTCGGGATTCCGTGAGGACATTGGAACTCTGCCGTCAATTATTTCGGTGACGGCATCTACCAGAGGCAGACATTTTTCCATCATTCGGCGGGTCTTTGTCATATGACCGGGAAACCACTGTATTGACGGGATTTCGTTCATATTCACACCTCAATTAAAAGAAAAGGAAAAGCAAACGAATATATCCGTCTGTCTTTTCCTCCGATAAATCGTAATTAATGCATACACCCTTCACTTCCCCGGGCATATGCTTTGTTTGCCTTGATCTGCAAAAATAACTATTCCCTTTAATTTTGACCGGACAGACTTATCATGCACAGCTCCGTAAAGACTCATCTGCAAGGCAAAACAGATGCCGCTCAGCTGAGTGTGCCAATCCTGTCAGGCGGCCATATTCTGAATACTGCTTTACCCATTATCTCCTCTTCGGTGATAAATCCTACAGCAGCATCACGGCTGTCACGGGAATTCATACGATTGTCACCCATAACAAAATAACAGTTTTCCGGTACAACAACAGGATAATCATGACCGCCCTCATCGAGCTTGGTCAGATCCTTTATATAATCCTCCTCCAGTACCGTGCCGTTTACGGACACTTCTCCTGTGGAGAAATCTATGTTGACCTCATCTCCGCCTTTTGCTATGACACGTTTTACAATAGGCTTGCCCAGCCCCTTGCTGTTGACTATTACGATATCTCCTACCTCGGGCTCATAGAAAAGGTGATTTACTATCAATCTTTCCCCGTCCTCTAAGGTGGGGAGCATGGATTCGCCGTCAACATTTGCCTGTCTGAGAATAAATGTAAATATTATTATCACGGTGAAAAGAGCGAAAATTATAGTCTCAACCCATTCAAGGAAATCCTCGTAGGGTATGCCGTTTTTCTTGTTCTCATCATCGTCTGCCGCTTCATAGTTCACTTGGTACTTTGCCATTTAGCTCAGTCCTTTCGGTTTGCGGACAAAAAGCATTTGTGCATAACGGCATAAAGCTGCCGTTATGCGGCGCTTTTCGCTTGTTGTAGGGATAGCAGGTCAGCGGATCTGCTCCTTGACCTTTGCAGCCTTGCCGACTCTGTCACGCAGATAGTAGAGCTTGCTTCTTCTTACCTTACCTGTTCTTACTACCTCTACCTTGTCAACAACAGGAGAATGTACAGGGAAAACTCTCTCGATACCGCAGCCGTGTGCTACACGTCTTACGGTAAAGGTCTCGCTGATACCGCCGTGTCTCTTTGCAATAACAGTACCCTCGAAGATCTGTATCCTGTACTTCTGTCCCTCCTTGATCCTTACGTGTACCTTAACGGTGTCGCCCACCTCAAAAGAGGGGACTTCGCTTTTTAAGCTTGCATCGCTTATAGCTTTAAGTGCGTCCATTTTCATTCCTCCATAACTTTAAGACATTCTTACTCCGTTTTTCCGTTTTCTCTGATGACGCATACGGCAAACGGCAGAGCAGCGGACTGTCCATTTAATGTTGTCCTTTTACAAGGACAGCACTAATCTCACCAAAAATGGCGGATCCAATATGCTATTATATTTTACCACATTTCCCCTTAAATTGCAAGTGGTTTTTTTATTTTTTCAGATTATTTAAAAAAGTCACCATTTTTGCAATAAATATTTGTACGCTTTGCACAATTCAGCCTTGTACTGATCCCCGCACTCATGCACTGCGCCGTGAACGCATCGGAAAATACGCCGCAGTTAAGGCTTATTTCACTGCCTGCGGGTAAACATACCTTTACCTCGAGTCCCCTGTCGCTAAGCGTCCTTTCCCCTATAATGATATGGGGCTTTATGTCTACACTTATCATTCCCTTTTTCTTTGAATGCTTCATGACCTCAATTGTATCTCTTGCAAGCATCTTGTCAAGCTCCCCTGAAAGAGCTTTACATTCTCCCGAAAATCCCAGCAGATACTGTGCAGAGCCTATATCCTTATTCCTGTAAACAGGCTTTCCTGCCGAAATAATGCCGATACCCTCAGGACAGACCGCAGAAAGCCTTGCCGCAAACTCCTCGCCCGGGATCTCCTCCGTGACGCACAGATCCATAGGCTCACATTCTCCCTCAACTCCCAGAGAAAGGGCAAGGGGAAAATTAAGGTATATCCTCGGATTAAATCCCTCGGAGTACCAGACGGGCAGTCCCGAGCGTTTCAGCGCTCTCTGCATTGTCCGCAGCAGATCAAGATGAGAGATGTAAACCGCTCTCCCCTTTTTGGAAAAAAACACTCTCAGATCGGTCTTATTCAAAAGCATTCCCTCCCTGCTGCCTTATTCACGCCGCACCCCGCACACCGTTCACGGCAGCTTTGGGTGGTTTTTTCCTCCTTTGCCCTTTTGTTTTCCCTTATAAAGAAATCCTTTGATATCATGTAATCCAGATGCTCCCATGGAGCAGTTTCCTCAAAGGACATGGGGCGGTGAGCATAAAAATCTATATCACTGCCCGTCTGTGCAAAGGCGTCCGGCCAGCGTTCATATCTGTAAAACTCGTCCCAGCCGTCAAATTTACAGCCCATTTCCCATGCCTTTTTTATAACAGCGCCCATACGCCTGTCACCCTTGGCAAGGGCTGCCTCTAAAACGCTTACCTTATAATTATGATAGCTTATATTGATATAACGTTTTCCTTTGGTTGCGTCAAGCAGCAGCTTCTGACGACGGGATATTTCCTCAGCTGTGATCTGTGCTTCAAACTGGAAAGGGGTAAAGGGCTTTGGTACAAATGTAGCCACACTTACCGATATACTCAGCCTTTGTCCTTTCGGACGGCTTTTATTCTGAAAATATATATCGGCAATACGCAGGGCAAGATCGGCTATGCCCAGTATATCCTCATCTGTTTCGGTGGGCAGACCCATCATAAAATAGAGCTTTACTGCCGCATAGCCACCCTCAAAGGCAGTTTTGCAGGCGGAAAATATTTCCTCCTCGGTAATATTCTTGTTTATAACATCTCTCAGCCTCTGTGTCCCCGCTTCGGGCGCAAAGGTAAGACCGCTTTTGCGCACCTTTGAAAGCTGCTCCATAAGCTCCTTGCTGAAACGGTCAATGCGCATGGAGGGCAAAGCAAGATTCACCTTCTCCCCCTCGGTGTAATCGGTCATTTCGGTGAGCATTTTCTCTATTTCGGAATGGTCGCTGGTGCTGAGGGAGGAAAGTGATACCTCCTCGTAGCCTGTAGACTCACAAAGGCATTTTGTCTGACGTACAATTTCGGCTGTGGATTTTTCCCTGAACGGTCGGTAGATAAATCCCGCCTGACAGAATCTGCACCCCCGTATACAGCCCCTTAAAACCTCTACAACCGCCCTGTCATGGACTATCTCTGAAAAAGGCACAACAAATTTTTCGGGATAAAACACCTTGTCAAGATCGTAAATTATCCGCTTTTTCACCACAGAGGGAACAGCATAACGGTTAGGTTTTACAGAATTTACTGTGCCGTCGCTGTTGTAAGATACATCGTAAAACTTCGGAACATAAATCCCCTCGATCCCCGCTGCTGCTTCAAGAAATGCTTCCTTTGAATATTCTCCCGACTTTTTCATCTGCTCATAAAGCTCAAGAAGTTCTATATTGACCTCCTCACCCTCGCCGATTATAAACAGATCAATAAAATCACACAGCGGCTCTGGATTGCATACGCACGGTCCTCCCGCCACAACTACAGGCGTGTCCTCTCCCCTGTCACGGGCAAGAACGGGAAGTCCCGCAAGATCCAGCATATTGAGGATATTTGTATAGCAAAGCTCATACTGTACCGTAAATCCGATAAAATCAAAATCACGTATGGGTTCAAGGCTTTCAAGCCCGTAAAGAGGGATATTATTTTCCCGCATAACGGCTTCAAAATCCTCCCATGGAGCAAAAACTCTTTCACACCACCAGTTTTCACGGGCATTTTTCAGTGAGTAGAGTATTTTCATGCCGATATGGGACATTCCCACCTCGTAGGAATCGGGAAAGCAGAATGCAAACCTTACGTCTACCTTGCTTTTATCCTTTACCACGCTGTTAAGCTCCCCGCCGATATATCGTGAGGGATTTTTTACACTGAGGAGCTGTTCCTCTATTCTTTCACGCAAGCTCATACTCCGCTCCTACGCTGTTTTCTTCGTCCTCTGAGAATATAGTTAATGTATGCAAATGTATAATCCTCACCATGCTCAGACAGCATTACCAGCAGCTTTTCCAGCAGCTTTGCCGTATCCGGGTGAATTATCCTGTGGGCGGCATTTCCTCTGCGGTAATAGGCAAGGGGCGAGGAATCGGTATAACTGTCCCCCAGATAGGTCTTGCTTGCGGCTACCCTGTCGCAGAACATCTCCGCTACGTAGATAAGGGGCATTTTTACGGGAGCCATTCTTCTTGTTGCGGGGTTGTAGTCCGTCCAGTACTCAAAATGATGCTTATTTCTGCCCTTATGGTGCATCCATGCACGGCTGTAACCGTAAAGCTCCCTTTCAGCCTCGTTGGGACTTCTGTTTCCCTGATACATTTTGCAGCTAATGAGAAATTCCTCGGGACTGAATTTTGAAAGATCGTGAGTTATACCCTGCCAGTACAGTCCTGCACGAAAACAGTTTTTCCGCACCTGTCTGCGGTGATGTATAACAGTACGGGTATGCCTCAATATATTTACGGGATCTGTCATCTGTAACACCCTTTCGATTTTACAATTTTGTCTGGTCGGGATCGTCAATGCCCTTTGCAAGACAGCCGCTTGCAGGTATGGACTTCATGACAAATTTGGAAAGCTCACCAAGCTTTTCCTCCTCAATTTTCCATGCCTTTTCCGTCCTTGCGCCGCCCTTTAGGGTCATGCACTGAACGCCTACTGTATCTCTTGCGGACTTGGGAAGTACAAGGGCGGTATTGAAAATAATTGCTCTGCCCTTGTCTGACATCATCAGTATATCGGCATTATCCTCAATAAATATCATCTTCACAAGCCTTGACTTGTCCGAAAATGCTTTCATCAGCTTTTTGCGGTTGGTCTTTGTTTCATATGCCGAAAGAGGCACTTTTGCCGCCTTGCCGTTTTCATATATCATGAAAAGAAAGCCGCTGTAATCTGTGGTGGTTATCATGCAGAGTACATTTTCATTTTCCTCAAACTCCAGCTTTACAGGTACATAGTCACCAAGTGCAGATGCCTTTGTATCCGTAAATTCCGACGCTCTTGTCTTGTACACCTGACATTTGTCCGTAAAGAAAAGGATCTCCGTGCGGTTTGTGGCTTCAATGACAGTTTCCATTACATCGCCGTCCTTTAGTTTATGCTCTCCTGACATTCTGAGGGACTGGGGCGTTATCTTCTTGAAATACCCCTCCCTTGTCAGGAACAGGTTCACAGGATAATCGGGAGTATCCTCCTCGGGTTCCTCCTCCTCGTTTTCTTCGGGATAGCAGAAAAGCGTCTTTCTGGGCTGACCGTATTTCTTCGCCACTTCCTTAAGCTCTGAAATGATGATATTCAGAATTTTCTTTTCACTTCCCAGAATATCCTCCATTTCGGCAATATCCTTTTCAAGCTGCTCTGTCTCTGCGATACGGCTGATGATATACTCACGGTTCAGATGTCTGAGCTTTATCTCCGCCACATATTCCGCTTGTATGTCGTCAATGCCGAAACCTATCATCAGATTGGGGACTACATCTGCCTCCTCTTCGGTCTCACGGACGATCTTTATCGCCTTGTCAATATCAAGAAGTATCTTTTTAAGTCCGTAGAGAAGATGCAGCTTTTCCTTTTTCTTTTTAAGCTCAAAGTATACTCTGCGCTTGACACACTCCTTGCGGAATGCCGTCCATTCGCCCAGTATTTCATAAACTCCCATTACCTTCGGATATCCTCCGATAAGGATATTAAAGTTGCAGGAGTAGGTATCCTCTAAGGTGGTGAGCCTGAAAAGCCTGCGCATGAGCTTATCCGGATCAACGCCCTTTTTTATGTCAATGGCTATTTTCAGACCGTTAAGGTCGGATTCATCTCGGATATAGGATATTTCCTTTACCTTTCCCGCCTTGGCAAGCTCTACTATCTTATCCTTTATCTGCTCAATGGTGGTGGTATAGGGTATCTCGGTGATCTCGATACAGTGAGCATCCGCATCATAGCTGTATTTTGAGCGGATACGCACAGAACCTCTGCCCGTGCGGTATATCTTGTCCATTTCCGCTTCATCGTATACGATATACCCTCCGCCCGGAAAATCAGGACCCTTTAACACTCCTAAAAGATCCATATCCGGATTTTTTATAAGCCCTATTGTTGCTTCACAAATCTCACTCAGATTAAAGGAACAGACATTGCTTGCCATTGACACGGCAATTCCCATGTTGTTGTTGACAAGCACAGAGGGAAATGTGGCAGGGAGCAGCGTAGGCTCTACTGTTTCATTGTCATAATTGGGGACAAAATCAACAGTTTCCTTGTCTATATCCCTGAAAAGCTCCGCACATATCGGCTCCAGCTTTGCCTCGGTATATCGGGGGGCGGCATATGCCATATCCCTCGAATAAGCCTTTCCGAAATTGCCCTTGCTCTCCACATAGGGGTGCAGGAGGGCTTCGTTTCCTCTGGCAAGACGCACCATAGTTTCATAAATTGCCGCATCTCCATGAGGATTGAGCTTCATTGTCTGTCCCACGATATTGGCTGATTTTGTCTTATTTCCCGTGAGAAGCCCCATTTTGTACATGGTGTACAAGAGCTTTCTGTGAGAGGGCTTGAAGCCGTCTATCTCGGGGAGCGCTCTCGAAACGATAACGCTCATGGCATAGGGCATATAATTCTTTTCAAGTGTATCGGTTATCTGCTGCTCTGCAACAATGCCGCTGCCCGCTATATAGGCATTCATCTTTGGTGCGGAAGATTTTTGCAGATTTTTGTCGTCCCTTTTTTTTCTCGGCATTTTTTTGTTTGCTCCCTATTATCAGAATAAGATATGCGGTATTATCATTTTATAACCGCTCTGTTTAAAGGCAATGTATCCGTACCCGTGTATCAGCACTCACCCTCTGCCTCGGCTGCCTTTATCATAATGGCACATTCCAACCGCTTTTTTTCTATCTCGCAGGAGAGCTTGTGAGCAGAAAGAATATCCCCTGCATAGATATGATTATTGGCGTTGCACCCTCCGCTGCAATAGAACCTTGCCCAACATTTTTTGCAGTCTGACTTGCTGTAGATGTGAGCGCCCGCAAAACGCTTTTTCATCTGCTCATCAAATTCCCCGGTGTTTATATTTCCCATGAGAAATTCGCTTATCCCCGCAAACTGATGACAGGGATAAATGTCTCCCTCGGTAGTCACGGCAACGTATTCATTTCCCGAGCCGCAGCCCCGCAGCCGCTTAATGGCACAGGGTCCCTGATCCAGATCAAGCATGAAATGGAAGAAATTAAACTTTTTGCCCTTTTTCCTGCTTTCGATGATCATCTGAGCAAGTCTTTCATACTCTGCAAAAACTGCGGGCAGCTCCTTCTCGGTAATGGCATATTTCTCGTCATGACCGCATACCACAGGCTCTACGGATATCTGATCGAATCCCAGCTCATAAAGATGAAATACATCATCTGCAAAATCAAGATTATATTTCGTGAAAGTCCCTCTCACGTAATAATTTTCAAAATTGCGCTTTTTTGCAAGCATTAAAAAGTTTTCAACGATCCTGTCATATGTGCCTGTGCCGTCCGCACGCTTTCTTACACGGTCGTTTACCTCTTTCCTGCCGTCTATTGACAGGACTACATTTGACATTTCCCTGTTGATGAAATCTGCTTTTTCCTCGTCAAGAAGAAGTCCGTTTGTGGTAATGGTAAATCTGAATTTCTTACCCCATTCCTTTTCCTTTGACCTGCCGTACTCCACAAGCTGCTTTACAACCTCCCAGTTCATGAGAGGCTCTCCGCCGAAGAAATCTACCTCTAAATTCTGCCTGTCCCCCGAATTTTCAAGAAGAAAATCAAGGGCTTTCCTGCCCGTTTCAAAGCTCATGACCCTGCGCCCCATGGAATAATCGCCCGTAGAGGCAAAGCAGTATTCACAGCGAAGATTGCAGTCCATCGCCACCAGCAGACACATGGCTTTAACAGGCGATGCCACCGAAAAGGCTGCATATTTCTCGTAATCGTCCTCGGAGAAAAGTATTTTTTCGTTATAAAGCTCCTTTACCTCCTCGTAGCAGGAAAGAATATCTTCTTTATGGTAAAATCTGGATAATTTTTCTGTAACGGCATGAGGACATTCCTCATCAAAGGGAGGTTCGACGTTATCCAGCATATCATAGGTAAGCTCGTCCACAAGATGCACCCCGCCGCTGTTCACGTCAAGCACGATATTATAGCCGCCCAGCTTGTATTTATGTATCATAATTTTCACATTCCTTTCAAATGGAGCTTACCCCGCATAATTTCCATTATTCCTTAAAATACCCAAAAGGACAGAGCCGAAAAACTCCTTTCCGGCATCTGTCCTCGTGATCCTTTCCGACACAGGCTGTTACTTTTCGCACTTCTGATTGGCTACCGTGCAGGAAGTCTTGCAGGCAGACTGACATGATGCCTGACACTTGCCGCAGCCTCCCTTGGCAGCTGTCTGTCTGAGGTTTGCTCCGTTAATGGTCTTAATGTGTTTCATCTTCTTATCCTCCCCAAAAATGATTTATATTCAGTATAGCACATTTTTCGACCGATTTCAATATCTGACAGAATATTCGGCGATTATTACAAATTACGGCAGCTCATAACACGGCTTTTTGGTGATTTTATCTTCTGAAAACAGGTCTTGTATTCACACCCTTTATGCCGCCTATAGCCGATGCGGTGATTATGATTATCATTTTTGTAATTACCCCGCCTGCAGAAAATACCCTCACCGTAAGCGCACCCGCAATAAGCGCCAGTAAAAACACTCCAAGCCCCCACATCAGCCCCGAGGAAAGTCCCCCTCTGCGTCTGCGGTTGGCGGTGCAGAATGCACAGGCAAAACACCCCGCAGCAAGCGCTATCCCCGACATTGCACGGATCATGCTCTCGGGCAGATCCGTTACCGCCGCAAATGCCGATAATATCAGTGATGACACGGTCAGTGCGCCGATCCCCGCCAGCACCGATATAAAACCTGTTGTAATGATCTCCGTCCGCTTTGTTGCCTGTACAGTTCTGCGCATTCCTATCACCTCTGCTAAAGCATATGCGGGGCAGAGCTGAAAAATGACAAAAACAAGAGGCAGGATAACTCTTGCCTCTTGCGAATAAACTTAACTACCTTGTCAGCCAGATGTATGCGATATCAAACGCCTCGTAAAGACTGCTTTTTTCACTTTGCTTTACCACTGCCTCCAGCGGGTTCAGCTTTTCATCTGTTGCCATTTTATAGATTTTTACCTTGCTTGCTACGTCAATGTCGCCTACCTTTGTTTTTTCGGTGATCTGCATTCTGATAACATAATTATCGTACATATTTCCGTAATAGATCTCATCGCCCTTTCTAACCAGCGGAAATCCCTTATAGCTGAAAAATGCGGGCTTTGTCACTTTAGTCTCCTGTTCGCTCATAGCTGTTCCTCCTTTTCTCTTTTTTTGCTGTCTGCGATTATTTTTAATAATTATAACACAGATAAATTAAAAAATCAAGTGTTATTTTCATATTTTCAGATATTTTTCACACAATTTTCCGCAGACGCTGCTCTTTTATTATACATCTTTATTATTGCAGAATATGTCGGAATAGTTACCATGTGGTGATAACCTTTTCTCCCTCTAAAATGCGGCGGAGATTTTCCGAAAGGCGCTGTGCATATGCTGTCCTGCATCTGAAACTCGTAACGCCGTTTAACCTTATCACTGACATTCTGTCCGCAGCTTCTGCAAACTCAATAACATCTGTACCCATATCATTTTCAATTGTCACAGTCAGGTATGCAGGGTCATTGTTCTCCTCCAGATACAGCTCCTCTGCGGGGGCACGGAGGATATACTGGTAAAGATCCTTAAAGCTGTCTGCTGTCACATCGGGGTCGCCGCATTCCACTGCAAAATTATCGGCGTCACCGTTTAAATTAAATGTGACAGTACCCTCACTGTCGGTTATTTCCAGCTTGTTTACCGCATAAATATATGTGCTTGTTATCATTGTCATTGTAATATCCATAGGCATGACTGTTGCCCACGGCACGGACGAATTGTCAAACACATAAATTACATCTATGCCCTCGGCATAACAGAAATAACCTGTCTGCTTGCCGTTTTCATCTGTATACTCATTGCCTATGCGGAATGTAAATGTCTCCCCCGCAATGTCAAATTTTACAAGACAGAAGGGATCATCAAGTCCGAACTGCTTCATCATTGCTTCACTCGGTGCAACTACTGCCACCTGCGAGGCGGTAAGATCAAATACCTTGCTCAGGGTATCATAGGCAAGATCGGGGTTAAGGTCAAGGTGAACGGGACTTGTCATTACATGAGATGAAGAATTGCCCGTGATTATCTCGTCCTGATCCTGACGGATATCGTACTCGAGTACAATGTCATAGTCGATATCCTTTCTTGATATGGTTATCTTGTCTATCTTAGTGTAATCTGTGGTGTCGTTTTCATCGGCAGGCTGCTTTGCGGTGTAGACAGTTTTTGCCACATAGTAGAATTTATCCTGCAAAAAACAGTCTACATCGGAAGTATTCACAGCATACACCGTCTTTTCATCATCAAAGGAAATGTAGACAAGTCCTGCTGTAGGTGCTTCTGCGCCTATGTGCATGAGCTTGTCACCGTCCCCAAAGCTAACGGTAACATCTGCTCTGGGGGCGTCAAGTCCGTATACAGACATATCGGCGGCGTTTTCTGATGCAAGCTGCTGTGATGTGACGGTCGCCGCACCGTCAAGGGCTTCCTTTACTGCCGTTGTGCTGTGGTTTATCCCCGCAAATTCCTCTACGAACCATGCATCATCTGCAAATTTCTTTATGTCATACTCGCCCGTTTCATTTTTGATGTGGATATTTTCTATCCCTGACGGGTCCTTGTCGTAAAGCATCCGGGAGGCGGCTTCGGTCTGAGATGCAGTCGTTTCCTCTGCTGCTTCCTCATCATCACCGCCTGCAAAGTAGATAGCCGCTGCTGCCCCGCCTAAAACCACAAGAATTATCACTGCCGCAATAAGCATCCTGATATTCGACTTCATATCACTTGCTTCTCCTTCTCACAAACACAACGATACCTGCAATAAGCACCGCAGCAGGAATTACTATAATAAACAGTGTGGAATAATTTCCCGCTTTTCCCTGATCCATATCAAATGTTTCTGCGGAAAGATCCTTTGCTACTATGTTTATACCCGTTGTCTTGCCCGTCATGGTGTTGAGGATCGATACAAAGTAATCGCCGTTGTTATAGTATGCAGATGATGTAAACGCCTCGTCTAAGTCCTCTGCTGAGCCGATAACAAGGACATTGCTGAATACCTGCTTGTTTTCGCTGTCAAAGATATATTTTCTGCCTACCGCCATAGTTGTCTGAACTCCGTTTACTATCTGAGGATCCTCATTGTTCTGCGCTGCCTCCTGCATTTCTGCGGTCAGCACGAAAGCTGTGTCCTTTGTCTGCAAAAGGGAAACTGCCGTTCTTGTGTCCTTGGTGTCAAAAAGCAGTGTTATGGGGCGTGACTGGTAATTTATCACAGGCAGTGAAGTCTGTGAGACATTCCCCGAAAAATCATTTTCGGAAATGTAGTTTCTCACCACATAATAGCTCTGGGACTGGAGATTGTTGGGATCCTGATCGCCTACCGTACCCTGCTCAACCTTTATGCCCCACTCGGCAAGAAAGGCGTCTATATTTGCTGTTTCCTTCTGTGTAAGATCGGCAAGATAGATAAGGTTCTTTCCTAAATTTCCTCCGTTATCCAGAAAATCATAAAGCTCGTCAATTACATTTGTATCATAGTCGTTGAGAGGTGCATTGATGACTACAAGATCCGTTTCCTCGGGGAGAGATTCGGTAAGCGGGTCTATCTCGCTTACTTCAAAACCGTTGGAGCTTAAAATATTCATCACATTGTCGTAGGAACTGCACGATGTCTCGCTCTTGAATACCACTGCCTGCATGGGGTCGGGATCGGTAACGTACATAACCGCAGATGTAAGCTCCTGCTCCGCCTTTGAGGATACTATATCCTCCCTCTGCTGGAACGTGGAATAATCAAAATAGCTCTCGGTATTGTAAAGATCCTGAATACTCAGCTTCTTCATCCGCTTGTCGCTTGCCACTACTATATCATATGCACTGATCTCGCCCTTGTAGTTAAAATCGGTGCTGAAACGGTTGGCATAGGTCGGATCCTCAACGGGGTCTACAAATATTACGTCAATATTATCACTGTAGATCTCATACTTTTTCAGTATCTCATAAGCCTGCTTGTAGTAGATATATGTGGAGGTGCTGAAAGTCTGCTCATTTGTCATACATACTATCTGCACAGGCTCATTTAATGATGCAAGATAATCCATTGTATTTTCGGAAACTTCAAAGCTGCCGTCCGGAGTAAGGTCAACAATCATATCTATCTTATCCGAAAGCATATCCACGACTACATTTACAGCGACTACCACTGCAAGAACCACGATCGTTATCGCTGTAGCTACCGAACCGTATTTCATTTTCCTGCGGTTATACCGTTTCTGTGCCGCCTTTTCGGGGTCGATCTCCTTTTTCTTTTTCTTGCCCGTCTTTTTTTCTGTGTTCTCCTCTGCGGGAGTATCCTGCTCATTTTCGGGGGTATTATTATTTTCAGCCATTATTTTCATTCCTTTCGAGATTATTTAGGTTATCAGCTCCAGCGGCGTTTTTCCAGTACCCTTACGGTCAGGAAATTGAACACGAACACCGCACTGATAAAGAATATAACGCTTGTAATATTAAGAATACCCTGTGTAAATTCAACATAACGACTGTAGAAACCAATGGAGATCATCACCGTGCGCAGGGGCGCCCACGATACGTAGGAGGCAAATACGTCTATCATAAAAAGCACAAAGTTTATTATTACGCCGAATATGGCTGCGGCTATCTGAAGCTCGGTAAGAGATGAAACAAATATCCCTATGGAAATGAATGCCGCTCCCACAAGGGCAAGCCCAACTATATTGCCGATAACCGTTGACCATATCATATATCCCGCTTCGCTGTAAAGCACAATGATGTAGGGAATGTATATCGCCATTGCACAAAGATAGACAACAAATGCCGCAAGGAACTTACCCATTACTATTCCCGAAAGGCTTACAGGAGCTGTCAGCAGACATTGATCTGTTTTGAGCTTCTTTTCATCTGACATAAGTCTCATGGTAAGCAGAGGAAGAATTATCATTATTATCGTAAATACCTGAGTAAACACATAGGAAAGATCGGTAGTCGCTCCTGTGGGATTCAGATTTATAAGCACAAAGTAAACTCCCGAATACAAATAGAACACCGCAAGGAAAATATAGGCGATAGGAGATGAAAAATATGCCTTCATCTCTCTTTTGAATATTGCGCCCATTATTCCTCACCTCCGTTTTCATTTTCCGCTTCTGCCTGCGCATCTGCATCTTCTGACTTGTCCTGTCCCGCTATTTCAGCCGCAAGAACTGCACCCGATACCTTGTCCATAAGCTCCCGTCTTGTATCCTCGTCAGACACGGAGGTACTGCCAAGTTTTACCTCGTCACCCATTGTTATTTTAAGGAAGATGTCCTCTAAAGTGAGCTTGTCCGAATGCATTTCCAGAACTACCCAATTCCTTGATACCATGCGCTTGAAAAGCTCTCTGCGGATATCTGAGCCTTCCTTTACCTCTATTTCATAGTCGTATGCGCCCGGTTCACGCTCCATTTCGGCAGTGACGTTTTCCACACCGTTTATACCTGCTATGACCTTGATTATCTCCTCTCTCGGTCCTTCTATCCTTGCGGTATATCTGAGTACGCCCGTAACACGGCCGGTCAGGTTCTCTGTGGTGTCGTCCGCCGCTATAACGCCGTTGTTGATAATAACTATCCTGTCGCATACCGCCTGTATTTCCGAAAGGATATGAGAGGAAAGTATTACCGTATGCTTTTTCCCCAGCCTTTTTATAAGGTTGCGTATATCCAGTATCTGCTTCGGGTCAAGTCCTACTGTCGGCTCGTCAAGAATGAGTATTTTCGGATTGCCGATAAGTGCCTGAGCCATGCCCACACGCTGTTTGTAGCCCTTTGACAGATTCTTTATTACACGATTGTAAACATCTGTTATCTTTACCAGCTTGCAAACGTCCTCAATGTGTGCCTTTCTCGGTATCTTGCACTTTTTTAGATCGTAGATGAAATTCAGATATTCCTTTACCGTCATATCAAGATAAAGTGGCGGCAGCTCGGGAAGATAGCCTATCTCCTTTTTTGCCGCTGTGGGGTCGTCTAAAATGTCGATCCCGTTTATAAGCACCTGCCCGTCGGTGGAGGAAATATATCCCGTAAGAATGTTCATGGTCGTTGACTTTCCTGCGCCGTTAGGTCCCAGAAATCCCAGTATTTCCCCATCGTTTACGGTAAAGGAAATATCATTGACGGCTTTTTTTGCGCCGTAATGCTTTGTAAGGTTTTTGACCTCGATCATTGATAAATGCTCTCCTCTCATAGAGAAAAATTCCGTAAAGCCTTTTCTATTTTACCGCTCTAATGTGACTGTTTCGTGATAATTGCGGTAAATGACGGTAAAATCTCAGCTGAGCTTTTCTATTGCCGCATCAATACGGTCAAGCGTTTCTGTCTTTCCGAGTATAGCCGCAAGCTCTATCCCGCCGCAGGGAGTGACCGCTTTTCCCGAAAGCGCCACACGCAGAGGCCAGAGCATATAACCGTTTTTCACGCCCGTTTTTTCTATTTCGGCAAATATCCGCTCATGTATGGTCTGCCCATTCCAGTCGGTTATCTCCGAAAGCAGGGGGCGGAGCTGCTTTAAGGCTTCAAGACCAGTTTGCGCATTGGTTTTCATTTTTTTGCTAAAATATAGGTCGGCAGAATATTCGGGCATCTTATCAATAAAATCCACCTTTTCGGGTATATCGGTAAAAAGCTCGGTTCTGGGCTGCAATGTGTCCGTCAGAACGTCAATATTTATATCCTCACGCTTGCAGCTCTGTCGGATATAGGGCAGCGCTGCCGCCTTGAATTCCTCATGGGACATACGTCTGATATGCTCAGCATTGATTGCTTTCATCTTAACTATGTCAAAAACTGCGGGAGATTTGGAAAGCCCGCTTATATCAAATTCCTCTACAAGCTCATCAAGGGAATATATTTCGTTTTCACCCTTTGGCGCCCAGCCTAAAAGCGCAATATAATTTATTATTGCAGGAACATAAAATCCCTTTTCGGTAAAATCTCCGAAATAAGCATCTCCGTCACGCTTTGACAGCTTATGCTGCGCATCTCTCATAATATGCTCCACATGGATATACTGAGGCACGTCCCAGCCGAACGCCTCATAGAGAAGATTGTATTTCGGAGCAGAGGAAAGATATTCGTTTCCTCTTACAACATGAGTTATCTCCATAAGATGATCGTCAATGACGTTTGCAAAGTTGTAGGTGGGCATTCCATCAGCCTTAATGAGTATCTGATCGTCAAGGATAGTATTGTCAACGGTTATATCGCCGTAAAGCACATCATGGAATGTGGTGCTGCCCTCTGTAGGCATCTTCTGACGGATAACATATGATGTACCCGCCTCAAGAAGCCGCTTTACCTCCTCGGGCGGCAGATCCCTGCACTTTCTGTCATAGGTCTGATTCGAGAGCTTCGCCTCAGCCTGCGCCTTGTGAAGTGCATCTATGCGTTCCTTGGTGCAGAAGCAGTAATACGCCTTGCCCATGTCAATTAGCTTTTGTGCATATTCCTTGTAAATTTCCATTCGCTCTGACTGGATATAGGGTCCGTATTCTCCTCCCACATCGGGTCCCTCGTCCCAGTTCAGTCCGCAGGTGCGAAGAGTATCGTATATTTTTTCAACGGCTCCCTCTACATATCTGCCCTGATCGGTGTCCTCAATACGGAGGATAAAGTCTCCGCCGTATTTTTTTGCTATTATATATGTGTAGATCGCCGTCCTCAGATTTCCGATATGCATAAATCCCGTGGGACTGGGCGCAAATCTCGTCCTAACCTTTTTTGATGTATCCATTGCTCAACAAAACTTCCTTCCATACCGGCGGCAGAGGATAAAAAACTTTATGCGGCTGTCATTTTTCCCGACTTTATGGGCATTTCACCGCAAACCGTTTCTGTATCTGCCCTCCTGTTTCTATTTAAACACCCCGGCAATATCTGCCGCTATCTGCTGTCTTAGCTCCTCTACTCCCGAAAATTTCCGCTCGGGACGGACAAAACGGGTAAGCCTTACTGTTATCGTCCTGCCGTAGATATCTCCCGAAAAGCCCGGGAAATGAGTTTCGGCAAGGGGCATTTCACGATCCTCTACAGTCGGTCTTATGCCTATATTTGTGATTCCCTTACAGAGCCTGCCGTCAAGCTCACAGTAAGAGGCATATACGCCGAAAAGGGGCAGCACCACTTTGTCATTGAGCCGCTGATTTGCGGTGGGGAAATCCATTGTCCTGCCTATCCTGTTTCCGGAAATGACCTCCCCCGTTATGGGATAATCATAGCCCAGAAGCTCATTTGCCCTTTCCGTCTCACCGCAGGCAAGAAGCTGTCTTATCCTTGCAGAGGACACCCGTTCTCCCTTTTCGGTAACATCTCCTACAACAATAAGCTCCGTTTTATTTTCGGCGCAGATACGTTCAAGCTCCTCCACACCGCAGGCGGCGTTCCTGCCGAAGCGAAAATCTCTGCCGCATACGATAACGCCTGCATTAAGCTTATCTTTCAGTATCCTCTGAGCAAATTCCTCTGCCGTCATATCCCTGATAAGCGAAAAATCGGGACTGTAGATATACTCCGCTCCCGCTCTGCACAGCAGTGCAGCCTTGTCGGTATCCGTAAGAATCGGCTTGAAATCCGCTCCCTTTGTAGTCACGGTGGCAGTATTAAAGGTGCAGACTACAGGCAGAAGCTGATCATCCTTACTGCATTTCACGGCGGCATCTATCACAGCACGGTGTCCCCTGTGAACGCCGTCAAATATACCCAGCGCAGCCGCAGACGACCCTTTGAGCCTGTCCTCCTCCGAAAGCAGATGCAAAGCCATCACCTCAAACCTCAGAAAAAATTCTTTTCCACACGAAGAAGTTTCTGCTCCTCCATGATAACGGCAGTTCCCAGAAATCTCCCGCCGCTGCCGTATACTGCCAGTCGGGAGGCTGTTTTATCATCTGTATCAAGGCGGTCTATATCAAGACGTATGCCGTTGCGGTACATTTTTTCCTGCTTTTCCGAAAGCCTTACCTGCGGAAGAAAGTCGAAAACCTTAGAAACGGGAGTGAGCATTGACTTAAAATCCCCGTCCCGCTCCGCTTCTTTCTCCAGTTCTTCAAGGGTAACGCAGTCGTCAAGAGTGAATCCGCAGGCGGCGGTACGCAGCAGTGAGGTCATTACTCCCCCGCAGCCCAGCGCCTCGCCTATGTCATGGATAATTGTCCGTATATATGTACCCTTAGAGCAGGAAAGCTCTATTGTACCGCTTTTTGTTTCCTCGTCATAATCCGTGATATCAAGGGAGTATACAGTGACGGGACGGGGCTTGCGTTCCACGGTGACACCCTGACGGGCAAGCTCATAGAGCCGTTTGCCGTTTACAGATACTGCCGAATACATGGGCGGTATCTGCATTATCTGCCCTTTGAAGCCCTCTGCGGCACTTTCCAATGTTTCACGTGAAACATTAACGGGACTTTCACTCATTATCCTGCCCGTGATATCCTGCGTGTCTGTGGAAATACCCAGTCTGAATCCCGCTCTGTATGCCTTGTCATGGTCGGGAAGCATATCGCAGGCTTTGGCTGCGCTTCCCGCAAATACAGGCAGCACTCCCTCCGCCATAGGGTCAAGAGTTCCTCCGTGTCCTAAACGCCTTGTTCTGAGTATTCCCCTCATTTTTGCCACTATATCAAAGGAGGTAAAGCCTGCGGGCTTATATACTGCAAATATACCTCCCCCGTTTTCCGCTACGAAAGCCATAGATCAAACCCCAGTGCGGGAGCTATGACGCTCAGTACCTTGAGCTTTACCTGACTGAGTTCTCCCTCAAGAGAACAGCCTGCCGCACGGATATGTCCGCCGCCACCCAGCTTTCCGCATATTTCGGACACATTCACCTTTTCCGCACTTCTCATGGAAATTTTAAATTTGCCCGGTTCCTTTTCCTTTATGGTCACGCCTACTTCCACGCCCTTTATCTGCATGGGTATAGATGCGATCCCCTCCAGATCCTCCTGCGTAAGCCCTGTTTCCTCCATCATTTCACAGGAAACGGATATAATGGCGCATTTGTCGTCAAGATATGTTTCAAGCTGCTCTACTGCTCTCTGCTCCGCAAGTATCCTCGAACGGCTCTTTATCTCAAAAAGCTGACGGTTTATACGTGCAAACGGTATATCCATACCCATAAGCTCCGCTGCGATAATATGCGCCCTGCGTGTGGTGTTCTCGAAACGAAAGCACCCTGTATCGGTGGCAATGCCCGTATAAAGGCAGACCGCCGTCTTTTTGTCAATGGGGATATTGCCCTCGGTAAATATCTCGTAAAGCACCTCACAGGCAGCGGCGGCATTTCCGTCAAGGACTGTTTTCTTGGCAAAGCCCGTATTGGAAATGTGGTGGTCAACGGCAAGATCAACATACTTGCCGTATACGGACAGCTCTTTGCCGAAAAGCTTTGTATCCGCAATATCCACCGTTACAACCGTCTGTGGTGAGAATTTCATAGGCTCATAGTCCTTTATTATATAGTCATACCTGTCAGGGAACGGATCGGAGCAAAGAACGTTTGCTTTTTTTCCCATCATTCTCAGGGCATTGCAAAGTCCGAAGCCGCTCCCTACTGCATCGCCGTCGGGGTTTACATGGATAAGAATATAAAAATTATCATTCTTTTTAAGAAAGTTTGCCGCTTCAAGACGGCTTATACTGTTAACAGCGTTTTTCTGTTCGCTCACATGATCACCTCATCACACCGGGTCATTGTCCTCGGGAATGATATTTTCAAGCATTTTTGATATCTGAGCGGAATGCTCAATGGAATCGTCCGCAATGAATTTCAGCTCCGGACACTTTTTCAGTCTGAGCTTGTTTGATATCTCCTTACGGATCATCCAGCCTGCACTTTCCAGACCCTTTACCGCATTTTCCGATGCTTCCTTGCCGTCAAGATGTGATATATACACCTTGCAGTGGGAGTTATCCCCCGAAAGCTCTGTGCGTACAACGGATACAAGTCCGTCCTTTACTCTCGGGTCCTTTATCTGTTCACGGATCATTCCCGAAATTTCTCTTTTTATATCCTCTGATAATCTTGCATTTCTGAAATTTGGCATTTTCTGTTTTTCCTTTCAAAATGTGGCTGTCATTCGGGACGATACTCCTCCACAATATATGCCTCGAAAATATCGCCCTCCTTGATGTCGCCGAAACGCTCCAGTGTGATACCGCACTCGTAGCCCTCTGCGACCTCCTTTACATCGTCCTTGAATCGTTTGAGTCCCGATATTTTGTCATCTGCTATAATAATGCCGTCACGGACAACACGGATATTGCAGCCTCTGTTTACCTTGCCGCTCAGCACATAGGAGCCTGCAACCGTCCCCACATTGGATATCTTGTAGGTCTGGCGGACTTCGATGCGTCCCATTTCCACATCTCTGTACTTTGGAGCAAGCATTCCCTTGATAGCGGTGGATATTTCCTCGATAGCGTCATAGATTATGCGGTAAAGGCGGATATCCACACCGTCACGCTCTGCGTTTTCCGCAGCTACGGGATCGGGACGGACGTTAAAGCCTACGATAATGGCATTTGATGCACTTGCAAGCATAACATCTCCCTCGGAAACTGCTCCGACAGCTCCGTGAATAACTCTTATGCGCACCTCGTCCCCCGACAGCTTTTCAAGGGACTGCTTGACAGCCTCTACCGAGCCTTGTACATCTGCCTTTACGATAATAGGCAGCTCCTTTATCTCGCCCTGCTCTATCTGGCTGAACAGATTGTCAAGAGTTACCTTCTGATACTGCTTGAACTGCTCCTGCTTTGTCTCAAACTTTCTCTGCTCCACAAGCTCTCTTGCAAGACGCTCATCTTCAACGGCATTGAAAATATCACCTGCTGAGGGAACCTCCGCAAGACCTGTTATCTCTACAGGGTAAGAGGGACCTGCTTTTGTCACCACTTCACCCTTGTCATTTGTCATAACTCTTACACGTCCCACAGATGTACCCGCAATGATAATATCTCCCGTTTTAAGAGTACCGTTCTGTACGAGAAGTGTTGCAATAGGACCTCTGCCCTTGTCAAGACGTGCTTCAATGACCGTACCCTTTGCAAGACGGTCGGGATTTGCCCTGAGCTCTGCAACCTCGGCAACAAGAAGAACATTTTCCAGAAGATCATCAATTCCCATGCCCGTTTTAGCGGAAACGGGTACGCAAATTACATCTCCGCCCCATTCCTCGCAGACAAGATCGTACTCGGTGAGCTGCTGCTTGATATTGTCGGGGTTTGCACCCTCCTTATCCATTTTATTGATAGCGACGATTATGGATACTCCTGCCGCCTTTGCATGGTTTATGGCTTCCACCGTCTGGGGCATTATGCCGTCATCGGCAGCTACTACAAGTATGGCAATATCCGTAACCGAAGCACCTCTTGCTCTCATGGCGGTAAATGCTTCATGACCCGGAGTATCAAGGAATGTGATCTCCTTGCCCTTGATGCTCACACGATATGCGCCTATATGCTGTGTAATGCCGCCTGCTTCGGAATCGGTAACATGAGCGTTCCTTATCCTGTCAAGAAGTGAGGTCTTGCCGTGGTCAACGTGACCCATTACAACCACAACAGGCGCTCTTTCAACGCCCTCGCCCTCGTCCTCGCTGTCGTCTATAAGCTGCTCCTCGATTGTGACGATAACCTCTTTTTCCACCTTAGCACCCAGCTCCTCTGCTACAAGAGCGGCTGTGTCAAAGTCAATGACCTGATTTATGGTACACATCTCGCCAAGCCCCATGAGCTTTTTGATTACCTCGGTAGCTGTGACCTTAAGACGGGAGGCAAGCTCTGAAACTACGATCTCATCGGGAATGAGTACTTTAAGTTGCTGCTTTCTTGCCCTTTCAAGCTCCAGTCTGCGCAGCTTCTCCGCCTCAGTTTCCCTTTTGCTGGAATACTGCTGCTTGTTTCTCTGTGCGGACTTCTGAGTGAGCTTCTGCTTTTTGGAGAAGTTATCCTTTCCTCTCCTGCCGCTGCCGCCGCCGTTCAGAGGAGCGATATTCTCGTATTTTTCGTTGTATTTCTCGATATCAACATAGCTTCCTCTGGTGTCAACAGTACGTGTTTTCTGCTCCACCTTTACGCCGCTGTCGGAGAAGCTGCCACCCAGCTTAGTCTTTGTGGACTTCTGTTCGTTTTTCTTTTCCTGCTTCTTCTCCTGCTTTTCGGGCTGCTTTTTCTTCTGCTCATCGGATTTCTTTACCTGACTGTTAAAACGTTCGAGAGCGGAACGCTGCTCGTTTTTGCGGATCGCAGGCTGCTTTTCGGGCTGCTTTGCTTCCCTTTCGCTCTTTTCGGGCTGCGGCTTTTCCTGTGCAGGCTGATGCTGCTTCTTTCCCTGTGATTCGGGTACGGTTTCGGACTGCTTTTGCTCTGTCTTTTTTTCAGCCTTTTTTTCGGTATGCTTCTTTTCCTGAGACCTTCCCTTATTTGTCTCGGTCTTTTTCTCCTGCTTTTCCTGCTTCTCGGTCTTTTCCTGCTTAGCGGACTGCTTTTCCTCACCCTCAGCCTTTGCAGACTTTTTCCTGCTCTTTACCCTTTCGGGCTTTGCCTTTACAGCCTCAGAGGAGGGAGCGGGTTTATCATTTTTTGAGGCAAAGTATGCGTTGAAGCTCTCCACCTGATTATTTTGTGAATAATATTCAAGAATATAATTCATCTCACCTGTTTCCAATGATGCTGACGGCTTTTTGGATACACCGAGATTTTTTTCAAGAAGCGTGACAAGCTCCTGATTGGTTATTTTAAGATCACGAGCCGCATCGCTCAGCTTGATCTTAGTCTGATTCTGCTTTGTACTCATAGGCTATGATTACCTCCAATAGCAAAATTACGATGGGTCGGCGTCTGCACTGCACAGTTCCTTTGTTTTTCCTGCAAATCCCTTATCGCATACTGCAAGTATACCGACCTTTTTTCCGATATGATATTCAAGCTCCTCCATTGAAGAATCCGTTTTTATTATCGGAACGTTTTTTTTATCCGAATAAAATCTGACTTCCTTTTCCGTTTTTGAGGATATGTCCGACGAGAGCAGGATAAGCTCCGCTCTGCCTTTAAGTATGGCTTCCTTTGCGGCGTCAAAGCCCATAGCGAGCTTGCCCGCTCTTCTGCACATGGTAAGAAGTCCTGCCGCTTTATCTATCCTCATACCCTTCAAGCTCCCTTTCCAGATCTGCATATATTTCCTCGGAAATGGGGCAGTCAAGGTTTTTTTGAAATCTTCCCGCTTTTCGTGCTTTCCTCAGACACTGCACATCAGGACAGATATATGCCCCTCTCCCGGGCTTTTTTCCCGTGGTGTCAAGAGCTATCTCCCCTGCGGGAGTTCTTACTACACGGATAAGCTCCTTTTTCGGCTTCATCTGACCGCAGCCGAGACAGGTTCTCATGGGTATTTTTTTCACTGCTGCCACATCATCACCTCACACAGCTTACTATCCTGCTTATTCGGCAGCCGCAGTTTCTTCGGGCTTTATGTCGATCCTGTAGCCCGTAAGACGTGCAGCGAGCTTGGCATTCTGCCCCTTGTTTCCTATGGCAAGGGAAAGCTGTGACGGAGGGACTATTACCGTGCAGGATCTCTCCTCACCCTCGGCTATCTCCACTCTTACCACCTCTGCGGGGGCAAGTGCCTTTGCGATAAATACGGCGGGATCCTCGTCATATACGATAATATCTATCTTTTCGCCGCCCAGCTCCTCTACGATCTTCCCGATCCTCGAACGCTTAGGACCTATGCACGCTCCCACGCAGTCCACATTGGGATCCTTTGAGCATACTGCTATCTTGCTTCGTGAGCCTGCTTCTCTTGCAATGGATTTTATCTCCACCGTGCCGTCATAAATTTCGGGTACCTCCAGCTCAAAAAGCCGCTTGACAAGATCCTTATGTGTTCTGGAAATTTTTACGGAGGGCTTTCTGTCGGGATTCATAATGCCCACAACATATATTTTGACAATATCCCCTTCCTTTAACACCTCTCCGGGGATCTGCTCTGTTTTGTAAAGGTATATTTCATTCTTGTCAACAAGCAGGGAGGCATTTCCCGTAGCAGGCTCTACCTTCTGAACGGTAGCCGAAATAATATCATGAACCTTATCCTTGTACTGTGCAATGAGCTTTTCCTTTTCAAATTCCTTTACATCATGACGTATGGACTGCTTAGCATACTGCGCTGCCACTCTGCCGAATTTTGCGGTGTCCAGCTTATAGGGTACTCTGTCTCCGCAAATGCAGGTGGGGACGATAGTCTTTGCCTCGTCAATATTAATTTCGTTAAGGTCAATAGGCTCATCATCTACAACGGTACGCAGCACGCAGACATCAAAACGCTGCTCATCGGGTCTTATCTCCACAAGGAAATCATCACA
Organism: uncultured Clostridia bacterium; assembly: GCA_947625735.1. Lineage (GTDB taxonomy): Bacteria > Bacillota > Clostridia > Oscillospirales > Ruminococcaceae > Huintestinicola. Next base: position 35,267 of record CANQPL010000007.1, read on the forward strand.
ATCGGGATATTCCTTTCTCACCGCTTTCATAAGTCCCTGTTCGATCTTTTCCACAAGCGCATCAAGTGGAATGCCGTTTTCATTTGCAAGGCACTCCAGTGCATCAAAAAATTCCTTGTTCATTTTTCCAAAACTACTCCTTTACTTAATATTCAGAAAGATCCTCGTCATCGCACAGCTTAACAAAAGCCGTGTCTGACAGAAGTATCTCGGCAGGTCCCTGCTCAGTCTCAACGGAAATACTGTCGTTTTCCTTATTATACGCCGTTAAAACAGCGATAAATTCCTTAACACCCTCCCGCTCACGGATATATCTTATTCGCACGGGACATTCGAGAAATTCAAGGAAATGCTCCTCACGCCGAAGCTGCCTGCCAAGTCCGGGAGAGCCTACCTCCAGCACATACTGTTCGTCAATGGGATCAGCTTTATCCAGAGCATCAGAAAGTGGACGGGTCATTGCCTCACAGTCGTCCATATCGACTGCGCCGTCCTCTCTTTCAATGAAAACTCTCAGATACCGCATTGCACCCTCCTTATCGTAGGTGATGTCCCATATCAGAAGCCCCAGCTCATCTGCAATGGGACGTGCAAGAGCGTACACCGCCGCAACCGTGCTGCCGCCCCTGCCCGATCTTTTTCCTGCCATCTGAAAACCTCCATGCAAACAAGAAAGACCGGATTTCTCCGATCTTTCTGCTAATTTTATTATGTTATTATATATTATATCATACTTTTTCCGGAATTGCAAGTGTTTTTCGGGATTTTTTTTGGCTTTCGGGAATTTTTTACAAATTTTTATCCTATTTACCGCCGATTTTCATTATGAACGGAAAGAAAATTTATTGATAAGTCCGTCCAATGTGCAGAACTGCCCCGAAAGCTCCTCGGAAACTGCCGCATTCTGCTCGGCTGTAACGGAATTTTCCTGTATACGTTCGTTTATAGTTTCCATTCCGCTGTTGATCTCCAGAATGCTCCTTGCCTGCACCTCGGCGGAGGCTGCTATATTTTCCATGATCCCCGCTACATTGTCTACCATTTCGACTACCTTGTCAAGAGAGTCTGCCGTGGAATCTGCAAGCGCTGTTCCTCTGCGTACTGCCGCTATTGAATCGGAAATGAGCAGACCCGTTTGTGCTGCCGCTTCGGCGGATTTGGTGGCAAGGTTCCTTACCTCATCGGCTACTACCGCAAATCCTCTGCCCGCTTCTCCCGCCCTTGCCGCCTCCACTGCGGCATTGAGCGCAAGGATATTTGTCTGGAATGCTATGTCGTCTATCACTGCAATTATCTGCTCTATCTGAGAGGACGCCGTTTCGATATCGCCTATGGCTTCTATCATGCGGCGCATATTCTTGCTGCCGTTCTCGGCTATGCTGTCTGCTTCTGCGGCTATCTCACGGGCTTGTCTTGCCTCATCGGCATTCAGCTTTATTTTCTCGCTCACATCGGCAACAGAAGCTGCCAGCTCCTCAATGGCTGCCGCTTCGGCTGAGGTATTCTCCGAAAGAGCCGCCGTTCTGTCGGATACCTGTACGGAACAGTCTTTTACGGAAAGCGCTGCCTTATGCACCTCGGCAAAGGTTCCGTTGAGTGAGGAAAGTATTTTATTGAGAGTATTCTTTATAGTTTCAAAATCTCCCAGATAATCAGCCCCCGAGTTCACAAGCAGATCACCCTCTGCAACTCCCGTAAGCACTGTGCGGATATCTCCGATGTATTCATTGAGAGCCGCTATGGTATCCCCTAAGGAATTGAGCAGGATAAGGGTCTCATCGTTGCGGTAGGTCACAGGGGAGGGAGATGTGAGATCGCCTTTGGACAATGCCCTGAGTCTCTGGGTAGCGTCCGTCACGGGCTTTGTGATGTGGAGGGCTACGTTTCTCGATACGATGATAGATGCTGCAAAAAATACCGCCGCCATTATGACAGCTATTATCACCTGCCTGTTAAAGGGCAGCATGATGCTGTCGTAAGGGAGCATTATCATGGTGTAGCAGGTGTCATAATTCTTGATGACTGCCCACCCTGCCAGATATTTTTTCCCGCAAAGAGTGACGAGCTTCGTTCTCTCCCAGCTTTCGATCTCTCCTCTTATGTAATCGCCCCTTGCGTCATTAAACTCCGTGATAGTATCCATAAGCTCCGTATAACCGGTATCCTCCTCGGAAAGTGCGGAAAGATCGTCATTTTTCACGATAACATCTGTTCCCGTTTCAGAGAACACTCTGCCCTCTTTTGTGACAGCAAAGCCGAAGCCCCCGTAATTGTTGCTGCTGTTGAAATCGTTGAAAAGCTGATCCGTCATTCCCGCATTCTCTGTTATATCCGCATTTGAGATAGCCGATGCATATGCACTCGAAAGGGTCAGTATCTCCTCCACCGCAGAGCTTTTTACCTGATCGTTGAGCATTATAAGAGTAAACGCCGTCATTATGATAACAGCCACGAATACATTAAAAAAGGAAAGCCTTACTATCCTTGACTTGATAGTGGTCTTTATACCAAGCTTTTTCAAAGCAGACACCTCCTCTGCAAATATCTGCAGCTAAATTTATTATAACATATCCTGAATTAAAATTTGTTAATTTTTTATGTCATATTAAATTTTTATCCATTGCATATTATACAAATAAATCGTATAATATTTGTCAAAACTGACAATAACATAAAAATATCAAAAAAATTTTCAAAGAGCAGTAGAAATTTTCTGTCGGATATTGTATAATTTACTAAATAGCCGTATCTTTCTTTTAAAAAACAACCGATCCGATTGGAGCTGATAAATAATGCCCGCATATCTTGATAACGCCGCCACCACAAAGCCCTGCGAAGAAGCAGTTTCAGCCTGTGCTGCCGCCATGACCGACTGCTACGGCAATCCGTCCTCTCTGCACGGAATGGGCGTAAGGGCGGAGGCTGCCGTCACCGAGGCAAGAAAAGCCGTAGCTGCCGCCCTTGTCTGCCCTCCCGAGTGCGTGACCTTTACCTCGGGCGCTACAGAGGCAAACAATACTCTCATCTTTGGCGCAGCAAAAAATTACGGACGAAGAAAAAACAAGATAGTTGTAAGCGCCGTAGAACACCATTCGGTGGACGAGCCTTTAAAGGAGCTTGCAAAAAACGGCTTTGAGATCGTAAGGATCTCTCCCATGCGTTCGGGTGAGATCGACTGCGATGAGTTTCTTGCGGCTATGGACAGCAATGTTTTTCTTGCCTCCTGTATGCTTGTAAACAATGAAACGGGGGCTGTAAATCCCGTTAAAAAAATATTTTCCGCAATAAAACAGCGTTATGCCGACTGCATTACACACTGCGATGCCGTTCAGGGATTTTTAAAGCTGCCAATCAAGACTGCCGATCTCTGCGCCGATCTTATTACCGTAAGCGGTCACAAGGTACACGCTCCTAAAGGTGTGGGCGCAATGTACATCAGAAAGGGAGTACGTATCGCTCCCCTGCTTCTGGGAGGAGGTCAGGAAAAGGGTATGCGCTCGGGTACCGAATCAGTTCCCCTTATAAGCGCTTTCGGTGCGGCTGTGAGGGCGCAGCTTCCCCATATCGCCACCGCCTACTCAAATGCAGAGGAGCTTTCGGGCAGACTGCGGAGCAAGCTTGCTGCTCTTGACTATGTTATCATCAATTCCGATGCGGAGGATCAGTCGCCCTATATCCTTAATTTCTCCGTCAAGGGCATTCGCTCGGAGATAATGCTTCATTTTCTTGAAAGCAGAGGGGTTTACGTTTCAGCAGGCTCCGCCTGTGCAAAGGGCGCTCCCAGCTCCGTTCTTACCGCTATGGGGATACCCCGCAAGCAGGCTGACGAGGCTTTGAGGATCTCACTTTCAAAAACATCATCGGCGGGAGAGATCGATCTGCTGCTCTCCGCTCTGCGGGAGGGATATCTGAGCCTTGCAAAAACAAATTGATCCGATGCGAAAGGACGTGATGTAATGCCCGGATTTCTCATTGATTTTGAAAATGTTCACTCCGCAGGGTTAAAGGGCATAGACACTCTGTCGGAAAAGGATACGGTATATAGAAAATTCCAATTCTCTTTCCTTTGAGGCGCATATGCTGCTGATGGGGACAAAGGCGGCGGTACGCTATTTCAAGGTGACAAGCGGTTTTCGGCTTGCCGGCTTTCTCGGATACTGTGCCGCAGTAAGCGGTGACAGCGATCTTTATATCATCAGCTCCGATAAGGGTTACGGCTGCCTTAAAAGCTTCCGGGAAAAAACCATGAACAGTCCTTTTAAGGTGTACTATTATGACTCGGTTTACAAGGCTGCGGTAAGTACCTATGCCATTGCCATGCCGAACAGACTTACCGAAACGGTGATAACCGGTCATACGCAGGGTATTCCCGCCCTTTCGGGTAACGCCGATACTTCTCCGATACAGATAACTACTTTAGCAGAAGATGAGGACAGCGGCTCATTGGCGGCGGCACCGGGTATCCTTGAAGTGTCCGGATCAAAGGAAACGCCCGATGATGATACAACCCCCTCCCGTAAAAACGAGGACACTGCCGATGAAAGACTGCTCTCTCTCATCGGTCTGCCTGACATCAATACCGAAGAATGTATCGGAAAGATAAAAAATCTCGTGAAAAAATCGGGAAACAAGCAGCAGTTCTACACCGGCATGACCAAGGAATTCGGCATGGAAAAGGGCGTGAAGATATACAGGATACTCTGTCCCGAATATCTGAACCTGAAAAAAATCTGCAAATAAGAGGTATTTTCAATGAAAGAGATAATTCTGCTCAAAGAGGGTGAAATGGCTCTCAAAGGGCTTAACAAGCGCACATTTGAGGAGACATTCATAAAAAATCTCAGGCATCGTTTAAAGCCGCTGGGAAAATTTGATTACAGCCGTTCACAATCAATGATCTATGCCGCTCCCCTCGATGACAACATTGACATGGACGAGGCTGTAAAACGGGCATCAAAGGTATTCGGCGCAGCGGCTATCTGCCGTGCGGGAATTACCGAAAAGGATTTTGAAATAATTGTAAGAGATGTTCTGGCACGCTTCGGTGATGAGCTTTCACGGGCAAGGACTTTCAAGGTCGCTGCAAAGCGTTCGGATAAGTCTTTTCCCTTAAAGTCTCCCGAAATATGCGCAGAGCTGGGCGGCAGGATACTTGACCGTTTCCCTCACCTTGAAGTCGATGTGAAATCCCCCGATATCACCGTAAATGTGGAGATTCGGGATACAAACGCCTATATCCACTCGGGCAACCGCCCCGCAGCGGGAGGTATACCCGTTGGTACATCGGGAAAGGCTATGCTTCTCCTTTCGGGGGGCATTGACAGTCCCGTGGCAGGTTACATGATGGCTAAAAGGGGAATAGATATTTCCGCAATTCATTATGTATCCCCGCCTTACACCTCCGAAAGAGCAAGATTAAAGGTCGAGCGCCTTTGTGAAAAGCTGTCCCCATGGTGCGGTGATACTGCCTTTTACTGTGTACCCTTTACCGAAATACAGGAGGCTTTGCGGGATAACTGCCCCGAGGAGCTTTTCACCATACTCATGCGTCGCCTGATGATGGAAATTGCCCAGCGCATATGCGAGAAAAAAGGCATTTCCGCTCTTATCACAGGGGAAAGCGTGGGACAGGTGGCAAGCCAGACTATGGGCGCTATCGTATGTACCGACAATGCCTGCCGTATGCCCGTTTTCCGTCCCGTTATCGGCATGGATAAATCCGAAATAACCGAGATCGCACGAAAAATTGATACCTTTGATATTTCAATTGAACCCTATGAGGACTGCTGCACCGTATTTACCCCCAAGCACCCTAAAACAAAACCCTCACTTGAAGAGGTGATCGCCGCTCAGAACAGCTTTGACTTTGAGCCGCTTATCGCAAAGGCAGTTGAGCAGACGGAAGAAAAATTTTTCGGGATATCATGAAAAATGCAGAAAAAATCGGCTGTCCTTTTCAGAAAGGACAGCTCAGTCTGTCGAAAAAATGAGCAGGTATGCGCTGACGTACCTGCTTTTTTTCGTTCTGCGGGCGGCACTTATCACTAATGAAAATTACGGCTTCCGAATAATTTTTCCACAGCCTGTAATATGAAGTTTTTATAAAAGATAACTCTGCATTTTTACTCAAATTATCAGGATTTTTACAATTTGCTGTGTTATAATTAAATTGTTCCGGAACGTAAGGAGGGAAAAGCCTGAGTATGGATAATTTTAAGCTGGAAACTCTGCGCAGGGCATTGGAGTACATCGAAGAACATCTTGACGGGGAAATTTTGCAGAAGGAATGTGCAGCGGCGTCAATGTGTTCGCTTTCGGGACTGCAAAAGCTGTTCAGATACGTTTTTCATATCAGCATCGGCGATTATGTCAGAAGGCGGAGAATGACCCTTGCCGCCCGTGCTTTAAAAAGCGGACGATCCGTGCTTGATACTGCGCTTGATTACGGCTACCGTTCGCCGGAGGCTTTCACACGCGCTTTTACCGGAGTGTGGGGCATAACTCCGCAGAGGTACGCAAAAAACCGCAGCTTTACCGGGCTTTTCCCAAAACTTGATTTTCCGCAAACAGCGGAGTTTAAAGGAGGAGCTATAATGAAAAACAGGTTTGATATTACCGAACTGTACGACCGTATCCGTTCAAAAGAGGGCAAGTATGTTTTATGCTTTGATACCTGCTGCTTAGATCACATTAACAAAACCTACGGCAGAAAAGCGGGCGACGCCGCAATAAGGGAATCACTGAGCCGCATTGAACAGGCGTGCGGCGATGATATGTTCATGTTCCGTATAGGCGGCGATGAATATGTGCTTGTGACCGACTGCTCTGAGCCGGAAGCCGTAAAAAGCATTGCGCTGTCTGTCATGTCGCATAACGGTGAAACGGTAGACTGCGACGGCACCACACTTCCCATAAGCCTGCGTGCCGGAGCGATAAAGCTAAAGCATGACAGCTGTACAAAATATTCTATCCTTTTCAATGAGCTTGTAGGCGCTCCCTCGGATGATCCGGAAACATTTGAGATGAACTGAAATATTTACAGATAATGGTTGCTCTGCGTTTAATTACAAAAAAATTGATTTGCTGCAAATCACGGTTTTTTCTGCAAATCGGGCTGCCCTTTTCCAAAAAGGGCAGCTTTTTATTTTCATCATGATAATTATGTGATGTAAAAATGAAATGTAACAGTATTATGTAGAAAAGACCCCTTACTATTTGACGAATATCACAAAGTTTATGCAAATTTCTTGACTTTTGGCGCAAAAAAGTGTATTATTATATTATGTAGAATTATCTCTTTTCATAAGTCAGAGGTCGGAAAATGGCAATGTCAAAATCTGCCCGGAAAGCCTATAAAAAGGCGGTCAGGGATAAGAAAAAGAAAAAAAGAGGTCATTGGCTTTTATTGCAGAAAGGCGACAGCTTCAAGGAGATCTGCTCAAAGCTCTTTACTCAGCTTTGTGTGGTGGTTCTCATCTGCTGCGGCGTTATTCTCGCCGATGAGTTCAGACAGTCATTTAGCAGCATAAAGCTCAATGATTCAATAAAAAATATCTATCAGTCGGTGCAGTCCGCAATTACCAACCTTACCGAGGGGGAAATGCTCCCCGGAGCAGAACAGCTCCTTGCCATTAACCCTGATACGGTGGGATATGTCTGCATTGAGGGTACAGAGGTGGATTTTCCCGTGGTGCAGACCGACAACAATGACGATTACCTTAAAATCGCTTTTGACGGCAGCTCAAATAAGGCGGGAACGGTATTTCTTGATTTCAGGGATACTCTTACATCAAAAAAACGCTCGGATAATCTTGTGCTGTACGGTCATAATCAGCGGGACAGGACAATGTTCGGCAGCCTTAAAGACTATAAAAAAAATCTTGAACACTATAAGGCTCACCCTACAATTACCTTTAATTCCAACTATCACAGCGATGTTTATAAGATATTCGCATATTTTGTCACAGAGGCAGAACCCTCCCAGACCTCGGACGGAATTATATTTGACTACCATAACTACATAGATCTTTCCGACAGAGCGGTATATGACAGGTTTATCTCGAATATCTATGAACGTACCCAGATAGTCACATCGGTAGATGTGGAGTACGGCGATGAATTTCTTACTCTTTCCACCTGCAGCAATGAATTTGAACCGTCAAGATTTGTCATATTTGCAAGAAAGACACGAAAAGGCGAGGACAGTACAGTGGATACCTCGGGCGCTTATCTCAATCCCAATGCCAGAGAACCCGACTGGAACGCTATTTTTTAAATATTAAAAATATACCGAAAGGCAGCAAAAATGGATAATAAAAAGAAAGATCCCACAAAAAAGAATAAGATCATCTTAGGTATAGCTTCCGTTGTAATGGTGGCAGCTATTGCGGTTGCGGTGACAAGCATAATTTCCGATCAGAGGGCAAAACAGCTTTCAGAGGAGCTGGCTCAGAAGCATTCCGAGCTTGAATCGGAGTCATCTGCCGAAACTTCGGAGCTTCCCCGGACAGAAACAACTCCTCCGGAGACTACCACCGAAGCTACTACCACTCCTCCCCCCGAGCCTTTGGTGGTGCTTGATTCCATGCAGCCGTTTATTGACGAAAATCCCGATACGGCGGGCTGGATAAAGCTTGAGGGGACAAGCGTTGACAATGTTGTCGTACAGACAGAGGACAATGATTATTACCTTGAAAGAGATTTTTACGGCAACTATTCTCAGCCCGGTACTATTTATGCCGATTTCAGATGCATTGTCAACGATTATGACTTCAACCAGAGCGACAACATCGTTCTGTACGGACATAATCAGGCAAACGGCGCAATGTTCGGCACTCTCCAGAAATACAAGATCACTAAGCAGAACACGGGAAAATTTGACTTTTATCTTGAACACCCAACGTTTACATTTTCAAATCTCTACAACGAATATACCTATAAGATCATTGCCCTTTTTGTGGCAGAGGTAGAGCCGTGGCAGTCCCCTGACGGCGAGGTTTTTGATTACCATAATTACATACGTTTCGGCACTTACGAGAAAACCTATGACGAATTTATGGAAAATCTTACCGAACGTTCGGAGATAATCACAGGCGTGGACGTGCAGAAAGGCGATAAGTTCATGACCCTCTCCACCTGCAGCAATGAGTTTGAGCCTTCAAGATTCGTTATCGTCGGCAGAAGAGTCCGTGACGGCGAAAGCCCCGAGGTTGATACCTCTCTTGCAAAGCTCAATCCGGACGCAAAGGAACCGGACTGGAGCTATATATACAGCCGTTAAATTCTTAAACCCTGAGAGGTAGTCAATATGTCTGATGAAAAGGCTCTTCCGGATAATGAAGCGTCCGATGTGGACGGCTTCTTTGATACACTGATACAGGATTTTGACAGCGGTGAAGATGACAAAACCACAGATGATAATAAAACCCAAAACGACACCGTTCCCGATCCGGGAAATTTTTCCAGGTTCTTTAATGACGCCAAAGCTTTCGGCAGCGGCTTTGAAAGCACTATAGACGATCCCCTTGATGAACCGTCGGAGGAAAGCCGAGAAACGACTTTCAGCTTTTCGGGAAACGGCAAAAGGATCATTACCACTCCCGTTACCGATGAGGACGGAATGATCGTTATCTACGATGAGGAGGCAGGTATAAATGCTACTGCCGTCAACACCGCAGAAGTGCGAAAGGAGTTTACGCAGATGTCTCCGACTGAGGATAAAAACACAGAGGATACCGAGGCTGTAGCTGATTCCGATTCAGATGAGGACAGCTATGCTCCCGATAAAAATATTTCCGGAAATAAAGACTCCGATCATAAAAAAGCTCCTCTTCATTATGCTGATGAAGAAAACCCCCCGAAGCCCGGATTTTTTAAGGGGCTTTTCCCTGCTAAGGGCGACAGTGCGGGAGAGGTCATCAGAAAGATAGTATTTCTTGCCTCTGTATGCGTTTTTGTGGGAGCGGGCGTAATGCTTATCAGTACGCTTATACAGTCTGATGAGGCTGTAGAGGATCAGGAAAAGCTCAATTCCATGATGACAACCACCGTTGCCACATCTGTCAACGAATCGGGTATTGTGGTAACTGTCCCCCCCACCACTGAGGAGATCATAAGCCATAGAGAAAGCATTATGAACAGCTTTATGGAGATCTCGGGAAATGCTGTGGGTACTATAGAATCCTACGGCTGCGGTATACATTATCCTGTGGTACAGGGTACAGACAACGACTATTACCTGACACACACATGGGACGACCGCAGAAATAAAGCGGGTGCTATTTTCATGGATTACAGATGTACGGTATCCGAGGATAAATGCTCCCCCAATATCGTCCTCTACGGTCATAATCAGGAGGACGGCTCCATGTTCGGCAACCTTAAATATTACAAAAACAACGTGGATTTCTACAAGGAAAATCCCGATGTGCAGTTTACCACACAATACGATAAAATAGGCGAATATGTCATTTACGGATATTTTATCACCAACACCCATGAATATCAGGACTCCAACAAGGAGGTTTTTCACTACCACGATTATATCGAAACTCTTTCCGATGAGGAGACATTTAATTGGTATATGAAGGAGGTAGCGGAGAGAAATCAGATAATTTCACCTGTTGACGTGGTTTACGGAGATCAGCTCCTTACCCTTTCCACTTGCAGCAACGAGTATTCCGATTCCCGCTTTGTTGTCATGGCAAGAAAGCTGAGAGAGGGCGAACAGCTTTCGGATTTTGACTTTTCAACGGCAAGACTCAATCCCGACGCACGTCAGATCGACTGGGACGCTATCTTTTCACGTGTGACTACCACAACGGTGACAACGACCGAAACAACCACTTCCGTTACTACAGAGGAAACTACCACAACTCCGGAAACCACTACCGAAACTACTACTACGACCCCCGAAACTACTACCACAGTTACCACTACTACTGAGACTTCCACAGAAACAAGCCCCACTACTGCATCTGCTAAGCAAAGTGATGTTGTAGCTTCTAAACTCGGCCTTGCGCCAAGATACGAAAACGGTACTACCGCTTCTGTCTACTCGGAAACCGAGGTTTCTGAGGATACGTCTGACGGCACGGATACAGATGTATCCGCCGAAAGCGAATAATTTTATATCGAGGTCACCTGAATATGTCAATGAGTGATGAGGTTAAAGCCTCTGCCAAAAAAAAACACAAGAAAAAAAAGAAGAGCTTTAAAGAAGCCTTTATCCCTATGAAAGACGATCCCCCTTCTGAGGTAGTAAACAAGATCGCTGCACTTTTTGCGATCCTTGTCCTTGTTGCCTCTCTTGTTGTTCTGTGCGTTTACTTTTACGGTATTCTTGAACAGCAGCACATAAATGACAATATCACAGACATTGTTGATAAGGCAAAGCTGGAAAATGAAGCTCAGGTGACGCCTGCCGCAGATCCCAATGTGATCCCCTCTCCCGAGGAGCTGATCCCGTCTGCAAGCGTACAGACTGAGACGGAAGCCGTTACCTCTCCGCCAAAGGAGCTGCTTGCATCTGCAAGGGAGCTTCTTGCCGTCAATCCCGATGCAGTGGGATATGTTGTCATTCCCGACTGCGTAAAGGAGCCTGTGGTCAGGGGAACGGACAACGAGTTCTACCTTACTCATAATATCTACGGCAGCAAGCGCCAGTGCGGTACCTGCTTTGCCGATTACAGAAACGATCTGGGTCCTGATGATTATTCCGATAATATTATCCTCTATTCCCATAACCAGAAGGACGGAAGTATGTTCGGCAGACTGGACTATTATCGCTGGGATCCGGGATATTGGAAGGAAAACCCGTTTATCTATTTTGACACCAATTATGAAGAGGACATTTATGTGATCTTCTCCTCATTTGTCATAAACACACTTCCCGAGCATGATAACGGCAGAGAGGTATTTGATTATCAGAATTATATAAATTTTGGTGATACCGATCATACCTATGAGGAATTTATTGACGAGGTAACAAAAAGAAGTCAGATCATTACAGGCGTTGAATGCACCGAGGACGATAAGTTCCTTACCCTTTCCACCTGCTCAACGGAATGGGACGAGTCCCGCCACGTTATTGTGGCAAGAAAGCTGAGAGAGAACGAAACTGTCGATTCCTTCGACCTTTCCCTCTTTGAGAAAAATCCAAACCCGAAATGGCCCGCCATCTACTATAAATATAACGGCGGAACATATATAGAAGAAGAATAATCTCATTTCATACAGCCCGGTGGACCGCATGAAATGAAACGGGAATATCTGCAATTTTTTCCCGTCACCCAAGAGAAAAACAAAAAGAAAAACGAGAAAGGATATCATCATCATGAATTTGCGAGCTGCACTTAACGGCGTGGCAGCCCTATGCGCAGTGGGGGCGCTGTATGCGTTCTCACTGAAGCTGACTGCCGGTACAGACGACTCCCGCATTGCGCAGGAGTACAGCGACACAGTGACGGAAGCTGTCGATGAGTCTGTGTTGACAGATGAGAGCCTGTCAACAGATGAAACCGTCAGAGCCGATGCTGCCAATATTATTTCGGGCTACAGCAGAGAGCTTCCCGAGCTTCCCTCCACCAACGATTACATAAGGATCAAAAATAAGATCACTGTTACAAACGGATATAAAGACGCTCCCGATGAGGACACAGCTCTTGTGATAACACCTATATATGACGGGTCGGAGGATAATGCTGTCACCTCAGTTCCCGTCAGTGAACCGGATCTGCCTACAACTGTATCCGCAGGCACAGAGGAGGAGTATTACGAACCTGTGGAAATTGTGGAGGTTACCTCCGATACACAGACAGAAACATCTCCGACAGTGACCGAACCTCCCGCAGAAAATGAGACTGAGGCGTTTACCGCTGTTACCGAGGATAATGCAGAAGATGAGCTGTTCCCCGAGGATAAGGAAGATGAGAGCGTAAGCGATATTTTTACTGAGGAAACAGTTTCTGAAAAAACCACACATTTCCCGGAAAATACCTCCTATGAAAGTGCGGGCGTTTTTGAGGAGGAGACATCAGAAGTCGGCTTTATAGGCTATGACCTGTTCAATGATCCCTTTTATATGATGTACGGGACAGGCGATCCTATTGTATCAGATGTCGGAACATCTGCCCCTGCCGAAGATATGATGTCGGATACGGATTTTGTTACAGATCTGACTGCTCAGACCGATTTTGTCGATCCTGCATTGACGGGTACGTCTGTTTACTCATTCCCTGTTTCTGACCCGTATGTTACTGCGGAAAGCTACCTTGAAATTCCCGATTATTACGTACCCCCTGCTAACGAAACATCTTTCTTTTTCCGGGAGACAGATCCCGCCATTTCAACGGAAAGCACTGTCGGAACAGAGCAATCCCCCACCGATGAGATTTTTACCGTCAAGATAAAGGGCGAGGTACGGGAGTTTAATGCTTACGACCTTGTATGCATGATCGTTTCTACCGAAATGTCCCCCACATTCAGTCCCGAAGCCCTTAAAGCACAGGCAGTAGCCGCTTATTCCTACGTGAAGTACCATAATGTAAACGGTATGATACCCACGGTACTTATCAAGGAGGAAATACCCCCCGAGGTCACCGAGGCGGTAAACGCCGTATTCGGAAAATGCTGCTATTATGACGGTAAAGTCGCTCAGACTATGTATACCGCTTCTACCGCAGGCACAACTGCATCAGCCGTCAATGTCTGGGGCGGAAAAGATGTTCCCTACCTCAGAAGTGTTGAAACACCCATTGACTTTGAATGTGATCCAAATTACGGCGATACCTCCGTTTATTCTGAGGATTATATAAGAAATGCCATTGAAAGCGCTTACGGCATTACTCTTTCTGATGATCCTTCAAACTGGCTTGTCATCACTTCAAGAGTTGACGGCAAATATGTAAACGGTGTGAGCATTGACGGACAGCTTACCGTTTCAGGTACGGATATCCGCGAAAAGGTCATGCATTATGACCTGAAATGCTGGGCATTTGACGTAAACTATGATAACGGATATTTTAATTTCACTACCTACGGCTATGGTCACGGTGTCGGCATGAGCCAGAACGGAGCAAATTACCTTGGTAAAATGGGATACACCTACGATCAGATACTCGCCTACTACTTCCCCGGGATATATATTGAATGACCATGCTTACAGCTTATGATATTATAATGAAAAAACGCCGATGCTCCCCTCTTTCAGATGAGGAGATAAGGTTTATGGTGAACGGCTTCACTGAGGGTGTTATTCCCGACAGCCAGATGTCCGCACTTCTCATGGCAATATGCTTTAACGGAATGACTGAAGAGGAAACTGCTTCTCTTACCCTTGCAATGATGGAATCGGGAGAAATGCTCACTCCCTCAAAGCAGCTGGTCAGGTCATGCGTTGACAAGCACAGCACGGGCGGCGTTGGTGACAAAACCACTCTTATTGCCGCTCCTATCTGCGCTGCCTGCGGCTTATATGTACCGAAAATGTCGGGAAGAGGTTTAGGACACACGGGAGGCACTATTGACAAGCTGGAGGCTATTCCCGGAATGAACACCTCCCTTGACTATGATAAATTTATTGATGTTGTCCGCAAGGCGGGTTTTGCATCAGCCGCCCAGACAGGCACTCTTGTACCCGCAGATAAAAAAATATATGCTCTTAGAAATATGACCGCCACCGTTGACAGCATTCCCCTTATCAGTTCAAGCATTATGAGCAAAAAGCTGGCAACAGGTGCAGAAGCAATTGTCCTTGATGTGAAAACAGGTGACGGGGCATTCATGAAAACAGTTTCTGATTCCGAAAAGCTGGCACGTTCCATGATGAGCGCAGCAAAAGCCCTTGGACGCAGATGCACTGCTGTTATTACCGATATGAACAAGCCCTTGGGAAAGGCTGTGGGAAACGGGATCGAAGTCATAGAAGCAGCCGAAGCACTTAAAGGACGCTGTCCTGCCGATCTTTATGATGTTTCTGTTACACTTGCCGCACAGATGCTTATGCTTGGCGGAGCGGGAGAATATGAAGAATGTGTTATGCTTGCCAAAGATGCCATAGAATCGGGAAAAGCCTTTCATGCACTGGAAAAAACAGTGGAGCTTCAGGGCGGTGACAAAAACGCTCTTACAGATTATTCTCTTCTCGGAGTTCCGAAATTTTCCTATGAGGTAAGATCGTCGGAAAGCGGATATATCAGCCGTATTTCCTGCGAAAAAACGGGTATTTTATCTATGAAGCTGGGTGCAGGCAGACAGAATAAGGACGATCCCATAGACCCCACTGCGGGTATCCTGTTTGATAAGACGGTTGGCGACTATGCCGAAAAGGGTTCACTTCTGGGTACGCTCTATACATCATCAGAATGCGATCTTAAAGCTCCGGGAGAGGAGTTTGCACAGCTTTTTTCCTTTTCAGCTGAGCCGCCCGCAGTTTCCTCAGCCGTGCTTAAAATTATCAGTGATTAGGCATTATAAACTGCTTTTTTGCGGCTTTAACGAAAAATTCTCTTAAAGTTAAACCCCCGTTTAATACAGCAAAAATGCTCCTTTAAGGGAGCATTTTCTTTACGAAAGGAGTTTTTTCATGGAATATGCACCTAATAATAACCCATATCCGCAGCTTTCCCCTACGCCCCGGGAGAAAAAAGATCTGAGAAAATACTACTTTAAGCTGTCATGGATAGTGATCGCTCTTGTTTTTGTTTTCAGCGTCATAAACAGCGCATTGCTGACGGTATGCGGCGGGCTTATCGGCGGTGACTTTTCCCCGCAGGCAATTGAAAAAGGCAAGGATATTATACGCTCAATTCCTGTCATGAAGGCTATCTACAGCTACGGCTTCCCCATAATCGGCGATCTGTGCGCTTTAGGTGTGGGACTTATCGTTACAGGAACGGACCTGAGAAAAAAATTCACATTCAAAGGCTTTACCGGAAAGGAGGTATGCAAGTTCACCGCTCTCGCCTTTGGCGTAATGACGGTGGCAGCTCTTGTAAATCAGGTTATCATTTCGGTAATAGAAGCTGTAATAGGATTGTTTTCGGGGGGCGGATTATCAGAAGAAATAGACCTTTCATCTGCACTTATCGTCACAGAGGGAAACCCCCTGTGGCTTGATATTCTCATTTATTTATATATCTGTGTGGCAGGTCCTGTTCTGGAGGAGCTGATATTCAGAGGCGTGCTTCTGGAGGGATTGAGAAAATACGGTAATTTCTTCGGAATAGTTATGTCATCTGTGCTTTTCGGTCTTATGCATCAGAATGCACAGCAGTGTATCCCTGCGATATGCATGGGTATGGTCATGGCTTATATGGCTGTAAAAAGCGGCTCACTGCTGCCCTCGATTTTTATCCATATACTCAATAATTCCCTTTCGGCTGTACTTATGGCAATGATCGAGTCACAGGACATGACCGCTATGCTGAGTGATACCTCTCAGAATATTGAAGCCGCTGTGAATGCGTTTACCGCTTTTATTCCGTTCTTCATCGCTCTGCTTGCAAACGGCGCATTCAGGCTTGTCTGCGTTATTGCCTCCATAGTCATTGCTGTGCAGTTTGCGGGCAGCAAAAAAAGTCTTGTGGAGCTTGGCGATTACAGCAGAAAACGCACATGGGGCTATATATTTACCTCCGTTCCGTGGATAGTTGTTATTCTTTATATGCTCATTGCCACGGTTACCTCCATTATCTGATTGATCGGTAACTATGCAGGCTCAGCCGGCATATTATATACCATGCTCTGCTGTCGGACGGCAGAGCTTCTCCCCCTCCTCATGGTTTTACCGTTAAAAAAATAAGAAAATATCATCCTGCCCTGTTTATTTTCGGTTTTTAGGGTAAAAATATAAACAGACAAACAAAAAACAACCCTTGGGGAAAGGATGATCATAATATGTCTGTTAAAAGAGGAGAGATCTACTATGCCGATCTTAGTCCTGTTGTCGGCTCGGAGCAGGGCGGTATCCGTCCTGTACTCATAGTTCAGAATGATGTGGGCAACCGTCACAGCCCTACGGTGATCGCCGCTGCGATAACCAGTCAGAGAGAAAAGGCTAAGCTCCCCACTCATATTGAGCTTAATGCCGATAAATGCGGACTTTCTAAGGACAGCGTGGTTCTTCTCGAACAAATTCGCACAATAGATAAAAAAAGATTGAAGGAACGTATGGGTGAGCTTGACCGTGTATCCATGAATGAGGTCAATAACGCTCTTTCCATCAGCTTCGGTTTAGGCAGCATTACATAATGCTGTAACCTAAAATCAGGCGGTTTTTTCTTTCTTTTATCTGCAAATTACAAAAGGCAAGGCGTCAGGTCGTCTTGCCTTTTTTGTCGTAAATAAAAAATCGTCAGATCATCATTTTTACATTGCTGCTGCACAAGCCACTCATCACTGTTTTTAATGTTTTATGATTACCAAAAATTTTCCTGCACCATTTTTTTGCATCGGCATAATATAAACTATGAAGGCAAGACAAAAGCAAAAAGCCTTCAAGGGCTGTATGTCAGCCGGATACACCGCTGTAATGCACCCGAAAAAAATTTTTTTCAAAGGAGCGCTTTTTATGAACTGCAACAACAACTGTATCGGCGGAGGCAACTGCTGCTGGATAATCATCATCCTTCTTGTTCTCTTCTTCTGCTGCGGCAACAATAACAATAACTGCCTTTCCAACTGCTGATTGGCACCTGCCGCTATCCCCTGAGAAAAGCCTGTGCAGCCACACGCTGCACAGGCTTTATTTTTTTATAAGCTAAATATAAATTCTGCCGTTCTCAGGCTGTCAGCGTTCGCAAAGCGGCTGATACTGGCGATGCTTTGCTACGCTCTTGTATGCAGGACGTATTATCTTTCCTGCGTTGGCAAGCTCCTCTATGCGGTGAGCCGACCAGCCTGCTATCCTCGCTATGGCAAAAAGCGGTGTGTACAGCTCGTTTGGTAGCTCCAGCATATTGTATACAAATCCGCTGTAGAAGTCTACATTTGCTGCAACGCCCTTGTAAATGTGACGCTCCTGTCCTATTATCTGAGGCGCAAGACGCTCTACCATGTGATAAAGCTCCAGCTCCTTTTCCTTGCCCTTTTCCACTGCAAGCCTGTCGGTAAAGGAACGGAATATATTCGCTCTCGGGTCGGAAATGGAGTACACCGCATGACCCATTCCGTAGATAAGTCCCTGACGGTCAAATGCCTCCTTTTTTAAGAGCTTCCGGAGATAAGCTCCTACCTCCTCCTCGTCTGCCCAGTCCTTTACATTTGCTTTAAGATCATCAAACATCTCCGTTACCTTAACGTTTGCTCCGCCGTGCTTGGGTCCCTTTAGTGAACCGAGGGCTGCCGCTATTGCCGAATAGGTATCAGTACCTGAGGAGGTAACAACATGAGTGGTAAAGCTGGAGTTGTTTCCGCCGCCGTGTTCGGCATGAAGCACAAGGGCAATGTCCAGTACCTTTGCTTCAAGCTCTGTAAATTTGCTGTCGGCTCTTAACAGGTGAAGTATGTTCTGAGCCGTGGAATACTCGGGCGAGGGCTGATGAATTATCAGGCTCTCTCCGTCAATGTAATAATTCTTAGCCTGATACCCGTAAACTGCGATAAGCGGCATAAGGGCAATAAGCTCCAGCGACTGCTTTAACACGTTCGGTATAGATGTATCGTTGGGGGCGCTGTCGTAGGAAAATAATGTAAGCACTCCCCTTGCCATGCTGTTCATGATATCAAAGCTGGGTGATTTCATCATTATATCACGCACAAAGGTAGTGGGAAGTCTCCTGTTTTCGGCAAGCAGTGAGGTAAATTCCTCAAGCTCGGTCTTTGTGGGGAGCTCTCCGAAAAGCAGCAGATATGCTGTTTCCTCAAAGCCGTACCGCTGATCCCTGCCGAATCCTGCCACAATATCATTGATGCTGTATCCCCTGTAATACAGCTTTCCCTCGCAAGGGATCATTTCATTATCCTCTACAATATAGGATACTATCTCCGATATCTCAGTCAGTCCCGCAAGAACTCCCTTGCCGTTAATGTCACGAAGTCCCCTCTTTACCTCGTACTTGCCGTACAAGCTCGGGTCTATCGCTCCGTTACGGACGCATTTTTCCGCCAGCTTCTCTATCTGTGGAGTAACATTTGTAAAATGTATGTCGGAAAAGCTGTAATTTGTAGCCATTTCTTCTCCCGTCCTTTCTTTAAAGTATTTTAATCGAAAATATACAATTTAATTATACCATATTTTTTATCTGAACACAAGGGTTAATAAGTAAATTAACAAATTTTCATCATTTTAACACAAAACTTCATGAATTAATATTTCAAATTTGTTTAAAAAATATTATCTTTGCATAATTTAATGTAGTGATATCTGTTCAAAATGGAAATATTTTTACTTTTTCATTGCTTTTTTATCCCATTTCTGATATAATTAAAATATACTTTACAAATGCAGCGCAGGCAGATGTCTGCAATTTATTTTAATTAAAAAGGAGGAGCATTATGAGCAGACCCTTATCTCCCACGCCTCCAATGGGCTGGAATTCATGGAACACCTTCAGCTGGAACGTAAATGAGGAGCTTATACTTTCTACCGCCGAATATATGGTTTCCGAAGGACTTCTTGATGCGGGCTATGAATATGTGGTAATTGACGACTGCTGGAGCGAAAAACAGCGTGAAAACGGCAGACTTGTCCCCGACAGGAAAAAATTCCCGAACGGTATCCGTCCCATTGCCGACAGACTCCATTCCCTCGGGCTTAAACTTGGAATTTACTCCTGTGCGGGTACTCACACCTGCGGCGGATTTCCCGGCAGCTTTGAACATGAATTTACCGATGCCGATACCTTCGCCGAATGGGGCGTGGATTACCTGAAATACGACTACTGCTACAAGCCCGACAGCGCTGACGGCGAAAATCTCTACAGACGCATGGGAATGGCTCTTCGCTGCTGCGGACGGGACATTGTTCTGTCTGCCTGCTGCTGGGGAAAGGACGAGGTACATAAATGGATAAGACATACGGGCGCTCAGCTTTTCCGTTCAACAGGCGATATCCGTGATAACTGGGATTCCATAAAAACAATTGCTCTTTCACAGCTTGACAAGACTTATTTTTCCGCTCCCTACTGCCATAACGATCTTGATATGCTGGTGGTGGGAATGCACGGAAAAAGCGATAACAGCTGGATTGCTGATGTGGTAGGCGGCTGCTCGGATACGGAGTATAAAACTCATTTCGCTTTATGGGCTTTAATGAGTTCTCCTCTTATGGTGGGCTGCGACATACGGAATATGAAGCCCTCTACAAAAAATATTCTGCTCAATAAAGATATAATTTCCATTGATCAGGATATTGAGTGCAGAGGTCCTTATGTGATACGCCAGTGGAACAATCCCCAGAAGGTATTTGCTCTTGTAAAGCCACTTTATGACGGCTCTTATGCTATCGGTATGTTCAACTTCGGAGACAGGACAAACGAAATGTCGCTCCAGCTTTACGATATGGGGCTGCCCGTTTCAAGCGGGAGAGGTCTTTCCCTGTATGACTGCTATTCTCACAAGGATACAGGCGTTTTTTCGGAAAGAATAGTACAGAATATACCCTCCCGTGACTGCATGGTCTTTAAGGCAAGGGCTGTAAGGCTGTGAACGGAAATTACGATAGCTGTTTTCGCTGCACTGCTCCCCTTTCCGATGACGACATAGCAATTTACAGAAAACTCGTTTTCAGAGGAGCGGAAAATTTTCTGTGTATAGACTGCCTTGCCGATAAATTCGGGTGTACCCGTGAAAAAATCGAACAGCTCATACTATATTACCGAAAAAGCGGAATGTGTACTCTTTTCAGATAATCGTTTTCACTTGTATACCTGCTTCATATCGAGAGGTGAATAAGCATAAAACAGTCATGCCCTTTTCCCGTGAGCATGGCTGTTTTCCCGTGCTTTGGGGCAGGTTATGCAGAGTTTACTGCGAGTTCACTCCTGCTCAGTAAAAAATGCATAAGGAGGAGATCCATGAAAATTGACAGATTGATAGGAATTTTATCTGTTCTGCTGCAAAAGGAAAAAGTCACATCACGGGAGCTTGCCGAAAAATTTGAGGTTTCACAAAGGACTATCCTGCGTGATGTGGACTCACTTTGTCGGGCTGGAATACCCCTTCTCTCGGAACAGGGCAGCGGCGGCGGTATTTCCATAATGGACGGATACACAATTGATCGGACTTTGCTTTCATCTGAGGATATACAGGCAATACTTGCGGGACTTAAAAGCCTTGACAGTGTAAGCAATTCAAATAAGTACCGTCTGCTGATGGACAGATTATCTTCCGAACAACCACGCACAGCTAAAGTAAACAACAGCTTTATCATTGATCTGTCAAGTTGGGATAAATCGGCAGTATCGGATAAAATAGAGCTTATAAAGATTGCGTTGGAGCAGCGGCATATTATCTCATTCCGATACTTTTCCCCGAATGGCGAAAGCTGCCGCAGAATAGAGCCGTATCACCTGATATTTCAGTGGTCGTCGTGGTATGTATGGGGATACTGCACCGATCGTGAGGATTACCGTATGTTCAAGCTCACACGAATGGCGGAGCTTGCTGTGACGGAGGATATAATCCCCGAAAGAAATGTTCCCGTATATACCTGTGACAAGCTGCGTCATACAAAGGGTGAAATAAAAGTAACTGTCAGGTTCGATAATTCCGTAAGGTGGCGTATTATAGATGAGTTCGGAACGGATATCCCAAAGGATAACGGCAGCAATGATCTGCTGATGACATTTACATGGTCGGACAAGCAGTCTTTTTTCAGCTATATACTTACCTTTGGCAGCAGTGCTGAGATAATAGAGCCGCCCGAATACCGGAAGGAATTCGGGTCGCTTTTAAAAAATATTTTCTCAAAATATGAAACATGACATACTGCTGTCATATACGGTATGATATAATGGGTGCTGTAATATCTTGAAAGGAGCATCTGTTATGACTGAAATTATAAGAAAAGATGTTTGTAATGACTTTGCACACTCGGGCATCATCAAGGCAGGCGATTATTGCTTTCTGAGTTACTGTACGGGCAATGTGGGAGGGACTGTTGAGGAACAGATAAACGGTGCTTTTGATGAAATGGAAAGACGTCTTGCTATGTTTGACCTTACGCTTGAAAACGTGGTGCAAATGGACTGTCTGTTTCGTGATGTGTGGAATATCCCCGTAATGGAAAAGGTCATACGGAAACGATTTAACGGAAAATATCCTGTACGAAAGTCGATATGTACCGAATTTGCCCATGTTGGCGGAGAAAACGGCTTGCAGTTTCAGGCTGACGCTGTGGCTTACTGTGGTATAAGGGAAGAGGGCGTATCTTATGGACAGGTGTGTATTTAAAAAATGTGACACTTCAAATAATATTTATAAAAAGGAGAAAAATTAATGCCCTTCGATTATAAAAAAGAATACAAGGAATTTTATATGCCGCCCAAAAAACCGACTATTGTAACAGTACCGCCCATGAATTATATCGCTGTTCGGGGACAGGGCGATCCCAATGAGGAAAACGGCGCATACAAGCAGTCTGTCGGTATGCTGTATGCAATTGCGTTTACAATTAAAATGAGCAAGCTGGGAAATCATCATATAAAAGGGTATTTTGACTATGTAGTGCCGCCGCTTGAGGGGTTATGGCGGCAGGACGGCTCCCGTGAGATAGACTATGCACATAAGGAAAATTTTAAGTGGGTGTCGCTTATCCGTCTGCCGGATTTTGTGACCCTGTCCGATTTTGAGTGGGCAATTGCGGAGG
This sequence comes from uncultured Clostridia bacterium, assembly GCA_947625735.1. Classification (GTDB taxonomy): domain Bacteria; phylum Bacillota; class Clostridia; order Oscillospirales; family Ruminococcaceae; genus Huintestinicola. Next base: position 58,074 of record CANQPL010000007.1, read on the forward strand.
CGTCCGAAAAGAAGAAAAAGAATTTTTCAGATGTGCAGTTTCTGTCATATAATGAGGGCTTGTGCGTGCAGTGTATGCATATCGGCAGCTATGATAACGAACCGGAAACGATTGGACTTCTTCATGAGTTTACAGAGAAGGAGGGGTATTCCCTCGATATCTCGGACACTCGCCTTCACCACGAAATTTATCTTTCCGACCCTCGGCGTGCTGCTTCGGAAAAACTGAAAACTGTCATACGGCTTCCTATTAAATGAAAAGCCAAAAAAACCGCCGAATGCCCTAAAGGACACTCGGCGGCTGTGCTTTAAGCGCGTTGTAAGGGACTCGAACCCCTGACCTACTGGTTCGTAGCCAGTCACTCTATCCGGCTGAGCTAACAACGCATCTTCATTCAGCTTTATTATTATACCACATTCGATACGCTTTGTCAAGTGCTTTTTTAAAAAAATTTTCCCTTTTTGATTATTTTTTCCTTTTTCAGCCAAATATATAAACAGTAAAACGAGAAAGGAATTGATAAAATGAAAAAGCTCCCAAAATTTTCCACAACATCACTTATTGCCGCCGCTATGACCTTTTCTCTGCTTGCAAGCGGCATTATCACCGCCGTAACCGCCGAAAAGCACGTTGAAAGCAGTCTTGTAAGACTACATATCCTTGCGGATTCCGACTCAGAAGAGGATCAGCAGCTCAAGTTAAAAGTAAGAGATGCCGTTCTTGCCGCTTCTGATGAAATATTTGAACCCTACTCCACATCGGAAGATGCACTCCTCTCTCTTTATAACAATATGGACAGGATAAAGGAGATCGCCGACAGCACCCTTGCAGAGTGCGGCAGTACGGATACGGTGACCTGTGAGCTTACCCGTATGCCCTTTGATACAAGATATTACGATGACCTGACCGTTCCCGCAGGCGAATACACCGCACTTCGTATAACCATAGGCAGCGGTCAGGGCAAAAACTGGTGGTGCGTCATGTACCCGCCCCTTTGTATCCCCTGTGCTGCCGCTCAGATGACAGATGAGGAGATCATGGAAAAATACGGCGGTGAGCTTACCGATGAAGATATTCTCCTGCTCACTTGTGAGGAGGACTATGAGGCTCGCCTTTATATTGCAGAGGTGATAAAAAAGCTGCTTGATGCTGTCAACAATTAAGGCAGTACCGTACAAACACCTTAAAAAAGACTGCTGTCCTGCATTTCATTTTGCAGGATCGCAGTCTTTTTTATTTAAAGTGTTTTATAGCGCCATAAAAACGTTAATAAAATCCTTTATCAGACCTTTACAATTGAGGGCTGTACCACTCTGCCGTTGCGAAGATTCTTGTACCCTTGCAGCAAAACTTCCTTTACAGGTCCATCGTTTGAAGGACCCGCCTTGCCCTTTGCAAAGAAAGCAGCCTTTCTTTCTTCTCTGCTCATTACCTTAGAATGCTGCTCCTCATTATAAGCATCACCCGGCTTGGTGTCAAGGAGCGCATATTTGGGCGTGGAATAGCTGCTGTTGTGGAAGTCCAGAAAATATCTGAATATCTGATTGATAGTCTTTACATCTGTAAAGTCCTCGTTGTCGATCTTCTGCTTTGTAAATTCCCAGAGAGCCTGAATATTACCCCACTGCGCACCGCTTGACAGGAAGCTGCTGATCGTAAGATTTTCTGTGAAAATTTCTTTAAGACCTGCCTTTGTATTGGGAGCAAGATTCTGGAACTTTTCAAACATACTGGTTAGATCGCCGAATGTGAGCTTGTATGCTTCCATATCCTTGTTAAGCTGCTCAATAAGATTTGTTTTCTGGCTTATCTCAGCATTTCTTTCAAGTATCTGATCGTTAAGCTCATCTACTGATGCTTTCAGAGTATCGGAGTACTTGCTGATCTCCTCGATCTGAGAATTTTTGGTTTTAAGAGCTTCTGCATACTGACTGAGCTTGCCGCTTACCTCGCCGATCTGCGATGTGAGCGTGTTTATCTGATTATCCTTATCCGCAACGATTGAGCGTGCATTCTCCACCTCTTCTGCGTAGGCATTGGCAGTCTCGGCATACTCGTTAATCTTCTGACGGAAGATTTGGAGCTGGGAATTAATGGTATTTATTGTGTTATCCTTCTGAGAAAGCTGTTCCTGAAGTGCGTTTGCTTTTCCCTCAGCCTCGGCAATGCTTGCGGCAGCGGAATCGGCTGTTGCCTTATATGTACCGATCTCAGCAGAAAGCTTATCCGCACGCTCTTTCTCGGAGGCATACTCGGAGGTCTTTGCAGACAGCTTTGCATTTGCATCTTCGGCTGCTTTTTTCGCTTCTGAAAGTTCTTTGTCCTTCTGCGCGATGCTTCCCTGAAGCTCTGTGATCCTGCTCTCCTTTTCGGCAACCTTTCCGGAAAGCTCCTCTACCTTTGCGGCAGATGCAGCAGCTCCGGAAGCCTTGATGTCAAGCTCTGTTACCTTTGTCTCTGTCTGAGCAAGCCTCTGTTTTGTTTCGTTCAGAGCGGCTTCTGTCTCGGAAAGCTTCTGCCTTGTCTGTGCAGCGGTGCTTTCTGCATCGGAGAGCTTCTGCTTTGTATCATTAAGCGCATTTTCTGTTTCTTTCAGCTTCTCCTCAACCTGTCCATGCTTTGCAGCAAGCTCATCTCTTGAAGCAGCAGCCGAAGCGGAATCCGCAGCATTCTGCGCTTTCTGAGCCTCAAGCTCACCGGTAAGAGAGGTAACCTTCTCGGTAAGTCTTGCTATTTCGGCATCCTTTTCGGAGCCGGAGGATTCAAGCTGCTTTTTCATATCCTCTTGGGCTGTTCCCATTGCATCGACCTGCGCTTTAAGCGCACATTCGGAGGCGGAAAGCTCGGCTATGCGTTTTTCCTTGTCGGTAATTCCTGCTCTCAGCTCGTCTATCTCTCTGGTAAGACGGGCAATACGCTCCTGTGCTATCTTTTCACTGTCGCTTGCCTCGGAGGAATGTTTATTGATCTCTTCATTCAGACGGGCGATCTCTGCATTTTTGCTGTCAAGCTCAGTCCTGAGTGTTTCTGATGCGGCAGATACCTCACTGAGCTTTGCGTTAAGCTCAGCATATTTCCTCTCTGCCTCTTCCTTATAGGCTGCGGCAGCGGAGGCTTCAGCGGAAAGATTTTCTTCCAGTTCTTTTATCTTATTTTCGTATTCCTTTAGCTGCTTTGAAATATTCTCCTCACTCAGCACCTTTAAGATCTCGCTTTTTATACCGTCCTCTCTCAGTACGGCAAGCAGCAGTTCCTTAAATTCAGCATGATCCATATATACTCAACCACCCGTTCTCAAAAGATTTTTGGTTCCGTAAAAAACCCTATACAGTAATGATAACATAAAAATGCTTATTTGTCAAATGATTTTTTGTAGAAAATGTGCATTGTTTTTTGTCAAAGAATACAAAAATTGAATTGATATTTTGTAAAGGTTAGAAATCTAATTATTTTTCGGATTGCTCTTTATGCTGTCTGTGTCCCTGATATTCCTGTTTTTCCTCACAAAAAAATCTGTCGTAAAAAGAAAAAATACTCCTGCTTTACCGATTTTTTCACTGCTGCCTGCTTTCGATGTATTTTTTCTGCTTGTCCGGGGTAAAATCTGTATATGAAATCATTTGTAAGGAAAGGAAATGGTCTGATGAAAAAAATCCCTGCTCTGGCAGCCGCCCTTATCACAGCAGTCTCGTTCACTTCTTTTTTTGTTTATGCGGACGAGGACTCCCTGCCGCTGCCCGATGTGGACACCGATTTTAAAACCTATATGGATTACCGTGCCATTACCGATACCGATTCCGTTCAGTACGATATGCAGCTTGAGGCGTATACCGACGGTCTTGGTATCCGCCGTATCGGTAAGGACGTGTGTGTAGCTCTCGGCACGGGCTATGCCGACAGCTGCGGAGAACGTTTCAGGATAACACTTGACTCGGGCAACTCATTTACCGCTGTAGTGGGCGATATCAAGGCGGACAGCCATACCGATCCCACAAACAGGTATGTTGAGCTGTGGGAAGGTCAGGGCGATATGGTGGAATTTATCGTGGATACCGATGAGCTTGACGAAGAGATCCGTATTATGGGAAGCATCGGCGAATATGACAAATACAGCGGCAATGTGACCGGGATTGTAAAATTAGAATAAATTTATAAATTTTTATTAAATTTCAGTAAAATTTGCAAAAATACTTGCAATTTTTCTTTTGTTGTGATATAATTGATATGTTCTAAAATAATAAGACTTTAGCAGGTCTTTTTTCACAAGTAAGGTTTTAAGGAGGTGCAGCCCCATGGCAAAGTGCGATATTTGCGGAAAGGGCGTTACTTTCGGTATCAGGGTTTCCCACTCTCACCGCCGTTCCAACAGAACATGGAAGCCCAATGTAAAGCGTGTAAAGGCTATCGTTGACGGTACTCCAAAGCATATTTATGTATGCACAAGGTGCCTCCGTTCCGGTAAGGTGACCCGCGCTTCTTCTGAAGCATAAGCGCTTCTTCTAAAGCGAAAGCACTTCTTCAAAAAGTGCAGGCTCAGAATATTATAACCGAATTGTACGTACAATAAGGAAGACGCCCAGTGCGTCTTTTTTATTTTTTACAGGCACTTGACCTTTTGAAGATATTATGCTATTATACTATATATAAAGCTAAGTCTGACATCATGGAAAGGATTGAAAAAATATGTTTCATTATTATGTCCTTATGGCTCTTATAATAGGGCTTGCCTATCCTCTTTGCATTCGCAAGCCCTCTGCTCCGAAAAGAGCTGTATACGTTTGTATCGTTTTTGGATATATGCTTCTGATGTCGGCTCTCAGATACGGCATCGGTAATGACTATTTCAACTACAGAGATTATTTTTATGCCATTGTCGATGACGATATGGGTATACGCAGCATTATGGATACATTCGGCTTTGAGCCGGGTTTTGCCCTGATGATGAAGCTTGTCTCTCTGACGGGAGATTATTTATACCTTAACATCATTACAGCGCTGCTTACTATAGTACCCGCAGCGATCATTGTTTTCAAGCGCAGCAGAATGCCGTGGCTTTCGGCATGGCTGTATCTTACCGTTACATTTTTCTACAACTCCATGAACTTTACAAGACAGACCATTGCCGCAACCATTATACTGGCGGGGTACAAGCTGTTTGAGGAGAAAAAGCATATCGGAGTGATAATTCTTATTGCAGCTGCTTCACTTTTCCACACCTCCGCTCTTATAATGATACCCGTTTACATTTTCCGTCTTATCGGTCCGTCGGCAAAAAGCTTCGGCATCGTGGGAGGAGCGGGTTTTATTTCCTTTCTTCTTTCGGAAAAGATCATTGCCTTTGTAACGGAACACCTGCTTACAAAATATGCAAAATATGCCGATTCGGTATTTTTGCAGGTGGGACTTTCCCCTGTGTATCTCATAATTCCGACCCTTATTGCCATTCTTGTCTGCTCCGCCTACTTCCTCGGCATGAAAAAGAATAAAGGCGCAGACTGCGCAGCGGTCTTTATGTTCTGCAATTTTTTTATCTGGCTGTTTATTGTCAAGCATTTTATAATCGAACGCTTTTCACTGCCTGTATATATTTTCATTCTTATATATATTCCCGATTCCCTTTGCTTTTTCAAGGAGTTTTTTTCCGAAAAATTCAAGAAAAGAAAGAGGTATACCCCTCCGAGGGCGGCACGCTTTGCATTTCCGGTACTTTGCGCAGCAGTTGTACTTTCCACGGGGATCTATAACGATTTCTGCGCCAAAGAGGGCGTTCACGGTGTTTTCCCCTACAAGTGGATATATAAGCCCAACAATGCAATAACTGCACAAAAGCTCGAGGATAAGCCCAGATATGCATACGTGAACGCCTCTCTTGTGGATTTTCTGTATGATGCAAGGCTCAGACAAACCACCGTTGTTCTATGTGTTAAGGGAGGAATTAACGGAAAGCTGGATCTTCCCGTGTGTATGAACCTTAAAAGGCTGGGATTTAAAACCGATCTTAACTCCCTTGACGGCAAAAGCTATATCGGCGTTGTGAGCGGCGGCAGATCTGTCCTTGAAAAAACAGGCAGTGAAACTCTTACCGAAACAATGTCCTTCTATGACGGGAAATATTACCTTTCTGTAGAAAGCGGCGGTGCGGGCTATGGCGATACCGCTTCTCTTATTATTAACAATATCCAGTTCATGCCGGATGAAGAGGGGTTAAATTTTGCCGTCTTTGATGATGAACAGAAAAAGATTGTTACCGCTCAGAGCTATACCGTTACAGGGTATAACTATACCTACGGTCATACCTATGCCTTTGACAGTCTCCCTTATCTCCCCGCATTTGAGAATGATTATGAACCCATAGACGAGTGAACCTTTTACGAATTGTAACCGAATTGACAAAGAAATGAAATTGACATATCCCGCAGCCTGCGTTATAATTATATCAGAAGCCTTTGATACGGCAGGACTGCACTGTGTATTTCCTGCTGCAAGGAATTTATGCGGCTTTGGGGTGTTAAAGCGATGAATAAGCTCAGAATAAGAATGGCAGCAGTTCTGCTGCTTGCTCTTTCCCTGTCGGTGGGGTGCGGGGAGGAGAAGTTGTCCTCACCTGAGGAATATATAGCCGTCTATATGGAAAATCCGCAAACTGAACCCGATTCCTCTGACGCCGGAGGAGCTGATGAAACGCAGGTATATAACTATATAGATAATATCCTCTTTACGGGCGGCAGCGGCTGTCTCAGACTTTCGGAGGAGGAATTTGTCCCGGAGGAAAGGGTATTTTCCGAAAGCAGCGTGAATGTTACGGAGCTTTTTGCCGAGGGAAGTGACACGGCAGAAAGGATATCCGCTTTGGGTCTCCCCTATATCTACCTATGGCAGGACAGCGCAGATGTGCTGGCGTCTGTCGATCCCGACGAATATGCCGAAAACGTTGTCGGGTCAGCAGTCATGCTCAGAGAAAAATGTCCCGATTCTATGGTTATAGTTCTGAGCGTATTGCCCGCCGCACAGCAGATAAGCGGTGCGGATAAGGTAGCCGATTTTAACAGCAGGCTGAAAGGTGCGGTAAAAAGCTGTCCCGATAAATACCTTGTATTTATGGATATTTTTTCGCCCCTTTCGGAAAACGGCTTTATAAAGGATATCTATGATATGGGCGACGGCGTTACCCTGTCAAGATCGGGACTGAGAAAGCTCATAGAAGTTATCGGCGATGAAAGATTCTATAACGATCTTTCAGGTGACGGCAAATACAGGTACCTTTACAAGGATATCTATGCCGAACGTCCCGATTACACTCCCACAGAGGGAAAGATAGCATATCTTACATTTGATGACGGTCCCTCAAAATATACCCCCGAAATACTGGAAATACTCCGAAACAATAATATAAAAGCAACTTTCTTTATCACAGGCTGGTGTATTGACGGCAAGGAGGATACCCTCAGACAGATAGCGGAGGAGGGACATACAGTAGGTCTGCACAGCTGGAGCCATGAATATGATGAGATCTATGCTTCTCCCGAAGCATGGATGGACGACTTTGCAAAGGTCTACAATAAGGTATATGACGTTACGGGAAAAAAGCCGTGGGCTTTCCGCTTTCCCGGGGGCAGCTACAATAATTTCAATAAGGAAACAGCCGAAACTATCATCGGTGAAATGAAGCGCAGAGGCTTTGCCTATTACGACTGGAACTGTGCCACCTCTGACGCCACAACCTCCGCTACATATGAAAGCTGCATTGAAAATCTGAAGGACAGCATTTATTCGGATCATTCGGTAGTGCTTATGCATGATTCTCTTAAACTGACCCCCGAATATCTTCAGGACGTGATAGATATTTTTACAGCCGAGGGCTATTCATTCGAGAACATTGACGCAGCCGATGAGGTGCAGTTCTGAGCCAAAAAACAACATTTGATTACAGAATGTGCAAAGCACTTGATTTTTGGTATGCGATGTGGTATAATCTGAATATGATAATATGAAAGGGGAATGTTTTATGAAAAGGAAAAGGATCATCAGTCTTACCTCTCTGCTCCTGACAGCAGCCCTGTCCGTAAACTGCACCGCTGTATTCGCCGACGAGCTAAAGTACGGCTGGCAGGGCTTTCCCGGAGCATCTCCCTATCTGTTGGAGGACAATACCTTTGCGGATCGCATTACCATTATTGATGATACAGCATATGTTTTTGACAGCAGCGGAAACTGCTCGGGACCCTTTACGGGCTTCGGCATAATTAATCACAAGCGAGTCTACTATAAGGACGGCGTTCCCTTTACAAACGGGTGGATAACCGTATCGGGACATACCTATTATTTTTATCCGGACGGCTCATTTGCCACAGGCATTGAAAATATTGACGGAAAGCAGTATAATTTTGACTCCCATGGAGAGCTTATCACCAGTGAGAGCAAGGACGCTTTTTCATTGACTGCGGATAAGCAAAGCGTATACATGGACAGAAACGATCAGATCATATTTACGGTTACAGCCAATAATATAAGCAATTACGCCGCAGTGGGCAACAGCGTATCCCTTGAAAAATATTCGGGAGGCAGCTGGTACAAGGTGGAGCCAGGCGCTCTGGGAAGTGTTATAGGCTCAGAAAGCCTTAACACAATTCAATATATCGGAAATGTAGGTTCACCTGCGCAGTACCGCAGCTCTCACAGCATCAGATTTACCCCCGAAATATATTCACCCGATCTTACTGAGGGAAGATACAGGGCTGTTGTGAATGTAATGACGGATAAGGAAATAAAAACTCTCCGCTGTGAATTTGATATCCTTTCTCCCACAACGACCTACACCTCCTCCGATGTGTACTATACAAATACTACCGATAAGATAACATTTACTACAGTTGTAAACACAGACTGTATGGTCTACACTCCCCAGATAACCGAGCTGTATTACTTTGACAAAACTAAATCTGCATGGACAAGGGTAGCAGTTCCCACCGAAAATGCGGTCATTGCCGCTCCCGTATATGCGCCGGCAGGATCGGTAGTTACAAGCATCCTTGATCTTAACAGATACGGACGAGGCTCTATGAAGGAGGGCAAATACCGTGCCGTTATCGGTGACGGGATAACAAAGGAATTTGAGCTTAAAAATCCTTTTAATGTCAGCGTTTACGAGGACAGCGGCAATTCCGAAAAGGTAAAAAAGGTCAAGGTCGCCATATCCAATACCACTCCGCTGCCTCTGACAATAGGCGGATACGGTCAGCTTTACCGTCTTACCAACGGAAAATGGAAAGCAATAGGACTTACAAAGGGCAAGACCCTTGACACCTATGTGAATGTTCCCTCCATGAAAAAGGTAACGGCAACACTGAATCTGACCGACTATTACCCATACACCTCCCTTAAAAGCGGCAGCTACTGCATGAGATTCCCTGCGGGCAGCAACAGCTATATGTATGCATACTTCTCTCTCCGATAAGGAGATAATGCTATCAGATCTTACGACAGCTCCAAAATATCAATACATCCCTCGTTACAGCCCCGCCGGAAGGATCCGGCGGGGCTGTAATGCCGGCGGGCGGAACCCGCTGCCAACTCGGCGGGGTGACCCCGCTTGCAGGTCGGCGGGTGGAACCCGCAGCCAAGTCGTTGGTATGTTTTGCAATAATTTTTCAGTTGGTAACCCGGTAACTTTCATTTATAGTGATGTAAAAATAAGGGCAGCACCGCACAAAGAACGCCTGACGGCTTTGTACGGTGCTGCCTTTAAGTTAAATCCTTATATAGCGGGGTCACCCCGCCGAATTATTGCTCCCGATCCTCTGTTTGCAACCCTTTGTTACGAGTGGACTTTGATTTCTTTTTTGGGGAGTTTACGGAAAAGCTCATTGTAAAAAGCAGATCGGAGGTAAATACCTTTACCGCCAGATACATACATACTGCGAAAAACAGCAGCTGATAAGCTACACCTGCCCATACAAGCCCCGTATTCCCGAAAACAAGGTTTGTCATAGCTGTGTAGGTGTGGGTAAAGGGAATAAGGTAGAGTATCACTCTGAATGCCGTGGGGAGTGCATTTATATCGGTAAGCACCGTCACAAGGAATGGAACCATTGTAAGCATCATAACAGGTGTGAGCAGTGTCTGCACAGACTTTATATCCGTTGCCATTGCACCCAGTATAAGGGAGATAGCAAGACCTATTGCAATTGAAAGGAATATCATAAGTCCGTAGACTGCCGTCTCACCCGCTGTAAGGGTAAGTCCAAGTGAAGCTGCCGCCTCTGCTGCGGTTATGGCTTCTCCCGCTTCGCCCGATGCCGATATATCCGACATTGCGCTGCTCATCATGCTTGACATATATATCATCATTCCGCCTATCATAAATCCCGCATTGAGCAGCGCCACCGCAAGGGCAGCCGTCATTTTTGCACAAAGCACCGTCAGCCTTGACACGGGAGCGGAGAGCAGAGTTTCAAGAGTCTTGTCTATTTTTTCCGTGGATATGGCGGTCATGAGCATCTGTGCAGCCATCATCAGCAGGAAGAAAACGGCAGCGGGGGCTAATATAGACTGGCTCATCATTACCGACATGAGAGATTCGGCGGATATATTCTCCGTTCTGCCGTTGGCGCAGACATACTCGGCGGTAACTACGGGTTCGGAGAGATATGCCTTTTCCTCCTCGGAAAGCCCGAGTACATCATTCTGAAAGCTGTCCGAAACATAGCTCTCTATAGCATATACCCCCGAAAAAGCGTGACTGCCCGTCAGTGCAGAGCCGAATCCGCCTTTATTCATAAGCGTATACACCTCTACCTCTGCGCCGCCGCCCTTTTGTGCGGATTCGCCGAATCCTGCGGGAATTACGATCATGCTCTCCGTCCCGAGCCTTTCCATTTCGGTAAAATAATTTTCGCTTTCAAGCTCAGAAATTTGAGGAGTAAAGCCGTAGTCGGGAAGAGAGTCCAGCATTCGTGCGGTGAAATCCGAGCCGTCAAGGTTAATTACGGTCATGCTTTCACCCGAGGTGACAGCATCGTTTATAGCGCCGCCCATAGCCTTTCCCATAAACGCATAGACGAAGAATACCACCAGCATGGAAAGTATGGTCTGTACGGTAAGCAGCTCTCTTAATTCCTTTTTCAGGATATTACCGAATTTCATCGCTGTTCACCACCCTTTCAAATACCTCCTCCAGATTAGCGGCGGAGTATCTGCTTTTAAGCTCCTCCACAGAACCTGTTACCATAAGATTTCCACGGTTCATAATGCCCACCCTGTCCGAAACGTACTCTATTTCCAGCATATTGTGGGAGGACAGCAGAAAGCTCATTCCCTCCTCTTTTGAGAGCTGTTTAATGGTCTTGCGGATATCAAGGGCATTTATCACATCAAGCCCCGATGTGGCTTCATCGAGAATGGCAAGCTTCGGGCGTGTCATTACAGCACGGGAAAGCAGCAGTTTTCTTATCATACCTCTTGAATAACCGTTGATCCTTTCCTCCAGCCTGTCGCCCAGTCCGCACATTTTCACAGCACGGCTCACGCACCTTTCCGTTTCCTCTGAGGTTTTGCAGAAAAGCCCCGCCATAAAATAGAGGTAATCTATTCCTTTCATGGTCTTGTATGCGCCTGCCTCATCGGGCAGATATGTAATTGCACTGCGCACCTTGTCAGCCTCTCTGATAATGCTGTGACCGTCAACAAAAGCATCACCCGAGGTGGGAGTAATAAGGGTAGCGATCATTCGTATGGTGGTGGTTTTTCCTGCACCGTTAGGACCTATAAGGGCAAAAATTTCCCCCTCATGAACGCTGAAGCTCAGCGAATCCACAGCTTTTTTTCCTTTTTTATAGCTTTTTGACAGCTCCTCAACACGAAGAATTTCATTCAAAAGAGCATCATTCCTTCCGATTATTAATTTCTTTTGAATATTATATCATAAAAAAGAGACTTTTGCAATAGGAATGACATTAAAAACACATTAAAAAAATATATTCGGGTCATGCAAAAAATATTGACATTACTGTGGATATGTGGTATAATTTACTTAAATATAGCTTAAATACTTAACGGGAGGTAATCAATATGAAAAAGATAACCGAAAAATCAGCTTTATTTTTGTCGGTGATCCTGCTTCTTTCATCTACCGCCTGTGGCTCCGAGGAAAGCAAAACTGTGGAAGAAGAAGCCGTTGATAAGACCGCTTATAAAAATATAGAGCTTGGCACGGATCACACCGATCTTGAGGCAAGTATAAACGTAGTCACCTACCGCACCGATCTTATCGCAGATGATCCCGTTATCAAGGACTTTCATGACTACATGAGCGAGTTTAACGCCATGTATCCGGGCATTGAGGTGCTGTTTGAGGCGATCACCGATTACGATATGGAAATGCGGACCCGTCTTAATTCGGGAGACTGGGACGTATGCTCTGTCCCGAGCGCAGTGCAGAAATCGGAGCTTCCGGACTATTTTGAGCCTCTTTTCGATTATGAGGACTATTCGGATAAATATGAGTTTATAGATAACCAGTCCTACGGTGGAAAAGTATACGGTATCCCGTGTGCGGGGAATGCTCAGGGTATAGTTTACAATAAAAAGGTATTTGACGAGGCGGGGATAGAAAAGGTACCCGAAACTCCCGATGAATTTATAGACGCATTAAAGCTCATCAAGGAAAAAACCGATGCGATTCCCCTTTACACCAACTATGCGGCAAGGTGGACAATGGGAGCGTGGGACTATTACTGCTTCTGCGGAGCAACGGGCAATGCGGATTACCGCTGCTATGTGCTGCCCTATGAAAAGGCTCCTTTCTCAAAAAATGAGGACAGAACGGGTCCTTACGAGGTGTTTAATATCCTTTACAGAGCGGTAAATGAGGGCTTGACAGAGGACGATCCCCACTCCACAAACTGGGAGCTTTGCAAGGCGCGTATCAACAACGGAGAGATAGGCTGCATGGCGCTGGGGAGCTGGGCTGTTCCTCAGATGCAGGACGCAGGCGATAACGGCGATGATATAGGATATATGCCTTTTCCGATCAGTGTGGACGGCGTGCGCTATGCATCGGCTGCGGGAGATTATGCCTATGCCGTAAATAAAAGATCGGACGATACGGAAAAACTGGCAGCAAAGCTGTTTATAAAGTTTATGATAGAAAAATCGGGCTTTGCCTACGATCAGGGCGGTATACCCATTGTAAAGGGCGAGGAGTATCCTAATGTATTTGCGGATTTTGAAGATGCGGTGCTTATCAAGGATACGCCCCTTTCTGAGGGTGAGAAAGATGTCTACTCTCAGGTAAACAATGATTCGGGACTTCTTCTCGAATCGGATTCGGAACACGTTATCCGTATTGTTGATGCCGCTCTTGACGGCAGCGAGAGCTTTGATGACATTATGAACGACTGGAACACAAAGTGGGCGGCTGCGCAAAAAGATCAGGAGGAGCAGGAATAAGTCCTGAGTCCCGGGAAAATGCTATATTCCTTGCAGGAGGCAGTTTACATGAAAAAGGTTAAGACGGGTAACAGTCTTTTCAGAAACAAGAATCTGTTTTCCACCTTTGCTCTTATAATGTACATTGTTCTGCTTACATCGGTAGTGGTCTATCGGGTAGATCATCTGACGAGGGAGCAGTGCTATCAGCTGCTGTCATCGTCAACCAACGAGGCGTGCATAAGGCTTGAAAACAACTTCAAAAGCGACCGCAGCTCACTTCGTATGCTTGCCCGTGTGATAGCAAATGAAAGCGATCTGACCTCTGATGAAGTCAACCACTTTCTGACTGCCTATGACATAAGCAGCATAACATCGGACGTGGCTATTCTCACGCCCGAAAATACGGTTGTCCGTATGAGGGGCGGCAATGTGGAGAATAATACCGTAATTGATTTTGATACAGAGTCCGCTCCGGGAGAGCATATCAGCGGCTTGCAGCCGCGTATCAACGGAGCAGATCCGCCTGTAATCAGGAGTTTTGTGCCTATAAAGAACTCCGGAAAGATAACGGGGCTTTTGTTTCTTGAAATGAATCCCGGCGCAATAGCAAGTGCATGGGCTCCCGAGATATACGGCAGAAAAGCGTCATTCTGCGTGGCAGACAGGGCAACGGGAAATATGATAATCAACGGCTGGAATACAAGCATTACAAACGTTTCCCAGCTTCCCGCTCCGGAGCTTGCCGAAAATATCATGGGCGGCAGGACAGGCTTTGTGCAGATAGATGCCGACGAGAAAGATGATGACTATTTTGTTTCCTATATGCCTATGGAGATCGAGGACTGGGAGATAATGGTCATTGTAGCAAAGAGTGAGGTTTTTTCCTCCGCCAATGACATAGAGAGCTTTTTGCAGATATTTATAATAGCGGTAGCCGTATCGCTTGCCTGCTATCTGGGCTGGGTTGTTTACACCAACAGACTTGCCATTGCAGCCACGGAGAAGCAGGCTAACATAGATGTCCTGACAGGACTTCAGAACAGGAACAGATACGAGAGCTTCTGCCGCACCCTTGACGACAGGATCGGCGACTTTGCCTGCATTTACATAGATGCCAACGGTCTGCATGAGATCAACAACAGCAAAGGACATCTTGCGGGAGATCAGATGCTCAGATTTATAGCGGATACCCTCAAAATTGCTTTCGGAGAGGATATGGTCTATCGTGTGGGCGGAGATGAGTTTGTGGTCTTTCAGAGGGGTAAAAGCGAGGAGGAGCTTTCCGAGGCTCTTAAAAAGGTACATTCTGAGGTAGAAAAGAACGATTATCACATTGCATCGGGTATCTGCGTCCATAATGATGAGCATTCTATCAATGATATGATAAAGACTGCAGAGGGGCGTATGTACGAGGAAAAGAAAAGGTATTATGAAAGCAGGGGGCAGCAGGTGAGAAATGCCCTTTCCGATTAAAGCAGAATTGATCTTATTTCTGACAAAAATGTGAACGACAAGTTTCCTATGTCGGGGTAAGTCCATGTGTGAAATATACGGAGGTTTGAATTGCATCGGGCATTTGCCACGGAAATAAATTTTTGCAAAATTGCTTTCCAGAAGCAAGAAGCAAAAACAAATTTTCCGCAAAGTGGAAAAATGTGGAAATTGTTTCCTTATCTTGCCTCTTGCCTCTTATTATCTTGCCTCTGAGGTGAGAAATGCCCTTTCAGATTAAAGCAGAATTGATCTTATTTCTGACAAAAATGTAAACGACAAGCTTTCTATGTCGGGGTAAGTCCATGTGTGAAATGTACGGAGTTTTAACCGTAAATTCCCCGGGCTTGCTCCGGCTTTTTTGTCATATTCTTAAAATTTGCAAAAACACTTGATTATTTTACAGGTTTGTGCTACAATAGGTATTGGTAAGAAAAAAATGTCAAATCAACGGGCTGATAGCTGAAAGGACTGATATTTTATGGAAATGTCAAGATTTACAAATCTTATTGACCTTAATGATATGAGTGAGGAATGGTGGCTGGGAGTGGTAAAAAAGGCTGCTGCCATATGCGATGATCCCGCAGCCTATGCCAAGGCGTGTGAGGGAAAGATAATGGCAACGCTTTTCTATGAGCCGTCCACCAGAACGCAGATGTCATTCCAGACGGCTATGCTCAGACTGGGAGGCACTATCATAGGCTTTGACAATCCTGCAACTTCATCTGTGGCAAAAGGTGAAAACCTTAAAGATACCACCAAAATAGTCTCCTCCTATGCGGATATAATGGTAATGCGTCACCCCTCAGAGGGAGCTGCAAAGGCGGCGGCACTCACTGCGGACTGCCCTATCATCAATGCAGGAGACGGAAGTCATCTTCACCCTACCCAGACTCTCACCGATATGCTTACTCTTTACAAGGAAAAGGGCAGACTGGAGGATCTTACTATCGGTCTTTGCGGAGATCTTAAAAACGGCAGAACGGTACATTCCATGTGCAAGGCGCTGTCGAGCTTTAAGGGGATAAAGTTTGTATTCATTTCCACAAGGGAGCTGGGAATGCCCGCTTACATAAAGGATATCCTCACTGCAAAGAATTGTGAATTTACGGAAAATTCTTCTCTTGAGGACGCTATAGGCGGACTTGATATGCTCTATATGACAAGAGTGCAGAAAGAGCGTTTTTCCTCTGAGGAGGAGTATAATGCATTAAAAGATGTTTATCGTCTTGACAGAAGAAAGCTGAGCAAAGGCAAGAGCGATCTTATCGTGCTTCACCCGCTGCCGAGAGTGGACGAGATAGCAATGGAAGTGGACGAAGACCCGAGAGCTATGTATTTCAAACAGGCAAAGTACGGTATGTATGTGCGCATGGCGCTTATCATGACAATACTTGAAGCGCCCCGCATTCCCGCACCGCTGTTAAAGGGAGAGCTTTACCCGTCTGTATGCTGTGCAAATCCCAACTGCATAACCCATAAGGAGTATTATCTGCCGAAGTCGTTCAGGGGCGTCGGGGATATGTTAGAGTGCGAATACTGCGATGAACGCCGTTTGGGAAACTGAAAAAAATGCCTGAAAATAAGGAAAAAAACAGTGCGCTAAAAATATAGAAATTGTTACTTGCAAAAACGGCGGATATGTATTATAATATATTGTGCAGACCTGTTTTTTCGGGCAAAGGATAGGATAATGGGTCGGCTTGCGGCTTGGCTGCAAATTTTTGTAAAGGATGGCTTTTATATTATGAAAAATGAAGCGAAACAGGCTGCGGGTATCCAGACGCTTCCAATGCTGGCACTGAGAGGGCTTGTGGTATTCCCGAAAGTCGTTATACATTTTGATGTTGCAAGGGATAAGTCTGCAAAGGCGCTGGTAGCGGCTGCCAAATCGGATAAGCTGGTGTTCCTTGCGGCACAGAGCGATTTTACGGAGGACGTAGAGCCTGATAAAATATATCGTGTGGGAGTTGTGGCGGAGGTAAAGCAGCTTCTGAAAATTCCCGGAGGAGCTACCCGTGTAATGGCGGAGGGGCTTTACAGGGCAAAGCTGGTGGAGATAAAGGACACTGAGCCCTATTATACAGCAGATGTCAAGCGTTATCCTCAGCGGTCGGCAAAGTGCGATCCTATGGAGCTTGAAGCACTGCTCAGAGCGGTCAAGGACGAGTTTAAAGCATACTGCTCCAATATGCCGAGAATGCCTCTTGAATACATAGATTCGGTCGTCAATGAGGAGGATCCCTCAAAGGTGTTTGACAATATAGCGGTAAGTATACCTTTGTCTATACCCGAAAAGCAGCAGCTTCTTGAAGCAAACGGAATGATGAACCGACTGGGAATGCTCCTTGCCATGCTTTCAAGAGAGGCTGAGGTAATGGGCATTGAGCGTGAGATACAGGAACGTGTAAGACAGCAGATGGACGAAACCCAGAAGGAGTATTATCTCAGGGAGCAGATGCGTGTTATTTCCCGAGAGCTGGGCGAGGAGGATTCGGTTCAGGAGGAAGCATACGAGTATATGGACAGGATAGGTGAGCTGACGCTCCCCGAAGAAGTCTCCGAAAAGCTCATGAAGGAAGCGGAAAGGCTTTCAAGAATGCAGAGCGGCTCACAGGAGGCATATGTTGTCAGAAATTATCTTGACACCTGTCTTGATCTTCCGTGGAACAAATCCACTAAGGATAAGACCGACATAAAGCGGACAAGGACGATCCTTGACAAGGATCATTACGGAATGGAAAAGGTCAAGGAGCGTATTCTCGAAACCATTGCCGTAAGAAAGCTGGCACCGGATATCAAGGGGCAGATAATATGCCTTTACGGACCTCCGGGAGTTGGTAAGACCTCGGTGGCAAAATCCATAGCAAGATCCCTTGGCAGGAAATATGCACGTATATCTCTCGGCGGTATCCGTGATGAATCGGATATACGCGGACATCGCAAGACCTATGTGGGGGCAATGCCGGGACGTATAATCAATGCGCTTATACAGGCAGGCTCTAAAAATCCGCTGATACTTCTTGACGAGATAGATAAAATTTCGGGAGATTACAAGGGCGATCCCTCATCTGCGCTGCTGGAGGTGCTTGACAGCGAACAGAACAGCACTTTCAGGGATCATTATGTAGAGGTGCCTTTTGATCTGAGCGATGTAATGTTCATTACCACTGCAAACGATCTGTCAACCATTGATCCTCCGTTAAAGGACAGAATGGAGATAATAGAGCTTTCAAGCTATACCCGTGAGGAAAAATTCCATATCTCAAAGGAACATCTTATACCAAAGCAGCTGAAGCGTCACGGACTGAAAGCGTCCAACCTGAAAATTGCTGATAAGGCTGTCTATGCAATAATTGACAGCTACACCCGTGAAGCGGGAGTGAGAGGTCTTGAAAGAAAGATCGCTCAGATCTGCCGCAAGGCTGCAAAGGAGATAGTGGAGGAGGAAAAGACAAAGATTTCGGTCACTGCCGCAAATCTGGAGGATTATCTGGGACACAGGATCTATGTTGACGACAGCATTTCAAGGATAGACGAAGTAGGCATTGTGAACGGTCTTGCTTGGACATCGGCAGGCGGTGTTATCATGCCTCTTGAGGTGCTTATAATGGAGGGCAAGGGTACTGTCGAGGCAACAGGGTCATTAGGCGACGTGATGAAGGAAAGCTCACGCCTTGCAGTAAGCTATGTGCGTTCGGTTGCGGACAGATACGGCATAGACCGCAGCTTCTACAAGGATAAGGATATACATATCCATGCACCAGAGGGAGCAACGCCAAAGGACGGTCCATCGGCGGGTGTTACAATGACTACAGCTCTTGTATCTGCCCTTTCGGGTATCCCTGTGCGCTGTGACGTGGCAATGACAGGAGAAATAACTCTCCACGGAAAGGTGCTTCCTATAGGCGGATTGCGTGAAAAGACCATGGCAGCCTACAAGGAGGGCATGAAAACGGTCATTATTCCCGAGGGAAACAGACCCGATCTTGATGATGTAGACGAAAAAGTGCGTTCGGAGCTGAATTTTGTGTTTGCAGAAAATCTTTCGGACGTTCTTGAAACGGCGCTGACGAAAAAGCCTCATAATATGCAGGGTGCAGAAAAGGAAACACCTATTGCCTTTGCGCCTGCACCCGAGGACGAAAATCATATTCCTATCCATTCAAAGGAACGCTGATAATAACATCGGAGGAGCTATGAATTTTAACACCGCAGAATTTTACAGATCGTTCGGAGAATACTCCCAGCTGCCCCCATCGGACAGAATGGAAATAGCCTTTTCGGGGAGATCTAATGTAGGCAAATCCTCCCTTATAAATAAGGTGCTCGGACGCAGAAATATAGCACGGGTATCCTCCATGCCGGGAAAAACAGCGACGATCAACTTTTTTACTCTTGAAAATATCTATCTTGCAGATCTTCCGGGATACGGCTATGCAAAGGTTGCAAAATCTGAGAAACAGCGCTGGGCGGGGCTTATTGACGGTTATCTTAAAAGCGGCAGAGATATAGGAGTTATCTTTCAGCTTATAGATTACCGTCACCCGCCTACAAGGGACGATCTGATGATGATAGATTTTATGATAGAAAGCGAACTGCCCTTTGTTATCGTATTCACCAAAGCGGACAAGCTCACAAAGCGTGAGCGGGAAGAGAGAATGACCGCCTTTGGTGAGGAGATACCCTTCTTTAAGGATATCACTCATGTTGATTTTTCAGCCGAAACAGGGGAAGGCGCAGAGGAGATAAGACGGATAATTGAGGAGCTTGCAGAGGAAGGATCATAAGGAAAGGATCGGTAAAAATGTTTGTATCAAAAAATCTTTCGGTGAATGAGCAGGGACATCTTACGGCAGGAGGAGTGGACACAACAGAGCTTGCGGCAAAGTACGGTACACCTCTTTATGTTATGGACGAGGATCTTATAAGGGAGCATTGCCGCAGCTTTAAGGAGTCTATGGACAGATATTACGGCGGAGAGGGTCTTGTATGCTATGCAAGCAAAGCATTCTGCTGTAAAGCTATGTGTAAGATAATGCTTGAAGAGGGCATGGGACTTGACGTTGTAAGCGAGGGAGAGCTTTACACTGCCCTCAGTGTAGGTTTTCCCGCAGACAGGATATGCTTTCACGGCAACAACAAGACTGACAGAGAGCTTGCCTATGCTCTTGAAAACAACGTTGGCAGGATAATTGTGGATAATATTTACGAGCTTGACCGTCTGAACGGCCTTGCGGAGGAAACGGGCAGGAACGCAAATATTATGTATAGAATAAAGCCCGGTATTGATGCCCACACTCATAATTTTATTATGACCGGGCAGATAGACAGCAAATTCGGCTTTGCTCTTGAAACAGGAGAGGCATTTGAAGCGGTAAAAAAGGCGCTCAAATGCAGTCATATCAGGCTTGTGGGACTTCACTGTCACATAGGCAGCCAGATATTTGATATTGATCCCTTTGTAAAGGCTGCTGAGGTCATGCTTGACTTCATAGCCAAAATAAAGGAGGAGCTGGGCGCAGAAATAGGTGAGCTGAACCTTGGCGGCGGCTTCGGCATCAAGTACACCGATGAGGATTCGCCCGTTTCATATGATAAATATATGGAAAAGGTATCCGCAAGGGTAAAGGAGATATGCGCCGAAAGGAAGATAAAACAGCCCTTTATCCTTATCGAGCCGGGTCGTTCCATTGCCGCACCTGCGGGTATCACTCTGTATACCGTAGGCGGAAAAAAGGTTATTCCGGGAATAAGGACATATGTATCCATAGACGGCGGAATGGGAGACAATCCAAGATATGCCCTTTATCAGTCGAAATATGATGCTGTGGTGGCAAACAAGGCAGGAGAGCCTAAAACCGAAACAGTCACCGTAGCAGGAAAGTGCTGTGAAACGGGAGATCTTATCGGCGAGGGAATGCCCGTTCAGCCTGTAGAGCCGGGAGATATCCTTGCGATACTTGCGACAGGAGCATATAACTATTCTATGTCGTCCAACTACAACCGTATACCAAAGCCCGCAGTGGTAATGCTGCATAACGGCGAGAGCAGAGTTGTGGTAAAGCGTGAAACAAACGAGGACATTATAAGAAACGATCTTCTCTGATAAAATAAGACTCTGTAAAAAAACACATTAATATAAAAGACTGCAATCTTGCAAAATGAACTTTCCAAAATGCAAGACAGCAGTCTTTTTTGTGGTATAATTAAAGTATCATGAAAAAACCACCACAAGAATATTTCAAACGACTAAAAAGCCGCAGGACAGTCCGCCCAGGATATGATGAAAAAACTGTTCAAGCCACTGATAGAAAAATTCAACGGAATTACTGAAAATACCCCGAATTCAGGTGAGAAGATACCTTTTTTTCTTTATTAGACGTTAAAACAACCGAGACTTCCCAAAATTAAGAAATCTCGGTTGTTTCTGGTTGTTTTTTTACATCGCCTCTCGGCGTTTATTCTATCTTTTTCTTTTTGTTCTGTTTTTTATATTTGATCCGTTTTTGCTGTCTTATCAGATACCTGCAATGCCCTCATTTATCTTGGTCTGATCATATTCTGCGGGAATGAGCATATACAGAACACCCCTTGTTGCATGACGGATAGGAAGCACCTGATCGCCGGTTGCCCTTCCTGTGGGCTTTGTTGAATAAGCTGTGTAGTAGTCATATACTCCCGAATCCTGAGCTACCATATCATTTACCTTTATCTTGTCATATCCCTGAGGTACAAGCATATACTTTACAGCATTGCCCGAGATCCACTGGACATACTCGTCAGTATCGCTTATTCTTGTGGGTATGGTGTAGCTTGCGATGTAGTAATTGCTGCTCTGAGTTTTAAGATCCGCATTCTTGATATTGTTGTAGTCAGTCTCACTGTATCCGATAGGAAGAAGTACGTATCTTGTTTCTGTCTGAGAATCAACAATCTTTGTCCATTTCTTTATTGTATCGCTCTTTGTGATCATTACAGGCTCGGAGGTGTAGACCTTATAGTACTCATAATATCCCGTATAGGAGGAAACAATAGTGTTATATCTTGCTTCATCATAATCTGCGGGAACAAGCACATAGTATGTCATGTAAACATTAGTATCAGACGAATATGCATCAAAGCTAAGTACCTGATCGTTTGCGTTCTTTATTGACGGAGGTGTCATGGAGACGCCATAATAACCGCCCAAGTAAACACCGCCGTCCTGAGCTATAATGCTGTCTACCCAGCTCTCACTATAGCCGTAAGGTACCAGCATATATCTTTCTGTGGTCTTGCCGTTTACAACAGTGACCCAATCCTTGATAGTATCGTTATTTCTTATCATGTTAGGGGATACGTTGTAAATAGTGTTGTACTCGAACTTTTTGTTGTATATTGCAATTGCTGTATTGTAAGAGGGTTCGTCCAGCTTTGAGGGTACAAGCACGTATCTTGTAACAGTCTTATTGTCTACTGTTGCACTAAAGGTCTGTACCTTGTCACTTGCCACAGTATTGGTGGGTTTTGATTCGTATACGGTGTAGTATTCGTACTTGCCCGCAGCCTTTGCTACAGCATCGTTTACCTTTGCAAGATCATAGCCTACAGGAAGAAGCATATACTTGTAACTCCCTGTTGCACTGTCTGTCCAACGATAGATTAAATCTGTATATACACTCTTTGAGGGAGGTGTATCGCTTACAGAATAATACAGGGATCCGGATACTGTAATTGGCACAGTCTTTTTTACATTAGGTGCATCTTTTCTTGAAATGGTAAGAGTTGCTGAGCCGGGTTTAAGTCCTGTAACCGTAAGCTCTACATAGAAATCCTTCCACTGACCCTCGGTCACCTTTGCTATAGTATTGTCGGAGATCGAATAATCAAGAGAATTGTTCTTGTTGCTGTAGATCTTCAGTGTTGCGGGTTCTTCCATATTCACGTTGATAAACTGCTGGTTCACATCAAGCTCAATGTTGTCCTCCTCACCTGTTACCTTTACATTGATGGTAAGAGTTACATCTTCGTATTTGGTGAGTTGTACTGTTACCTTGCTGGAGCCTGATTTAAGACCGTAAAGCTTTAAACGGATATCATCGCCGTCCCACGGCTTTACCCATGTACCCTTTACTATAGTCTTATCTGCGGGCGTAACTCTCAAACCGTGAGAACCCTTTGCTCTTACGGTCACATATTTGTAGGAGCCTTCCTCTATCTCTACACTTGTAGCGCTTGCAGAAATCTTTCCTCCCACAACGTTTATTTTGCAGACAAGCTTTGTTCCGCCGACATTTGCTGTGATATCAGCCTTGCCGATGCTCTTGCCTATTACCTTGCCTGTGCTTGAAACACTGGCTACGCTCGAATCCGATGACGACCATGTTACTGCTGTTCCGTCATTTCCCGTTACCGAAAGGGTCGTGGAATAGCCCTTTGTCAGATTATAGCTTGTCATATTCAGTCCGAGAGCGGAAACCTCCGCTGCGGAAAATCCGAACATGGACAGCATAAGCAGAAGCGACAGCAGCATACAGATAACTGCTCTGACATTTTTCTTTACATCTGTCATTGATTTTTCCTCCTTGCTTTTATTTCCTGAACGGATACCTCGCCCGTTACAGGTCTTATTTAAATTTTAACATTATTCGGGTGGAAAGTCAATAAAAAATGTGCTATAATACAGTAACAAAAAGGCTACATTCGGTAACAAAACGGTTACTTGTGTAAAATTGAAAGGTGTTGTTTTGTATGAAATCACGAATTATGAACAAAAAAAGGGAAAAAATACTAATTTACGGTTTTAATAAAGAAATATCTGATCTGTTTTTTAAAACGGCTGAGGATCTCAAAACTGAGCTTGTTGTACTTGACAGACAGTGCGCTTCTGAGCGGATAGGTTTTCTTGCAGGTGAAGAGGGGTATCTGCCCGCTGAGGAAAAAAGTGAGGCTGAGGGAGAATGTGTTATCTTCTCGGGAATTGAAGGAAAGGCTCTTGACAGAACGCTTTCGGTCATGAGAAAAAACGGTCTTGGCAATATTTCTCTTAAAGCGATAGTCACTCCCCATAATATGAGCATGACTCTCGGACAGCTTATGACAGAACTGAAAAAAGAACACTTAGCAATGCACGGCAATGAGGGAGGAGAGCAGAATGTTTAAATATGAAACTCATCTTCATACCGCCGAAGCAAGCGGCTGCGCCTCCTCAACAGGCGCACAGATGGCGGAGCAGTACAAGGCGGCAGGATATACGGGTATTATCGTCACAGATCACTTTTTTAACGGAAATACAGCCGTTCCCCAAAGCCTTGACTGGCAGGAAAGGGTTGAGCTTTACTGCAGGGGCTATGAAAATGCTCTTGTGCGGGGCAGAGAGATAGGTCTTGATGTTTTTTTCGGTATGGAGTATGGTGACGGCTGCTCGGATTTTCTTGTATACGGTGTGGACAAGGAGTGGCTCAAAAAAAACGATCACATTATTGAAATAGGCACGGAAAGCTTTTTAAAATATGCCCGCTCACAGGGATTTATCGTTATACAAGCTCACCCATTCAGGGAAAGGGACTATATTTTTTCAACGCTTCATGCTCCCCGTCTTACAGACGGTGTTGAGATAGTAAATCACGGTCAGAACGATGAGTGCAACAGGCGGGCTGAAATTTATGCACAGTGGTACGGTCTGCCTGTGACCGAGGGTTCGGACGCCCATAACAGCGGGGCTGCCGCAAAAGGCGGCGGAATATTGTCACCTGTGCGGTTTTCCTCCGCTCTTGATTATGGCAGAGCAGTCGTAAACGGAAGCATCAGACTTTGCAGCAGGAGCGAAAAGTCTGATAACTGATTTTTTTCAGAAAAATTTTAATTTTGCCACTTGACAAATCTGCGGCAATGCTGTATAATAAAATAGTGAGGAAAGATTCTCCTTACTTTTGTTATTATTTTAAGCAGATGTCGTACAATGGTCAGTGCGTCGGCTTCCCAAGCCGAAAATGCGGGTTCGATTCCCGTCATCTGCTCCACAAGGTCTGCCGCAGTTTATTTCTTCGGCAGACCTTTGCATTTTGTTTTATTGTGACTGCATGGACTTTTATTAATGAAATGTGAATTTATAGAAAAAAGTCTTGACATATACGGTAAAGAAAGCTATAATTATATTAATTGCACAAAACTAAATTTTGCATTATCAAAGGAGGAGTTTTTTATGAGCAAAAAATTAGTTTCCTATTTCAGCGCAAGCGGTGTGACCGCAGACGCAGCCGCAAAGATCGCCGAAGCCGCAGGAGCGGAGCTGTATGAGATATGCCCCGCCGTACCCTACACCACTGCCGACCTTAACTGGCAGGATCCGAATTCACGCAGCTCTTTGGAGATGAAGGACAAGTCCTCCCGCCCTGCAATAGCCGATAACCCCGTGGATATTTCCCAATATGATGTGATTTTTCTGGGATTCCCCGTGTGGTGGTATACCGCTCCCACTATCGTTAATACATTTCTGGAAAAGTACGATTTTTCGGGAAAAACCGTTATACTTTTTGCTACCTCGGGCAGCAGCGGATTTGAAAACTCCCTTGCCGACCTTGAAAAAAGCGTCAGCAGCAGTACGGTTATGAAAGAGGGCATTGTTATCCACGGAAAACAGGACAGCGGTGCATGGAAAAAATGGGTCGATTCTCTCGGAGTGTAATGCTTTGAAAGGACATGAGGATTTGTCGGATAAATTTGATATGCTGAGGCTTGAAAATCAGCTTTGCTTTCCCCTGTATGTATGCGCAAAAGAGGTTGTTAAGGCGTACACGCCGCTGCTTGCGGAGCTTGATCTCACATATACCCAGTATATTACAATGATGGTGATGTGGGAGCATAAGGAACTGAAAGTCAAGGAAGTGGGAGCATATCTGTACCTTGATTCGGGTACTCTTACTCCCCTGCTTAAACGATTGGAGGAAAAGGGCTATATCACACGGCGCCGCTCTGCGGACGATGAACGTGACCTGATAGTTACGCTTACACAAAAGGGCGCTGCTCTCAGAGAACAGGCTCTGTCTGTACCTCAGAAATTAAGCTCCTGCATTGATCTTGAACCTGAAAAAGCCGGAATACTCTATGAGCTGCTTTATGAGATAATCGGAAAATTCAACTGAATGAAAAACACTTTGGAGGATTTTTGTTTTCTCCAAAGTGTTTTTTGTTTTTTAAATCGGTAAGAATTTGATTTTCAGCATTTTTTCAGATTTTAATGATAAACGGCGGGGTCAGCCCACAAATCAGGATATGACATTGCAGCAAATGAAGGTTACCGGGTCACTATTGAGATTTTTATGCTTAATTTTCTAAGAGGTGACTGCGGTTAAACGCAAAACGAAAGTTACCGGGTCACTATCTGAAAAATTTAAGCAAAATTCTCCAACGCTAAAAAATTCAAATTCAGAATCGTGGAAAACTAAAGTTACCGGGTCACTATCTGAAATTTCATTGCAAAACACACCAACGACCCGGCTGCGGGTTCCACCCGCCGAGGTGCAAGCGAGGTCACCACGCCGGGGTCACCACGCTATATGCACTTGCTCCGTGAGGAGGTATGCATACATCAAGTTTGTCGACATCGGTCAATTTGTCGCCGCTCCACAGCTCTACAGCTGAATATTTTCCGTAAAGCTCCGCATCGGAAAGGTCTATTTTTGTGCGGCACTCACTCTCGCCCGCATTGAATACGGCTATATACCTGCCTCCCTCAGCGGAAGATGCCGTCCAGAGAATTATCTCGTTTCCGTCAATTACACGTCTCCAAAGAGGGTGCGAATCCCTTGCATCGGCGTGCATTTTCAGTATCCGTTCATTTGTTATAAGGCTCATGGTAAAATCATCAAAGCCCGTCATTTCGCCGCCTATCATCAGCGGAGAACGGAAAATGCTCCAGAGTGTAAGCATACTCATCTGCTCGTCCTCCGTAAATTTTGTGCGGTTTGCCTTGTCATAATCCTGCAAAATAGGACCTATTGGCAGCATATCCGCATCGGGCCAGTTTCCTGCTCCTGTGTGTATGCACCACTTTTCTGCCCGTGAGAACATATCATAAAGCAGCTCCCACTTATCCCAGAAATCATCGGTTATACGCCACATATCCGCTGTCCTTTTGTAAAGTTCTGCCTTTTCTGTAAGCGCAGGACCCGGCGAAAGACTCAGCACCATATCTCTCCCGCAGCTGTGAAGCGCCTCGGAAAGCATTATAAGCTCCTCCTCCTCATGGGGCAGCTCACGGCAGATGTCATCTACCTTTATAAAATCTACTCCCCACTCGGCATAAAGGGCAAAAAGACTGTCGTAATATTCCCTTGCTCCCTCCTTTTTGGGGTCAACGCCGTACATATCGGTGTTCCAGCTGCATATGCTTGCTGTTTTGGCTATATCTCGGGCGGTTTTATCCGTACCCGCTATCCTGCTGCCCGAATGTACCGCCTGACGGGGTATACCGCGCATTATGTGTATGCCGAATTTAAGCCCCAGAGAATGAACATACTCCGCCAGTGGTGCAAAGCCCTTTCCTCCTGCTGAAGAGGGAAAGCGATTCTCCGCAGGGATAAGTCTTGAATATTCGTCCATGCAGAGCTTCGTAAAGGGATCGTATTCATGGCTTTTGGCATCGGGAGATGACCACTGAATGTCTACAACAATATACTCCCAGCCGTATTGTTTAAGATTTTTCGCCATAAATTCCGCATTTTTTCTGACCGTTTCCTCGGTTACCGCAGCACCGTAACAGTCCCAGCTGTTCCAGCCCATAGGGGCGACTCTTGTTTTCATGATAAACTCTCCTCTGAATATTTTATTGAAAAGTCCTTAAACTCAGCCTTATTCTGACCCACCGCATAAAGTCCAAGTACCACGCCTGTAAACCCGCCCGATACCTCTGAGGACAGATATTTGCTCATTCCGTATCCCATATATGTTTCTTCACCGTCAGCGGACAGATAAAATCTGTAGGTCTGACTGTCTGAACGGATTATAAGCCTTGCACTGTTTCCCGATATTTTCACGGTTTTTTCGGTATGACGAATGTTTCCGATATTTAACCGCAGCACCGCTTCAAAATCTCCGTCCCTTTCTTGCAGCGCTATGTCATAATGCTCATTTTCGCACATATATACCGTAATGCCGCCCTCGCCGCCGCTTATGCGTACATCGCAGGAAAGCTCCATATTAAAATCTCTCTGACGGATACCGATAAAGGTAGGTGAATCCGCACAGTAAAGATCAATATCCGTTCCGCTGAGTATGACCTTATCCTCCCCCAACTCGTAATTTTCGGTATGGGGGTGACGAAGATAACACCAATCTATATTAAAATCGGTATTTTCAAAGGTGTACAGCCGTTTCTCCGTCTGCTCAAAATCCACCCCTATCTCATATTCAAGGTCTGTAGTCCCGTCATTTCCTGCCGTGAACCAGCCGTCTGCATCAAATTTTACGGGAGTGAGGAACACCTCTCTCCCCAGATGATGATAGGTCTGCCACATATGTATCTGTCTGAAACCGAGAGTAAGAATATAGAAGCTGCCGTTATTATCCTCTATAAGATCGCCGTGACCTATTCCCTGAATGATAAACGGTGCTTTGTTGCGGTTGGTAAGCACAGGATTTTCGGGATAACCCTCATAGCTCCCCCATACATTTTCCGCACGGGCATATGTGACCATATGACCGTATTCCGTCCCTCCCTCAGCTGCCATAAGATAATAATATCCGTTTATTTTATACACATGAGGACTTTCAAGATAACGTCCTCCCGAACCTTTCCAGATGCATTTGCTTTCAGAGAGCTTTTCCCCCGTTTCAATATTTATCTCGCACTGTACAACGCCGCCCTCTCCCTTGTCATCTGTACCGTTGCTGACAAAATATACCCGTCCGTCATCATCAAAAAGGAGAGAGGGGTCTATCCCGTCCTGCGCTACCACGACAGGTTCTGACCATTCACTGCGGATATTATCGGTATATACATAGAAATTTTCATGTGTGGTGTCATTTGTAGTCACCATATAGAAGCGTCCCTTATTATACCTGATAGTGGGAGCAAACACTCCCCCTGAGCTGTTTATCTTTTCAAGCATTACCTGACTTTTTCTTGTAAGCACATGACCTATCTGTGTCCAGTTCACAAGATCATCGCTTTCAAAAAGAGGCACTCCCGGAAAATACTGGAATGAGCTGCATACAAGATAATACTTTCCCTCCGCAAAGCATACGCTGGGATCGGGATAAAAGCCTTTGACTACCGGATTTTTGTATTTCATGCTCCTGTTCTCCTTTACTTGTTTACGGGGAATATTTTATCTCCCGCCAGATCTCTCATCTTTGTAACTGCGGGCATAAGCTCTGTAAGACTGCCGCAGTTATCCACACCGTTCGAGGTCCATGCCATTACGCCGTTCCAGCCGTTGTTATAAGCATTTTCATAGTCCTGCTCAGCTGTTCTTCCGCTTTCCGAAAGAACCGCAGCTTCTCCGATAACACAGGGCTTTGTGCCGTCAAGACCGAAATCTGTGGGGGATTCCTCAAAGGGATATCCGAGGAATGAATTCTGCCAGAAATAATAATGTGTTGAATAAAAGTCCAGATATGCATTGTCTCCTGCAAGGCTCTTTAAAAACTCATCGGAAACATAGTTGCCGTCGTATTTATCCGAATTGTACTTGCACATTCCAAGCCCTACAGTCACAAGCTCATCGGAATTATCATGTATTGCCGCAGAACATTCTGCAAAAAAACGAGAAAGATATTCCCAGCCCACCTTGCCGCATTCGTCATTTTCCACTACCCAGTCAGGCTCATTCATAAGGTCTATGCTCCAGAGCATGGGACTGCTGCCGTACCGCTGCACAAAGGGGATAACATAGGAATCAATATAGGACTGCGTTGCTTCCTCTGACTGTATCATGGTGCGGAAATTCTCACAGCCCGAGTTTCCGTCCTTGAAGTGGTCAAAGGAAAGTATTGTCGCCATTATATAAATGCCGTGCTTTTCCGCAAGGGAAAACAGTGTGTCAAGATCCGTCCAGTGCTGTTCATCTACGCTCATAACAGTGCCGTCACTCTTTAATCTGACAATGCTCATTCCTGCACAGTTTACCCAGATACGGGTGGCGTTGACGCCCGCTTCTTTTAGCTCCGCAAAGTGGTTATCCCAGAAATCCGCTTCAAAATTGCCGCCGAAATCGTTCCAGTTCTGCCATGGGGTATTTACGCCGTTTATCCACAGCTCCTTGCCGTCTACCTTGAATGAAGTACCGTCAACACTTATACGGTTCTTGTCATAGTCCATAACGGAGGCAAAGGCTGCCCCTCCTTCTAAGTCTCCTCCCCCGGCGGCTGTTTCTGCGGCTGTTGTCTGAGCGCTGCTGTTATCCTCCGAAGATGTGTTATCCGTCTGATTGCAGGCGGAAAAAAGTGTCATCATCATTGCAGCGGCTGCGGCTGCGGATATAAGTCTTTTAATTTTCATTTGTCTGCTCCTTTCATTCTTTATTGCCATGCTCAAAGGTATATTTTTTCAGAGCCTGAAAGCTCTTTTCACTTATGATATGCTCTATCCTGCACGCGTCCTTCTCGGCTGTTTCCTTGTCTATACCCAGAACAGTTTCAAAAAAGGCGGTTATAAACACATGGCGGTCATATACAGACTCCGCTTTTTTCCGTCCCTCCTCGGTAAGAACGATCTGCCCTCCCGGCTCTACGGTGATAAGACCGTTTTCACGGAGTATATTCATTGCCCTGCTGATGCTGGGTTTTGAGTAGTTAAGCTCATTGGCGATATCCACAGAACGGACAAAGCCGGTTTTTGCATGGAGAAGCAGTATAGTCTCCAGATAATCCTCGCCCGATTCATATATAGCCATAAAAAATCTCCTTTCGCAAAACAGCTTACCTTTATCCATCTGTATTTTATTTTAACATATTTTTCATTATATTGCAAGGGGTTTTGAAAAAAATAAAACGTAAAATTACCAAAATGCAAAATGAGTGTAAAAAAATTTCCCGGACAAAGCATGACCCCTGATACTGAACGTATGCAGTATCAGGGGTATTGTCTGTTTGTCACTCAATAAGACCGAGAATTGTTTTTTTATCCGCAAGCCCTACCTGCCTTTTATGCTCGCTGCCGCTTTTAAATGAAATAACAGTAGGTATGGAGCTTACTTCAAAATCCGAGGCAAGCCCGGGAAGCTCATCCACATTTACCTTGTAGACAGCTTTACCCTCCTCAGCAAGCGCTTCTATAGTCGGCGCAAGCATTCTGCACGGTCCGCACCAGTCGGCATAAAAGTCAACTATCACGGGTGAATCGGCTTTTATGACCTTTTCGGTAAATTCTTCATTGCTTCTGATGTAAATGCTTTCCATAATTTTACAGCTCCTTTATAATATTCTGACCCTTTAAGCACACAGTGATACGTGTGCCGATATCCTTATAGGAAAGGACTTCAAAATGTCCGCCGTGACGCTCAACTATCCATTTTGCAATTGAAAGTCCCAGTCCCGTGCCGCCCGTTTCACGGCTCCTTGCGGGGTCGGAACGGAAAAATCTGTCAAATATAAGCGGGATATCCTTTTCTTCTATGCCTATGCCCGTGTCCTGCACCTCGAAACACGCTTCTCTTTTTTCGTTGTAAAACACCCTCAGCGTTATCCGTCCGCCCTCGGGAGTATACTTTTTTGCATTGTCGCAGAGTATGCGGGCAGTCTGCTTTATCATGGATATATCGCCGTTTATAATTATATTATCCCTGATATCGAGAGTATATTCATGGGCGGGGTCTATCATTTCCATTTCAGCATGAACCTCGCTTATCATGTCCGAAAGGGAAAAGTCGGTCATATTAACAGGCTGCCTGCCGTTATCCCCCCTTGCAAGAAAGAGAAGCTGCTCTACAAGCCTGTTCATATTTTCCGATTCCTTTTTTATTGCCGTTATCCCCTCGTCCAGTATCTCGCTGTCTGTCTTGCCCCAGCGGTCAAGCATATCAGCATAGCCCTTGATAACGGCGATAGGCGTTCTCAGCTCATGGGAGGCGTCAGACACGAAACGGGACTGGCTTTTGTATGACTCCCTCATACGGTCAAGGAGCCCGTTTACTGCATTTTCCAGACGTTTGAGATCCCTGTTGCCCGTGGAAATGCGGATATCCGAGTCGGTAGGATCAATGCTGCCGATAGCGGACTCTATATCGTCAAAATTATACTGCTTCTGATCGGCGGCTGCCGTCAGCTCTGCGGCGGTGAGAGCCATTTTATTGAGAGGACGCAGCATTCTCTTTGCTCTGAAATATTCGGGCATCAATGTTATGATCCAGATAACAGCCTGAATTATAACGATAATGCAGACTAAATTAAAAAGCATAAGGGCATGATCGCCGCAGCTTACGCTGTGATCTCCGAAATAGTAAACGCCTGTGGAAAGTATTTCCTTAATGCCCCCCGCCCCTGTATCAAAGCTCAGTCCTCTGTCAAGCGTAAGATCAAATTTGTCATAATAGGGAGCCTCAGCAGCAAGACACCAGCCTGCCGCAAAAAAAAGTATGACCGCAAGGTCGGTAAGAATATTCTGCCCGAGCCGCTCCAGCTGCCGGTGAGCGGCGATCTGACCCGCAATGGAGCTGCTGTCCGAAGGCGTTTTTGAAGGCATACAATCACTCCCCTGCAAGCCTGAGATGCTCCGCATAATTTACTGTAAGAACGCCGTTACTTTATTACATACCCCACGCCTCTTACCGTGGTTATATACTTGATCGAGGAAACTTCCTCCAGCTTGCTTCTCAGATACCTTATGTAAACATCTACTACATTTGTTTCCCCGAAATAATCATAGCCCCACACCTTTTCAAGAAGCTGTTCTCTTGTAAGGACAATGGAAATATTTTCCATAAGTGCCTGCAAAAGACCGAACTCCTTTACGGTAAGCTCCATAGGCTTTCCCCCGCAGGATACGGTATGACGGGCAGTATCCATTTCAAGCTCCTTGAATCTGAGTATGCCGTTTTCGGGCTTTTTTTCCGCAGCAGACGAAACTGGTGTCCTGAGAGCCGCTCTTATTCTTGCAAGAAGCTCTTCAATGGCAAAGGGCTTTGTAATGTAGTCGTCCGCTCCCATATCAAGACCCGATACCTTATCCATGACCGAATCACGGGCAGTGAGCATTATAACAGGAGTGTTCATGCCGCTTTTTCTTAAACGCCTCAGCACTTCAAGACCATTAAGCCCCGGGAGCATGATATCAAGCAGGATAAGTGAAAAATCGCCGTTCAGAGCTTTTTCCAGCCCCTCCCGTCCGTCTCCCGAAATGACTGCTTCGTAACCCTCGTGTGTAAGCTCCAGCTGCGTAAAGCGTGCAAGCTGAGGTTCGTCCTCTATTATAAGAATTTTTGACATATATGTTCCCCTTACTTCTTTCTTATTGAATAGGAAAATCCCTTGACAAGCGATATTATCAGCACTACAGGTCCTATTCCCATTGTGCCGAACAAAATTACTGCCGCAAGAATTATAGGCAGTGATGCGATCTCTCTGTTGTCACGGAAAATGATAAGATAATAGCTTAATACCGAACGCATAACATCTTTAAGGCTGTCCCATGCAATGCGAAGAAATTCTCCCATTGTTTCAGCGTCCGCAGCGGATTTTCCGTCGCTTGCGGAAACGTAGTTATCCATTATTCCCGTGGAATATCTTCCGTGAGACGAGCCTCCCAGCCTGCCCTGACGTTCAAGAATGAGCATCGCTTCAAAAATGTCATAATCCGCATCTCTCAGCACGCTCATGGCTTCATCGTAGGATATCCCGCATTTTTCAGCCAGCTTCTGCGCCATTTTATGAGGGTCCATGGGCAATGCTCCTTTCCGTAAAAGATATTCTCCGCCGATATCATTATAACATATCCCACTGAAAATTGCAAGCCGTGATCAGTTAAAAAAACCGTTATCCCGATAATTATTATCATCAGAAGATGAAAAGCTCTCAAAGCTGCTTCTGCGGTTTTCGTTCTCCGTATACATTCTCTGCCTGTTCTTAAAGCCGAGCCTTAATTCCTTTGATATGTCAGGTCCTCTGAATGTGTAGCTTACACCGAAAAACAGCGAAATGAGCATTGCGGGTATGATAATATCCCAGAAAAAAAGACAAAGCACGATAACAGCCATCAAAGGCATGGAAAAAAGCTCCCTGCTTCTGTTCACAGCAAGTTCATTTCTGAGCAGCTTTTCAAAAATGCTCTTTGCTCCCGATTTCAGACGGCTGCTGTTAAAGCCCGTACCTCTGCCACGGGAAAAGGGGACAAGGTTCGCCCCCTGCCTCAGTATAAGCTCCTCTGCGGCTGCAAAATCTCCTCCGCACTGTTCATAGGCGTATCTTACGCTTTCGGGCGATGCGCCTGTTCGCATGGAAAGCTCACTTATTATATCATTTTCATACATGACGATCACTCCTTATTTTTGCGGACAGGGCAGGCTCAGAAGCAGCTGCCTTTCCGTTGATATGCT
This sequence comes from uncultured Clostridia bacterium, assembly GCA_947625735.1. GTDB lineage: Bacteria > Bacillota > Clostridia > Oscillospirales > Ruminococcaceae > Huintestinicola. The sequence goes on from CANQPL010000007.1 coordinate 92,507, forward strand.
CCTATTATACCCCTTTTATATTAAACTGTACTTTAATAATCATTAAAATTTCATTAGAAATAAGCAGGCTTTTTTTATTATCGGACTGAGAATTTACTTTGACATTATTCACAAAAACATAATTATCTATTGTATAAAATATCCAAAATTATGCTAATTAATTCTAAAATTTTAACAAGCATATTTACAATTGATTTTTTTTGTGGTAAAATATAATAATAATACCCGAAAAAGGGGTGATCTATCCTTGAAGATCCGGGTAAAGCTGATAGCGGCACTTCTTCTGATCGTGCTGATACCGATGCTGATACTTTCGGTTGTAACTTCATCAACCTATACGAATATGATCGTTGAAAATCAGATAGCTTTTCTAAAGACCGGATGCTCTGACAAGTCGGAATATATCAACGAATTTCAGAGAAACCTTACCTCCGAGCTGTGGAATTTTGCGTCAAACGATTCTGTCAGAAACTTTTTGCAGGAGCCTGACGATGAATCAGCCGATTTTATTAATATTGCCATTCAGAATTCTGTTAAAAAATCTCCCTCCATACTGGATATGTATGTCCTTGACACACAGGGGAGGGTTGCTGCCGCCTATAATAAAGATGATATAGGCACGGTTAAAGATAACGTGCAGGAGCTTGAAAATATATCCGCGAAAAACAGCGGTATATCAAATCTCTACCCTCCCGCAGCGGGAAACGGCTGTTACTTTTATATAGTAAAGCGCATTTATTCGAGAAGCAATGAGAAGATCGGACTTGTATGTCAGCAGATAGGGCTTACGGAGATAGCCGATGTGCTGAAAATATCGGGCTTTTCCAATTATGCAAGCGTTATGCTTATAGATTCGGACGGCAAGTATGTTACAACAGCGTCAAGCAACCCTAAGCGTCTTGAAAGCATTTCCGAATACAAGGAAATACCCTTGCATATCCCCGATGCTATTCCATATTACAGCGATAATCCCGCAGCGGATACCATAACGGACAGCTACGATAATTACACCGTCTGCGGCAAGGCTATAGCTGCAGGCGGCTGGAGCGTTGTTGCTTTCTATGATTCCTCCGATGCAAAGGGAGCGGTCAGCACAAAATTTTCATCGGTTACAGTTATCATTATAGCCGCTGCGGTCATGATGTCTGCCGCAATAATATATATCTGTTTCAGATTTACTCACCCTATCAGTACCATTATAAGAGTAATAAAGAAGCTCAATATGGGAGATAAGGATATCCGTCTTGACTTCAACACCGACGATGAATTCGGAGAGATAAGCAAGGCTTTCAATTCCATGTTCGACAGCATTTTTGAAAGTGAACAGCGTTACCGCACCGTTGTTTCCATGATGGATAACGTTGTATTTGAGATAAATTTAAAAACCTATAAGGTCTATGTTTCGGACAACTTCAACCGTAAGTTCACATTCAGAGCAAAGGACGATACCTTTAACGAGAGCTTTCTCAAAAAAATGCGCATACACAAGGACGACCGCAAGAAATTTCAGGAGGATCTGACAACGATCCTTTCCACTTCTGCCGACAGGTGGGAGGGTGAGTACCGACTCAAGAATATCTACGGGGATTTCAGCTGGATACGGATCAAGGGCAAAAAATTCTCCGACCGCAGCGGTGTCCCCGAAAAGGTCATCGGCATGATGACCGACATCGACAGGGAGAAAAAAGGCACTATAAATCTTATGCAGAAAGCAAATTTTGACTCCCTTACCCAGCTTTATAACCGTCCTGCATTTCTTAAAGCGCTCAATGAGGAGCTTCAGCAGTCAATTGCAAGACGCAGCCTTGATGCCCTTATGTTTGTGGATCTCGATGATTTCAAGCACTTTAATGATGAATACGGTCACAAGTGCGGCGATGAAGTTCTTAAATTTGTTGCCGACACAATAAAGGAGCTGACCTTTGACAGAGGATTCGGCGGACGACTGGGCGGCGATGAGTTTGTAATATGCCTTACGGGTCTTACGCTGATAGATGATGCGGGCAGCGCTGCCCGTGAGATGATCTCTATTCTGAACAACGGCTTTGTGTCCGAATCTACGGGAAATACGTTTAACATTCATTGCAGTATCGGAATTGCCTTTTTCAGAGAAAACGGCGGCAACGCTAATGAGCTTCTTGAAGCCGCAGACGGCGCTATGTACAGCATCAAGCGCAGCGGAAAATCAAACTTTGCATATGCCTCCAGAAATAATACCGTTCTTTAAATCATTGCGGCGGGTCTGACCTGCACCAAGGAAATCAATTTTTGATTTCCTCAGAGGCAAGATAATAAGAGGCAAGAGGCAAGATAAGGAAACGCTTTTTAAAATTTTTACTTTTTACCACTTTGCGGACAATTTTTTCTTGCTTCTTGCTTTATGACAATCAACTTTGAAAAATTGATTGCCATAAGAGATAATACAGTTCTTTAAATCATTGCGGCAGGTCTGATCTGCCGCTTTTTTATTGCAGATCATATCACATAAAATAAAAAACAAGCGTTTCTTTTGACTAAATGTAAATCAAAAGAAACGCTTGCTTATTGGTTGGGGTGCAGGGATTCGAACCCCGGTGATGCTTGAGTCAGAGTCAAGTGCCTTACCGCTTGGCTACACCCCAGTATGGTTGGGATAGCCGGATTTGAACCGACGATGACGGAGTCAAAGTCCGTTGCCTTACCGCTTGGCTATATCCCAATGTTTAAGGTTTAGGTAACGTCCTTGCCAACCCGACTATAATATCATATCACATTTATATCGGATTGTCAAGAGCGTTGCCTTTATTTTGTAAGTATGCACAATTTTTCGACAATAATTTATGCATTATATCTCAGAACGATTTTCGAGTGCTTTATAAAGTGTCACCTCATCGGCAAATTCCAGCGTACCGCCTATGGGAAGTCCGAACGCCAGTCTTGTGACCCTTACTCCAAAGGGCTTTAACAGCTTTGAGATGTACATTGCTGTCGCCTCCCCCTCTACTGTGGGATTTGTAGCCATTATCACCTCATTAATGTCCCCCTTGCTCACTCTTGCAAGCAGTTCCTTGATCCTTATCATGTCGGGTGTTATTCCCCCCAACGGCGAGATAAGACCGTGAAGAACATGGTATACGCCCTTGTACTCGTTGGTGCGTTCAAAGGCTGCCACGTCCTTTGGCGTTTCCACCACGCATATGGTAGCATGATCCCTCAGATCATTCTCACAGACGGGACACAGCTCCTTATCGGTCAGATTGCGGCAGCAGACACACTCGGTTATTGTGCTGTGCGCCCTTATAATTGCATCCGCAAATTCCCTTGCCTCCTCATCACTCATGCCTACAACAAAGTAGGCAAGCCGCTGGGCGGTTTTCATTCCGATCCCCGGAAGTCTTGCAAATTGCTCTGCAAGCAGTGTAAGAGGAAGTGCTGTACTGTTAGACAATCATATCACCTTTCCGATATCAGAATAAGCCCGGGAAAGATACTCCGCCCGTAATTGCGCCCATGCGTGTTTCGGCAGTCTCCTCAATTTTGCTTACACACTCATTTACTGCGCTGATAATAAGATCCTGTAGCATCTCAATATCGTCCTTATCCACTACCTCGGGAGCAATGGTAAGGCTCTGCACCTGCTTTCTGCCGTTCATGGTGATCTCTACCATGCCGCCGCCTGCTGTGGCGGAAAAGTTCTCATTCTCGATCTCTTCCTGCACTGTTGTTATCTGCGCCTGCATCTTCTGTGCCTGCTTCATCATGCTCTGCATATTCTGAGCGCCGCCGCTCATGTTCTGTGGTAATCTTGCTTTCATTTTTAAATTACTCCTTTGATTTTTTATTGTGATCCGCCCGAACGGGCAGTTTTTCAGTATTCATCAGTGGGGACGCCGCCCGCTTCTGCTTTCTTTAAAAGCTCGGACAGCCTTTCCTGTGGGGACAGGTTTGCCTGCTGCTCTCCCTGTTCTGCGGAAATTCCCGTAACAAGCCTTGATTTTATTCCCGAAAAGCTCTGTCCTGTATATTCTCTTACTACACTTGCCAGCTTCTGAGAATTTTCCTTGACCTGCAAAAGTGATTTAAAGAAATTGTTCTCCGTTTCAATGAGCAGAAAGCCCTTGTAGAAATACCCTCGTGAGGCGGTAAGAGTGCCCGAAACAGAGGGACATATAACCTTGAAACGCTCCAGTATTTCGTTCCAGCCCTTTACGGGTACCCATTCGTCCTTGTTAACCGTACCCGTTTCAACGACCTGTTCACGGGGAATACGTCCTCCGCCCGTGTTCTGCCGCCCGCTCTGAGAGGGCGTTATCCCGTTTCTGAGCTGTTCTTCAAGCTGAGCCACCTTTGCGGTAAGGTATCTTATCTGCTGCTCCGAACCGCTGCTGTCAGACTGAACGGAAGCTGTCTGCTGCACAGGCAGATCGGAACACAAACGTATAACACACATCTCCATATCCGAACGCTTGGAAAGAGAACGTGTCATTCTCTCGGTACATCTGCCAAGCTCCTCCAGAATATTCAGCACTCTTTCAAGCCCTATCCTGCCCGCTATACTCTTTATCCTGTCAAGCTCAGAGGGCAGACAGGCAATAAGACCCATTCTGTCAGGTGCGCTGACGGCTATCATTATATTGCGGAACATTCCCGAAAGCTCCTCGCAGAGCCTTTGCATATCCTTTGAGCGGCTGTAAAGCCCCGAAATTACGTCAAGTCCCTCCGCAGGCTTCTTGTCAGCAATTGCTTCAACAAGGGCAAACAGGCTTTCCCTGCCTGCTATTCCCGCTGCTTCGGAAACAACATCTGTTGTGATATTCTCTGAAAATGCTATACATCTGTCTAAAATCGAAAGTGCATCTCTCATGCCTCCGTCGGCAGTTGCGGCTATAAGCTCCGCTGCTTCGGCGTCTAAGGATATATTCTCCTTTGCGGCAATTTCAAGAAGTCTTTTTGCTATATCCTCTGTGCGGATACGCATAAAATCAAATCTCTGACACCTTGAAAGTATTGTCGGCAGCACCTTGTGAAGCTCGGTTGTCGCCATGATAAATTTTACATGGTCGGGAGGTTCTTCTATTATTTTCAGAAGTGCGTTAAATGCGTCTTTTGACAGCATATGCACCTCGTCAATGATGTAGACCTTGTATCTGCACCGTTCGGGAGTGTAGACAGCTGCCTCACGAAGTTCTCTGGCATCGTTTACAGAGCCGTTTGAAGCCGCATCTATCTCGATAATATCAGAAAGGGCAGAATTATCCGCATCACGGCACAGTTCACACTGACCGCATGGATTGCCGTTTACGGGGTGTTCGCAGTTCAGCGCCTTTGCAAGTATCCTTGCACAGGTGGTCTTGCCCGTTCCTCTCGAACCGGTGAACAGGTAGGCATGAGCTGTTTTTCCGCTGATGATCTGGTTTCTGAGAGTAGCGGTAATATGGGGCTGTGAGATCACATCATCAAAGCTTATGGGTCTGTATTTTCTGTATAACGCCTGATACATTTTCTCAACACCCTTTTCTTACCTCTGTACATTATCGGCACGGCGTGATCTGTCAGTCAGATCTCTTTCAAAAAAATCTCCCGGATAGCCGCAGGCTGTACATATCTCCCACGAATACCGTCTGTATCTTTCAAGTCCCGGAATATCCGACAAAAGTGCAAGCCTGTACCAGTCACACGCCTCCTCGGGCTTTTGCTCCATTATGCAGACAAGCGCCATGCCGCCGTATGCAGATCCCATTTCCACACCGTATTCCATAGACCTTTTAAAGCACCCCTCTGCACTTTCGGGCTTATCTGCCGCAACATACTCCCAGCCTGCTTCATTAAAGATAAATGGAAATATCCTGTTTTTTTCCGCTTCTAAAATAAGCTCCTCATAATATTTAATTGCTTCTGTGTTGCTTTTCGCCTCATTAAAGCTCCTTGCAGCCATAAGCATAGCTTCATTTCTCATTACACCTGCCTCTGCTGCTCTTGCAGCCGCATGACCCGCATTGGTAGGATAGCCCATACGCCTGTAGCAGATAGAGGTATAAAAATCCGTCACTCCCCGCTCTTTTTCCCGAGAACACATTTCCCCCAGTTCTCCTAAAAGCTCCAGCGCATCATTGTCCCTGCCCCCATGCATAAGCTGCACGGCATCAGTTACGATACGCCGTTTTTTGCCAAAGCTTCCGAAGCCCGTTTTAATGATCTTCTCGTCATACTCTGTAATTACGGGATCGTCAATGCCAAAAATCATGGCGGGAATTACCGATGCTCCCACTGCGCAGAAAAGAGAAATCGCACAGAAAGACATATCCTCCGATCCGTCCTTCAAGCCGTTAACCGAAAAAACGATGCCTGCAAACAGCGCACAGAAAAGACCTATAGGAGCCGCTCTGTCAAAACGATACCTGATCTCCGACAGCAGACTTAACAAACTTTTCAATCGGCTCCCTCCCATAAAAATGATCCGACACATAGGTGTGCAGGCTTGCTGCGGCACACGAAACGTACCGCTTAATGCTGCTCGGTTCCCCGCCTGACATGGTTCACGGTGTTTTGTTGCACAGGGCCCGCACACCTATATATCGGATCAATATCCTCATAGTAATTATATTATATCACACTTTTTCTCAAATTGCAATAGTTTTTGAAAATTTTTTTTGAAAATTTAAGAAAA
>CANQPL010000008.1 GCA_947625735.1 uncultured Clostridia bacterium
TTTTATACCTCCGTTTTTTTATATGTATGTTTACATTGCTTCCGCAATGGGCATATCAGTTGTTTGAAACAGAACTGTAATCCACTGTATCAATTTTGTAATCGTTTCTCCTTAACATTTTATTTTTCCGAAACTTTGGGAATAATAATTGCGGAATATATCTGTGCCATTTTCTCATACCATAAACTTAAATTAACTTAATTTAACCTTGAAAAATGATTAAATAAATGTTATGATAGAAAAGAGAAAAGTTAAAATCTTTCGCAAAATTTCTTATTTTACGAAAGATTTCTGTACGCTAAATCATATTTTGAATACCAACTGCAAGTAGATGTCCGGTCAATTTCAAAAATTATACCATGAAAAAAGTAACCGGTAAAATAATGCTTTTTAACTTCCAAACAAATAACAGCCTGTGCGATTTGCACAGGCTGTTATGGCTTTTTGAGTTTTGATGCTCATATGAACAATTCATTTTCTTTGCGTTCAGATACCAATAGAAAAATTTTCACAAACCATTGACTTATTTTTTCAAATGAATTATAATAAAAATGGGTAACTTCGCAAATTATCTTCGGAAAGGACTGTCATTTATGACTAAAAATAAAAGATCCATACTAATAACAGCAGCAGATGCTCTGTTCAATAAATATATTCTTTTTTCTCTTATCGCAGTAATAATTGTTCTGACTGCTGTTCTCTCGGGCTATGAGGACGGCAAGACAATGCTGTGGGAAACATTGTCGGCATTTTTACTCATTACCGTCACTGCGGTGATACAGAACATAAGACTTTCAAAAACCGGACTTGACCGCCGCAGTCTTGCGGAAAGCAAAAATCACCTTGATCCTCGCATTGCAGGAGGTGTTGACGATATTTCGGGACTGGGCAGCGCATTAAGTATTCTTGCAGGAATCTCAGCCGCTTTTGCAGGGCTTTTTATAATTGACGGAGGAATTTTTTCTCTTGACAGTTTCGCACTGCCTGCGCTTGCTTGTGCAGCGGGAGCGCTGTCAAAGGGAGTATCCCTTGCCTATCTCACTTCACAGACTAACACCCTGCACCTTTTTTCTCTTATGGCAGCGGCGTGTTCTGACGAGAATAAAGATGAGGACAGGATCGCCGACCGTGCAGTTCATTATCCGGGATTTATCAGACAGTTCGGTATTTCATGCACCGCACGGCTGACTGCCTCTGTTTCCTTGTGCGTTGCTGTTATAATCTGTTCCTTCGGCGGAGCGGGCGCACCGTTTTCCTGCTTCGGTACTGCACTGCTTACAGTTATTTCTCTTTTGCTAACCGGTATTTTCCCGAAATTTGACAAAGGTGACTATACCGAAGAAAAGCTCCCCCTCTGGACAAGGGAGCGCAAAAGCTATTGCGTTTGCAATGCTGTTCTTTTTGCGGTCATTACATTTGTTTTTATGTTCAGCTTTCCCATTCAGAGTGTGTATTCCACATATGAGCCGTCCTTTGACTTTGAATATAATGATGATATAACTGCTAAAGTCAATGTGATCTCCTCTCCCGAAAGAACAGATGACAATGCTCCTCTTTTTATTGGATTTTTCGCAGTAAGCGCTTTGTTTGTTATCATAACTTCTGCCTGCGCAGATACGGAGAAAGCTGACTTTTCCATAATATCAAGCTCTGCTTTTCTTGGAGGAGCTGTAGTTGTCTTTGCATACATCTATGCGGCGGCGGTTTTATATCCTGCCTGTGTTCTTGATCCCCTGATGATAATAGTAACCGTGAGCTTCGGGTGTCTCATACTGGGCGTAAATCTTATCTTCAAGGGCGGTGTTATCCGTTCTATGAAAAGAAAGGAACATAAAAATGAGAACACTGATATTTAACGGCTCTCCCCGAAAAGACGGAGATACAGCCGCTCTTATATATGCTCTTTGCAGCAGACTTCATGGAGAAATCTTCACGGTAAATGCATACTATGATGGCATTTCTCCATGCACTGACTGCCGCTTCTGCATGAAAAACAGCGGCTGTGCAATAAATGATAAAATGACAGATGTATATGAGCAGATAAAGGCTTCTGATAATATTGTAATTGCCTCCCCTATCTTCTTTTCCGAGCTGACAGGACCGCTTCTCAGCGTTATGAGCCGTTTACAGACTCTGTTCTGTGCAGCACATTTCCGAGAAGAAAAGAGAGAGCAGATTTTAAAAAGAGGAGCGGTTATCCTCACAGGCGGGAATGATCTCGGCTCACAAAAAGCGGAGAATACTGCACAAATACTTCTTAAAGCAATGGGCGCAGCGGATATTTTCCCGCCTGTATGCTGCAAAAATACAGATACCCTCCCCGCTGCGGAAAACGCCGCAGCGTTGGAGGATATGGAGCGTATTGCAAATTTTTTTAACGGAGGGTGTCGGATATGACGTATAAAGGATATGCTGTCTGCGGGATAGTGGAAATTAACGAAAAAGTCCTTTTTGTCCGTCATACCTACGGAAGAGCAAAGAACAGGATACTGATACCCGGAGGATACGTCAAGGAGGGAGAGCTTCCCGCCCGGGCTATGGAACGTGAGCTTTTGGAGGAAACAGGTGTTACTGCACGTTCTTCCCGCCTTATGGGTATGCAGTTCAAGCCCGATGAATGGTGTGTGATATTCATAATGGAATATTTGTCGGGAAAACCGCATTCGGACGGATACGAAAACAGCGAGGTACTGCTATTATCTCCCGAAGAAGCGGTAAAGCGGGAGGATATTACCAATCTGAGCAGGGAGATAATGACCGCTTATATGAATAGTGATTTTTCTCTTTTAAAGAAAAGAGAATATATCCCCCAAAATTCCGATCCTGCCCTATATTCTCTTTATCTGTAGTCCCGCTTTACCCGTCCGCTGCGGATCTTGCTGCGGCAAAAGCAGCTGCCCTACCCGTTGAAAAAGCGATCTGGAGGTTAAATCCTCCTGTGTAAGCGTCCACATCAATGACCTCACCTGCAAAGTAAAGTCCCTTTACGAGCTTTGACTCCATGGCAGACGGATTTATCTCACTGATCTTCACTCCGCCGCTTGTGACGATCGCCTCCTCAATTGGACGGTGATCCTTTACCGTAAGCGTAAGATTTTTAAGGAGAACACAAAGTCCATGTCTTTCACTGCGGCTTATCTGATTTGACCTTTTCTGCCCGTCTATACCCGACAGCTTTACTATTACCGGAATAAGCGCAGAGGGAAGGAGCTTTCCGAGACTGTTTATAAATATGCGGTTGGCATTTTCGGACAGATCCCGCTGTAGGCGAAGATCAAGAGTTTTCTCGTCAAGAGCGGGTTTTAAGTCGATAACAAGCTGAAATCTTCCCGTTTCATATTTTCTTATATGCCCCGATGCGGATAAAACCAAAGGTCCCGACACACCAAAGTGCGTAAAGAGCATTTCCCCCATTTCGGAAAACAGAGTCTTTCCCGTTTTGCTGTCCTTCAGGGTAAGCGTCACATTTTTGAGCGACAGCCCCATTGCATCTGCACACCATTTTTCCTCAGTAATAAGCGGCACAAGAGAGGGGCGCAGAGGAGTAACGGTATGTCCCGCCTCCTTCGCAAGTCTGTATCCGTCGCCGTCTGAGCCAGTTTTCGGATATGAGCATCCGCCTGTAGCGATGATCACCGAGTGAGCATAATATGTTTCGCCGGAGGCAACAACACCGACAGCAGTGCCGTTTTCCACTATCAGCCGCTCTGCTCTCCCCTGTTTAACAGTTACAAATTCCCTGTATTTTTTCAAAGCACGTTCAAAGGCAATAACTATATCCTCCGCCCTGTCGCTGACAGGAAATACACGGTTTCCACGTTCTGTTTTCAGAGGAACTCCCAGCTCCTCGAAAAAATTCATCGTTTCCCGACAGTCAAATGCCGCATAGGAGGAATACATGAATTTTCCGTTAGTGGGAATATTTTCAAAAAAGCTCTCTTTTGTACAGTTATTTGTAAGATTGCAGCGACCCTTTCCCGTGATGAGAAGTTTTTTTCCCACACGGGGATTTTTTTCTATAACAAGCACCTTTTTTTTAAGCTCTGCGGCAGTGACCGCCGCCATAAGTCCCGCTGCTCCGCCGCCGATAATAATTATATCAGTCATATTTCTGTTTTCCTTAATAATCCTGATCGTCAGATTTTTCAAACACCTCATACTCGTCCCAGATCTGTTCAAGGCGTTCAAAGTTATGCTCCACATATTCACGCTTACGCATACCCACTGCCGAAATAAGCGCATTTATAAGGCTCATGGGAGCCACAAGTGAATCCGCAAAGGAGGACATATCGCTGTGGGCAAGAAGCAGATGATCCGCATATTTTGCCAGAGGTGAAGCCTTGCTGTCGGTGATAGCAATGACCTTTGCCCCGTTTTCGTGAGCATAGCGGAACGCCTTGACTGTATGCTTTGAGTAGCGGGGAAAGCTGACGCCTATCATAATATCTCCCCTGCCAATGCCCAGTATCTGCTCAAACATTTCGCTTGTACTGGTGGTGTGAATGATCTTTACATTGTCAAACATAATATTAAAATAAAAGACAATGAATCTTGCCAGAACAGAAGCGGAGCGGGCGCCTATGACATAAATGCTTTTTGCCTCCACAAGAGCGTCAATAGTGGCATTAAAATCGTCACGGCTTATTTCTTCAAGGCTTTTTCTGATCTGATCGATATCGAAATTCATTACCCTTGCCAGAACGTCCTCTCCTGCAAGCTGATCGTTCATCACGTTCATGCGCTGCACGGTGGTGAGCTTGTTGCTGGTAAATTCCTTTAAGGCTTTTTGCATTTCAGGATACCCCTCAAAGCCCAACTCCGAGGCAAAGCGAACAACTGTAGATTCGCTTACCCCTACTATACTCCCCAGCTTCGAGGCGGTCATGAATGCCGCTTTGTCGTAATGATCGAGGATATACTCTGCGATCTTCTTGTGACCCTTGGACATCCCGGGAAGTCTTTCCGTCAGGATCATGGGCAGATTTGTCTGTTTTGGCATAATTATTACCTCTTTTCAAATCTTTGCCTCCACCGCACGGGCGAGGTATTATTCCTCCTCAAAAAGCGATGTCTGCAAATCGAGGATCTTTTTTTTCCTCAGCTCAGACTCGGCATTATCTCTGATAAAGCCGTTCCCTTGTCTGATTAGTACATCGCCTTCCCTGAACTCACTCACTGCCGAAAAGGGTACAATGCTCTGCTTGCCGTCCTCATCAATGACCGATCTTTCCGGCGACAGCCGTTCGAGAATGATCATCGGCATCACTCCCCCTCTTTGTGTGTAACATACAGCTTTTCTCCGTCTGAATAAACGCTTATTGTACCAAGCTCATCGGTACGGTAAATGCTGTTTGTATAAGCCCTGAGCCTTTCCAGTGTTTCTTCATGCGGGTGTCCGTAGGAATTATCCTTACCGCAGGAAATAACGCAAAGTCCCGGGGTAACACGGCTCAGAAATTCCTCTCCCGAGGAGCTGCTGCTGCCGTGATGTCCTGCCTTGTATGCCGTAACATTTATGTCTGCGCCGCTGTTTATAAGATCCTGCTCCCCCTCTTCGGAAAGATCTCCCGTAAGCAGCCATGAAACATTGCCGTGATCTATCCGCACGGTGACAGAATAATCGTTAAGATCGCTGTAAACCGCTTCGGGTACAGGTGTAAGGACTGTCATGGTAACGGGAAAGCCCCCTGCCTCTCCCAGCTCATAGACAGCTCCCGCCTTTGCGGCTGTAAGCTTTCCGCCCATATTCTCCACCGAGGTAAGGAACCGCTCATAAGCCTTTGTTGCGGGTACCATATCATCGGGCAGACGAGGGACTATCACTTTATCTGCGCCGAATTTGTCTATCACGTCTCCCATACCGCCGATATGATCGGAGTGAGGATGTGTCGCAATAACGATATCCAGCCTTTTTATGCCCTTTGAGCGGATAAAATCTATTATATCGTCCGCTGCTTCACGCTCTGCGGCATCAATAAGAATGCTTTTGTCACCTGCAATGACAAGAATACTGTCTCCCTGACCGACGTCAATTACATTTACGGAAAAATCCCTTGCATTTTCTGGAAGATACACCGCAGATGAATCATTGAAAACAGGCACATCAAGACCGTCCTCAACGTCCTTTAGTGTAATAAGTCCGCTTTCCACCAAAGCACCGAAAGCCGCCCCCAGACAGATGATCATGATAATGATCGACTTAGGCAGCAGCTCCCACAGCTTTTTCAATACCTGCGGTTTCTTTTGGGAGCGCTTTTTTGCCATCTGTCATTCCTTCCTTTGCTGTGGGTGGTATTATTTTTTTCTGCCGCTTTTCTTCTGAGATATGCGCTGTACTCCTCATCGGGAGGTACAAGGCAGTTACTTCCGAAACCGATAAGATCGGTCCTGTGGGCTTTTATCAGTGCTTCAATGCATTTTCGGCGGTTTTCTTTCTTGAAATACTGCAAAAGCGCCCGCTGCATTGCCTTTTCTTCGGGAGTTCTCGGAACATATACCTTTTTCATGGTATACGGATCAAGTCCCGTATAGAACATACAGGTAGACACTGTTCCGGGAGTAGGATAGAAGTCCTGTACCTGCTCCGGACGCATTTTAAGGCTTTTAAGGAACATAGCAAGCTCCACTGCTTCATTTAAGGTACTTCCCGGGTGAGATGACATGAGATATGGAACAAGATACTGCTCCTTTCCCACTTGTCCTGTAATACGATAAAATTTATCCTGAAATTTTTTATAGCTTTCTATATGAGGCTTTCCCATAAGATCAAGAACTGCCGCTGAACAGTGTTCGGGTGCTACCTTAAGCTGACCGCTCACATGATAAGTGATAAGCTCTCTCAAAAACTCCTCGTTTTTATCCTCATTAAGATAATCATATCGTATTCCGCTGCGGATAAAGACCTTTTTAACGCCCTTTATTTTTCTCAGCTCCCGCAGAATTTCCAGATACTCACTGTGATCTGTCTCCAGATTTTTACAGGGAACAGGAGCAAGACACTTTTTTCCTTTGCACAGTCCCCTGCTCAGCTGTCCTGTGCAGGAAGGCGCACGGAAATTTGCGGTAGGTCCTCCAACGTCATGGATATAGCCCTTGAAATTGGGGAGAGTGGTGAGAAGCCTTGCCTCCCGCAAAATGCTTTCCTTGCTCCTTACAGATATTCGCCTGCCCTGATGCAGGGCAATAGAACAGAAATTGCAGCCTCCAAAGCATCCGCGGTTATGAGTTATGGAAAATTCCACCTCCTTTATGCCCGGAACGCCGCCCTCCGATTCATACATGGGGTGATACGTTCGCATATAGGGAAGCTCATAAACATGGTCAAGCTCAGGTGTGGTAAGGGAAAGAGCAGGAGGAAGCTGTACCAGCATTTTTGAAGTCTGACGCTGGATAACCGTTTTCCCGTATACCTCGTCCTGCCAGTCGTACTGGATACGGCAGGCTTTGGCGTATGCCTCCTTATTTTCTCTGCAAAGAGCAAGTGACGGACATTCTGCCGCTCCGTAGGGCGTTTCCTCGGGCGGACAGAGATAAGCAGTACCACGTATATCACGAAGCTCTGTTATCCTTTCCCCCGCTCCGAGACGTCTGCATATTTCCGTGATCTGATGCTCTCCCATGCCGTACATCAGCAGATCGGCTCCGCTGTCCTCAAGAATAGAGGGGCGGACGGCATCGTCCCAGTAATCATAATGAGCAAAACGCCTGAGAGATGCCTCCAATCCTCCTATAGCTACTGCCATATCATTACCGAAAATACGTTTGACTGCCCTTGTATAGACAATAGTCGCACGATCGGGACGTTTTCCTGCCTTGCCTCCCGCAGTATACGCATCATCGGAGCGCTTTTTCTTTGCAGCGGTATAATGGGCTACCATAGAATCAATGTTTCCGCCTGTAATCAGAAATGCGTATTTAGGCTTGCCAAGCTTTGTAAGATCACGGTCATTTTTCATGTCGGGCTGGGCAATTATCCCCACAGTAAATCCCTGATCCTCCACCATGCGGGATATTATAGAGATGCCGAATGACGGGTGATCCACATAGCTGTCCCCCGTTATACATATAAAGTCAAGCTGAGTAATACCACGCTGCTCCATATCCTCTCTTGAAACAGGAAGAAAAGGCATATTCTCACCTCCACAAAATGCTCATTCCTCAAAAGGAACATTGCTGCTTGTACCTGCTGTGCGGCTTATCCGCCATTCCTCCAGCATTTCAGGCGTCCAGAGTACCTGTCTCGGCTTTGCTCCGTCATAGGGACCTACAACGCCCATTTCGTCAAGCTCGTCCATAATACGGGCAGCACGGGCATATCCGAGTTTCAGTTTTCTCTGGAAATAGGAAACAGAAACCCCTGCACTTCCCGCATTTACGGCACATTCCACAGCACTTTCCACAACCTTGTCATCGCTGTTGTCATAGGTTTTGCTGTCATCGGCGGGCTTTTCCTTTTCACCCTTTGGCTGCGGAATATTATTTTCGATCTCTTTCATGATATCATCGGAGTATGTAACATCTCCTGCGCCGTTTTTGATAAAGTTGACAACGGCTGCGACCTCCTTATCAGAGGTAAAGGCGTTCTGAACACGGACAGGCTTTGGATATCCCGTAGGGAAATAGAGCAGGTCGCCGTTTCCTAAGAGTTTTTCTGCGCCGATCTCGTTGATTATGGAGCGGGAGTCAATGCCCGAAGCCACCTTCAATGCGATCCTTGACGGGATATTTGCCTTTATAAGACCTGTAATAACGTCCACAGTAGGACGCTGTGTAGCAATTATAAGGTGCATACCGGCAGCTCTTGCCATCTGTGCAAGGCGGCAGATGCTGTCCTCTACCTCTCCTGCGGCAGCCATCATCAGGTCGGCAAGCTCATCTATAACAATTACGATACGGGGCATAGGATCTACCCCGTCTGTCTCAGCAGCCATTTCGTTATAGCCTTTAAGATCCCTTACATTGTTATCGGCAAACATTTTATATCGTTTGAGCATTTCCTGCACCGCCCACGCCAGCGCACCGGCAGCCTTTTTGGGGTCGGTTACAACAGGGATAAGCAGATGAGGGATGCCGTCATAAATCTTAAATTCTACCACCTTCGGGTCAATGAGTACAAGCCGTACCTCATCAGGAGTGGCATTGTAAAGTATGCTCATGATTATCCCGTTTGTACACACAGATTTGCCTGAGCCTGTAGTTCCCGCAATTATAACGTGAGGGAGCTTTGCAATATCTCCCAGAATTATCTGACCGTCAATATTCTTGCCTACCGCAAAGGTGAGCTTGCTTTCGGCTTTATGAAATTCCTCGGTATCAAGCACATCACGCAGGGTGACAATATCCTTTATCTTATTAGGCACCTCAATACCCACTGCCGCTTTCCCCGGGATAGGCGCCTGTATCCTTACACCCTCCGCCGCAAGGTTTAAGGCAATATCATCGGCAAGTCCTGTTATTTTGGAAATTTTAACTCCCGCATTCGGCTGGAGCTCATAGCGTGTGACAGTAGGCCCTCTGTGTATATCAACGATCCTTGTCATTACGCCGAAGCTTTTAAGAGTTTCTACAAGTGTATCGGCATTGGCTGTCATTTCGGCTTCGGCTTCTTCGGCGTTAAGCTCATTTGAGGACTTTTTCAGCAGCTCTATGGGCGGAATGACATATTCAATGGGAGCGGGAACATTCTCGGCTATCTCATTCTGAATATCCTTTGCAGTAGTCTCGGGCATATCCAGATCCTCATCATCGCCGATCTTATTTGATGCAAGCGTGGAACCCTTTGCTTTATCCTTTTTCCTGAGCAGTGAGGAGGGCTTGTTTTCTGTCTGCACAGGTGATGCTGTTTCCTCAGTTTGTTCCGCAGGTCTTTGGGCAGCCTTTTTGATGATAGATGCCAGATCATCGCTGTTTTCCTTTGGTTTTTCTCCCGCAGCAGATCTTGCAGCGGCTTTTGCGGCAGCCTTCATAGCCTCCTTTTCATCAATTGAACGTGCTATCTCCTCTGCTTCAAGCTCTGTCTGAGACTTTGGCTTTTCGGGAACGGAGATCTCCTCAGGCTCTGTTTTTTTGCTGCCTATGGGTATAGGAATGTCTATTCTGAAATTCTTGCGCTTTGCCTCTGCCACAGGCTCAGGTACATCTGCATTCGGAATAACATTTCCCGTCTGTACCTTTTGCTTCTGAGATTTTTTTTCGGCTTTTCTTGCTCCGGGAGGCGGGACAAAATCCTCTACCTCCTCATATTCGGGACGTGCGGCATCGGCTGCGGCAAAGATATTGCGGATAAATCTGAAAACATCTACAACTGTCTTATTAGCTAACAGCATAACAAAAACAAATGTCAACAGCAATATTATTACTGCCGCACCTGTTTTGCCGAAAAGTTTCAGCAGAGGTATCCCCAGCACAACAGAAAAGAATCCCCCACCGTGAAAATCCTTTCCCCTCTCATACAGATCGGTTATCAGTCGCCCCAGAGTAATATTTGTTTCGGGAGGCTGTTCAAGAAAGATCTGTATCACAGCGCATACAATAAAAATCAGCATGACGCCCTGAATTACCTTTCCCACCACATCACGGCGGGTCTTGTCCGTTGCTATCATTACAGAAGCATACAGCAGTATGGGCGGAACGAGTACAACGGCCACACCGAACAATCCGAGTATTAAATTATGGATCGCGAGCCATGCAGATTCTCCCTCCACAATGGCAAAGGCGGCAATAAGTACTCCCACTGCAAAAAGGATAGCAGACCAGAGTACCCTGTCATTTGCATTTTTTGCTTCTTGAGCCTTTTTTGACGCCTCGGAGGATCTTTTAGATCCGGACGAACGCTTTTTCTGATTTGCTGCCAATTTAAAACTCTCCTAAATTTTAATGGAAAAGATCTCTGATGTAGCTGCCCGAAATATGCTCAAAAGCTCCCACAGCGATAACTGCAATACCCAGAATAAAAGTGTAAACAGCAAAGATCTTGAAACGATCCGACTTCATAAGCATTTTTACAAGCACAATTGCAAAATATCCCGAAACACCTGCCACTGCCATTCCTATCAGGAGAGGAATAATGTCGGGAGCAGCCCCTGCACTTCCTAGACCCGGAAGCTCGGTAACTGCACTTGCAATAATAACGGGAATACCCAGAATAAAGCTGTATTCTACCGCATCTTCACGTCTTTGTCCCGAAATAAGTCCCGAAGAAATAGTAGAACCCGAACGGGATACTCCCGGAAGAAGTGCCACTCCCTGAAAAAATCCGATAAACAGTGCATCTGGAACGGTAGTCTCCCCTGCTGTCTTGCCAATAAACCCGTACTCCGCATTTCGTTTGGAGCAGCGGTCGCCTAATGTGAGAAGCAACGCAGTGTACAGAAAGCATATTCCCTCAATAACAACATCATTATCAGAAGAAACAGCGGTGAAAAAGTCCTTGAATATGTAGAAAATAAAAAGCGGCAGGATAGAAATAATTATCATCATTATCATGCGGCGATTGCCGTTCATACTGTCCCACTTGAATTTTCCCGTAAACAGATCCTTCACAAATGCCAGTGCTTCAAGTATAAGCGCCCATATTTTCTGTCGGAAAGCAATAAACACCGCAAACAGCGTGCCGATATGAAGCGCAATGTTGGTAAACACAGCTTCTTCACCCTCAATGCCCGTGAAATGCTGGAAAAGAGAAAGATGTCCCGAGCTTGACACGGGCAGAAATTCCGTAAGTCCCTGTATGATCCCCTGTAGGATCGCTTCAAAAATGCTCATATTTCTGTTCCTTTCTTTATCTTTTTAAGAGAGCTTTTTTCTCCTATGCACCCGAGTAAATGACCTCCCCTGAGAATTGATAAATCATAATATAAATGTAAGGGGAGGTCTGATGCCGTTTAATCGGGATATCTCGGCTCTGTTGTCTCGATAAGGGTATAAAGGGCATCTATAGCATCGGAAAGTCCGCCAAGCCTGTCGATAAGTCCCTCTTTTACGGCAGTTTCGCCGTCAATGACAGTACCCATATCCAGTACAAGCTCCCCTGTGTTCATCATAAGCTGTGAAAATTTTTCGGGAGAAATGCGGCTTTGTCTGCATACAAAATCTGTGATCCGTTTCTGCATGGCTTCAAAGTAGTTGAGCATCTGCGGCACTCCCAGCACAAGACCGTTCATTCTGACAGGGTGTATAGTCATAGTCGCACTGGGAACGATATATGATATCTTCGCAGACACAGCAAGCGGTACACCGATAGAATGACCGCCGCCCAGAACAACAGAAACTGTGGGGGTTTTCATTCCCGAAATAAGCTCTGCAATGGCAAGACCTGCTTCTACATCTCCGCCCACGGTATTAAGAATAATAAGCAATCCCTCTATTGATCTGTCCTGCTCTATAGCCACCAGTGCGGGCATGATGTGTTCATATTTTGTGGTCTTGCTTGTAGGCGGAGATGCATAATGACCCTCGATCTGACCTATGATCGTCAGACAATGTATCAGATGCTTTGCATTTACCGATTCTGTCTCACCTGTTTTCTCGATAAGCTCTGCCTTATCGTTCATGTCGGGGGCATTATCCTCGTCGTTATTATCGTTATCCCTTTCGGCGGGATCTCTGATAATTTCATTATTTTCCATACGATCCTTCCTCCTTTACCTGTCAATAGTATTAGAGGAAAAGGCTATAATATGCAAACGGACACTATTTTTATTATACTACAGATCAAAGCCAATGTCAAACAAATTTTGTAATTTATTGAATTGTTAAAAAAAATTTTCCTTTTGTTTTTATTTTAATACCATTTAAAAGGATAAAATCAGAATATACTGCGCTTTAAAATAACCTCTGTTTTCGTGTCAACAAAGCAAACCGGCTTTCCGCTGACGAAAAATCATCAACGGAAAGCCGGTTTTATGTTGTAAAGATCGGTTCGGGTAAGCAGTTTTCATTCTGTAGGATCGCTGTCCGGAACATCAATGTTGACCTCAACAGGTCCGTTTATATCAAAAAAGCGGCAATATACAGGATCTGTGGAACAGGTAGCGATAGTTTTGTTTTCTTTTTCCGTCTGATCCTGTTCCGATGTCGTACCAGACTCAATATACGGCTCATACTCATAGACAATGTCGCCCACATTAACAAGTGAAGATTCCACGCCGGTAAATACGATAAGCTCGGGACTTTCCGTGTACACCTCAGATCTGCGATAGATAGATATTGTTAAATCTCCATTCAGATTTTCTCCCGAATATATCACTTTCCCCATCTGGATCTGAGGACGCAGAGTAAAATATTTTTCGTTTTCGAGAACTACCGTTGTTTTGTCTGTGTTCCCATCGTCATTTACATAATAATCGACGCTTTCATATTCCGGACCGTTATCCGAAAAATCGAAAAAGGAGCTGAGATTTTTTTCGGAGGCATATTGATTTTCCGTATTCCTGATATGACTAATATAATAGCCGCTTTCAAGCAAAAGCTGCTCGACTTTTTCCATCATCGGTTCATCGGACAGCCCGACCGTATAGGGGAGCTTAAAATTATCCATATCCATTTCAACGGGTGAAATATTATCCGCAAGACTTCCGCTTGTCTCGCTTACAAGCCAGCCGTATTCGGTCTTACGTATCGGGAAGAAGGCGTTATTGTCCATTATTACATATTTTTCGTCATTATCAGATACGAATTTTAAAGGGAGAATGTACTCATTTCCTGCCTGTAGCTCCACATAAGCCTGCGGCATATCCGAGGACGCTTCGGGAGCTGAAACAGTCGCTACAGATGAGCTTGAAAGAGCAGATGCCTCATTTGAATAGTCAGATTGAAGATTTATAATGCTTTCCTCGGGGTGCAGCATATAAACTACCGTTCCGTCATCTGAAAGCTCCTTTTTTATCATCACTGCCCTTAAAATCATATCTGCATTAATGTACGCATCAGACGTCCATTCGCTTTCAAAGATCAGTGAATCGGCGACAGGCTCATAGCATTCGGTCAATTCGTAATCAAATCTGCTTACAAATTCGGAATACTTGTGATATCCGCTTTCATCAGATGAAAGGGCTTCTTCCGACATAATTTCCTGTGTAATGTCGGTATCCTCCACAGATGCATTCTCCCCTATGCTGACAGGAATGCCCGCTTCGTTAAGAAAGGATATCCCGAATACCGCTGCCGCAATGACCGCCGCAACAGAGGCACTCATTGTAAATGCCTTTCTCTTATGATTCACAGCCCGTATCTTCTTTTTAGTCATGAGCTGACCTTCCTCAAAGCTGAAAAGGTTATCAAATCCGGCAGGAGCCCCCGCATTTCTGTCAAACTGATCGATATATTTTTTGTTCCTGCTCATATTGATCCCTCCTTTAAAAAGGCTTTAAGATGCTCTCTGCCACGCATAATACGTACCCTGATCGTAGATTCATTTATTTTTAAAAGCTTGGATATTTCAGCAACGGAACAGCCCTCATAATAAAACAGGTGCAAAGGTATACGCTCTTTATCGGGGAGCCGCATTACATGAATGAACAGATCGGATTCCTCCCCGAAATTTTCTTCATAGGAAATTTCATCAATATCATCGGAAAAAAATGTTCTGGAAAACCACCCTGATTTTTTTATGGTTTTACAGGTGTTATAGGTTACTGTAAGCAGCCATGACCTGATCGCCGAATCATCTATCTCCTCCATATGCTGATAGAATTTAAGAAAAACCTCCTGCAAAACATCATTGGCGTCTGCCTGATTTTTCATGCAGCTGAATGCAGCCGCATAGACCGTACCCTTAAAAGCCTCAAACGATCCTCTGAATTTCTGCTGTGCCGCAATATCGCTGCTCATATTCTTTGCTTCACCCCCGAAAAACCTGTTATCACTGATTGCATAATCCATTCTGAACACCATTCCTTCTGTCGGGTCATTTCCTTTTCTGTATATATAACTGTTTAATGCCTGAAAACATTTCAGATATTTTGTATATTTTTTGTTAAATTTTTAATATTATGCATAATTGCATTTATAACGGGATTTTTTAGTTAAATAATTCAAAATCGTTGTGTTTTTGTATAAAATATACAGTTTGTTTTTAGTAAAAGCATATGAATTTTACACCATTTTTTTTATTTTTACAATAAAATTTGAATTACCTATTGCAATTTAAAAAGAAATATGATATAATATATAAATGAACAAGTAAGAGCTTAGCTCATTATAATATATCATTAAGGAAGGAAGATGTTTATGGCTACTTCGGTAACTACTATCTATAATATTGATGAAGCTATTGACAGAAAATTTATCGTTACAAAAACAATAGGAAGTAATCAGGCAAAAGCAGGTACCTTAGTACATATCATGGATGCAAGACAGGATTCAAAGGGTATTCATGTAGATTACAGAGTAACCTCTTCAGGTCAGGATTTTACTATCAGATTTGAAAATCTTAAGCAATTTACAAGCTGGGCTACTCTTGATACATTTATTGCCCGCTATTATGATTTTCTCAGTGCAAAGGATCTTCAGTATTATATCAAGGTCACCAACAGAACATTTGCATCTTTCTGTGTTCCTATCATTGCAGTAGCCCTTGTTATCATCTGGATAATAGCTATTGCAGCTATCGGATCGACCACAGGTATTATTGTAGGTGCTATCCTTTCAGTAATTGCTATCGGTGTTACGGTCTTTATTTACACATCGCAGAAGAATAATTTCATGGTAAAGCTGTACGGTAAGGTAAGTACAGGTGCATGGGGTATTGCTTTGAAGTAAAAGGTAGACGGGGTTCTTAAAATATAGATAATGCGTGGGTAAGCCATGAGATGAATTGTATTCTTCTCATGGCTTTATTGATGAGCAGACAGTTTATTATGAGTCATGACCGTAAATTAACGCCGACAGGTTTTCTGTCGGCGTAAAATTATCTTTTCCAGAAGCTGAAATTTGATTTTGTCATCTTTTTTCTTTCCTTAGCCTGCTTGAGAAGCTCCTCTTTGGACATTGCGGGAGCTTTTTCGGGCTGTGATGTCTGAACAGGAGCGCCAACGGGAACATCAGAAGTGGGGTTATCATTATTCTGAGCATTCTCCCCTGCCTGAGCAGCTTTTCTCTGATCTTCTGCAAAGGTTCTTACCTCTGACGGAGCTTCTTCATCAGATGCAGAAGCATTAAAGGGATTGCTTTCATCTATAACGATCCTCTTTGCATACTCGACAGGTGCGCCAAGGGCAGATGATGAAGCCGCAGGAGCATCATCAAAATCAAAACCGCTGAACATATCATTTGCATCAGAGGACGTTCCGAATCTGATATTCATAGCGGATACAGCTTTATCAGGCTCGGTTACAATTGCACAGCTGTTATTTTCCTGATCCATACCGAAAAGCATATCAAGACATTCACCGCACGGCTGAATAATGCTGTTATCCTTTACCTGAACGGTGATCATCTGTCTAACTTTCATCTGTCCTGCTGACTTCATTAACATAAGCAATGCGGCTTCTGCATGGATCGCTTCGATTTTTCCGCCTGTGATCCTGACGCTTGTCACTCCGGTAAAGAGTTCGTTCTTTTCATTAACGGCAAGACAGATCGCAGCATGGGGATCAGAAACAAAATTGGGCTTTTCTGCCTTGAGCTTGTTTATATACTCCTTGGCAGAATCATACAGGTCATTTATTTTCATAATATACACCCGATCTCTATAATAATTTATTTATTGAGCAGACGAGCCTTTCTGTCAGCGGCTTTCTGTTTGTTTTCTGCCACCTTTGCTCTTAAAACATTTATCTTTTCCTTTACAAGATCGCTGTCATAAACGCAGGATATGGAAATATCATCTTCGGTACCGTAGTGTGATCTCTTTTTCATGTTAGCGATCACAGCAGCTTCAAACTTAGCAGGATCTGTAAGCTGGCTTGCAATGATCGTGTGATAATCAAGGAAATCATTTTCACTTCCGAATGATGTGTACAGTCCGTCAGTGGAAACAAACAATGCAAGCAAGGGCTTTGTTTCCACATAGAAGCAGTCAAACATAGATGCTGCATTGGCATTGCACATTGAAGAAGTAATATTTGCAGGGTTTGACTCTTCGTAATCCATCAGCATAGAGGTTTCGCCGTCCTCAAAGACAGCAACAAGACTTCCGTCACCGATCTGAAAGCCGAAGGTATATCCTCTGCCTGCCACCGCAGCCACAAGAGTAGTACCATAGTATGACTCCTCGGGAATGTTTTCAAATTCCTCTTTGGTAAACGGCTTCTTTTCCTCTGCGGTAACGGGATTATTTTTTAAGTGCTGCTGCACCTTCACATTCCATGCGGAAATGATCTGCTTCTGAATGTTTGAGATTATAGACTTATTATTCTTAGGAAAATTCTTATCAAATTCATCAGGGTCACTGTAGAATCTCTCTATAGTTTCAAGAGTTGCCTCCACAGCCGACTTAGAACCGATATTGCTTCTGAAATGCTTCTTGCTGCCGTGTCCGTCAGCCACAACAGCTACAGCAAAACCGTTTCCTACCTTATATGCAGAAGCGTCCTGACAAACCAGATTGCGCTTTTCATGACTTGCTCCCATAACAGAATGGCTGAAACCTTTAAACATAAGCGAACAAAACTCCTTTGCGATATGATACCTTACTATTACCGATAATTACCAGCCTGTATCAAAGGAAACATCATCGTTATTATCATCGGTATTGACAAGCTCCTGTATCTGCTGACCCAGCATTTTCTGCTTTGCTGCATATACATCTTCTTCGCTGAGTTCCTGATTAGTTTCATCAGAAAGAGTCATACTCTTACTTCCGATCTGAGATGCTGTAACGGCAACGATCTTTATCATCTGTGCAAGCTGATTGCCCGAGTATGCGTGTACAACTGTATCCTTAGAGCCTGTAAACTCGGCAAGTATATCGTCATTTGCCTCATCACCGATACCGAGAGCTGCTTTAAGACCAAACTTATACCAGCTGTTGGACTGAAGAGATTTAAGTCCCGCCTTATAGTCGTCAGAGGGATAACCGTCTGTCATAAGGAAGATAACGGGTGCAAATGACAGAGAGGGTGAATTAAGGAAACCATTTCTGGACATTCTTGCAGAAAGCTCCTTAAAGGCTTCGCCCATATTGGTAACGCCCTCAACATTAAGCCTTGCCCATTCAAAATCTTCAATGGAGATAGGCTCTGCATACATCCATTTTACATCGGTGGAAAAGGTAAGAACAGCTATCTTTACATCTGTATCAGCCTCACCTACCCGACGTATCTCAGGGATAAGCTCCTCCATAACTGTGTTGAGCTGACCCATTTTCTTGCCCGCCATACTTCTGGACGTATCAATGAGGAAGAAAATTACAAGACTTTTTCTCGATACACCTGTTGCGCCGAGAGGATCGTCATCATCAAAGTCAAGAAGATCATCGTCAAAATCAGGGGAAACATCATCAGCAGCAGCTTCAGACTTTGCGTCCTCCTTAGCAGATTCCTCGTTAACAGATTCTTCCTTTGCAGACTCCTCTTTTGCGGATTCTTCCTTTACAGGCTCGGAAGAATCCTTTTTCTCCTCCTCGGCTGCTTTTGTTTCCTTTACAGCCTCGGTGCTTTTAGTTTCGTTATTTGCTTCTTTTGAAGCATGATTTTTTTTGTTTTTATTACTCATAAAGAAAATACTCCCTTCAAATTAGCTGTTTTGTCAGATCTGCGCTCGTACGCCGCCGAAATCAATTTCCAGACCCTTCCAGATCGGAAAACCTTTTCCGGGAGCTATATCGTAGAAAATGCCGTCAGGCATTTTAACACGCCATGTTTTGGAAGAACTGTTCTTTATACCAAGAACGCCGGGTTTGAGCTTGTTTTCCACAAGCTCTCCTGCAACACTAAGAAAATCATCAGATTCGGGATCTATCTCGCATTCAAAGAAACGGCAGCCCACATACAAAGGCATACGGAAATCTCTGTTATCAAAGCCCAGAGTACTGAATGTCATGCCGCACTTAGGACATCTGTAGGTCTTGTCGTCAGGCTTTTCGTACATGGAAGTGAAGTTGGTTCTTCCGCAGCCGCACATGATTATCTCGGAACGGAGGCGGATAAACAGCTTTTGCCATTCATTTTCGATTATACGCTTTGACGGATCGGTAAGTCCGTCGGTAAATGACTTGATAAATGCCTCTCTGATGTAATCGGGATACATTCTCCAGAACTTGATAACATTATCATGAATGCCTCTTACAGGTCGGTTTGATGTGTCTTTGGGATCATATACAAACACTGCATTCTGACCATAGTGTTTAAGCTCTGAGGATTCCGTAAGGCAGACGTCCTTTACCACCTTTTCGCCCTCCATAGGATCTCCTCTGAAAAGGAGCTTGAAAAGCACAACTGCAAGAGAATATTTATCCGTCTGTACATCAGGCTTTGCAATTCCTCTTACTATCTCGGGAGCCATATAACCGGGCTTGCCGCCGATACCGAAGTTGCTGCCGTCAGGTGCGATGTTATCGCAGTCACATACAAGAATAGCACCTGTGTCAACATTGATAAAGAAACCGCCGTCATTTAAGTCCTGATAGCTTTTTCCTGTACGGTGAAGCTGTCTGAACGCATTGACTATATTGATGACCGCTGTCACCATTGCATAGAGATTTGTAAATCTTACAGGCTTTTTAGTGGCTCTGCCTGTCAGGGGGTCAACTACGAGCTTATATGTATTGAGAATATCCACAAAGGAATCAAAGCTGTCGGGCTTTAACTCCATAAGATATCCGAAAGTGCCGTTGGGATTTTCTTTTGTAAGATACTTCGGCCATAAAAATTTATTGCTGGGTGCGCCGTCTGCAATATTGCTGCGGATATTGTTGCGGAATTCCTGAGGCTTCTTTATCTTATCGACATCGTACCATTTTAACGCCCATTTCATGCCGTTAAACTCAACAAGGTAAACAATACCCTGACCGCCGCTGCCGATTATCTTGATAACCTTGGCTTTTCCGCCGTATTCCATTTCAACTTCCTGACCGATCTTCAGCTCAATCATAATTAAGAATTACCTCCCTCATTAACATTGGAACGCAGATCTGCCCCGACCATAACTGTCTCGAACTTGATACCGTTACTCAGGCAGAATTTATGTACATAAGAATTTTCATAGCAGTGTATGGTAAGCTCGGGACAATACAGGAATGCATTTTCGTCAATATATTTAACGCTTTCCGGCAGGAACAGCTTTCTGAGCTTATCGCAGCCCGAAAAAGCCTGTGCGCCGATGCTGCTGACAGAGGGCGGGATCTCCACAACCTCAAGGGACTGACAGCACAAGAACATATTATCCTCTATTTCCAGAATACCCTTGGGGATCTTTATTACCGTAAGATCTGTACACTGACTGAAAGCACCCTGTTTAATGAGCTTTAGTGAGGGAGGGAGCTCCACTCCTCTGAGATGCTTGCAGTTGGAAAATGCATAATCTCCGATAGCCATAAGAGTAGACGGCAGCTTGATCGTCCGCATTGAACCAAAACCATCAAAACAGAAGCTGTCGATCATAGTGTAACCCTCGGCAACCGTAACATTTCGGGCAAATCTAAATCTTCCTGCATCAGCCGGATGAAGCACTCTCATATCTATGCTCATGGGAACGGCAGGCTTAGGTGCCTGCTCCTTCGGCGCTTCGGATTCGATAGTAACATTCTGCTGTTCTTCCGCAGCCTGCTCCTCCTGCTTCTGTTTTCTCTTATTTGGATCATATATCCAGCCGAGAACATAAGTAAAGCATACAAGTACAAACTCTGTTGCATTTTCGTTCAGACAACACTCATTTCTGATACTGTTTCTCGCCATTTTCACAGCGATATTGGGATCATCGGAAAAAGCCATTTTTTTGAGTATACCCGTATTAAGGATATACACAAGCATTCTGCGCTCCCTGTCAAAATCCACAAGATAATCACTGAGCAATCCCACAAATTTACAGGTATTGACAATCACCTTTCTTTCATGATTATCAATTATGGTTTTGAGTATGCGCATGATCTGATACGTATTTTCAAAGCCCTCTACTGTAGGAGCCACAGGGGTACCGCATTCGTCACAGAATATGCTGTCGGGTTCCAGCTCCTTATGGCAGTTTCTGCACTGCATGATCAACCCTCCCGAAACATTTTATTAATCATTTTATTATAGAAAAGACAAGCAATAATTTACATATAGATATTATATCATTTTTTAGCTATAATGTCAAGTAAAAATAAGAAAAAAAAGAAAAAATGTATCTTAAACGCAATATTTTTTTTGTCAGATACCGTAGAGCTTATTGATTTCCCCGGAAATTTCCGATCTGCGCTCCCTGAACATAAGGAGCTTGTCGTATTTATGATACTCCTCGCAGCCGAAAGCGGAAATAAATTTAGCGGTTGTCCTGTCAGCAGCAAGCTCCGTCACAAGCAGCAGCATTTCCCGATCTGCTCCAAAAGCCTCCTCGCAGAATAAAAAAACATTTGAAAAACAGGAGCTTACTCTTGTGACCTTCTCCTTGAATGAGGAAACATCATCTTCAAAAGCCGTTTTTACTCCCTCAAATCCGTTTACAGCAGCGCTTCTGTAGGACGTCAGACGGTTTATCCTGCGAATAATACAGCTTTCTGTTTCACCTAAAAGACTGTTGGCACCTTTGAGCCTGCGTCTGAGATCTTCAAGCTCCTGTATGTATCCGCAAAGGATCTCGTCCATGCTTTTTTCCGTTTCCGATGCAGCCTTTGCTTCAATGAGCTTTTCTCTTATAAAGGCAAGATCGCTGTCCTCCTCCATGACCTTGTCTGCTTCATTTCTGAGAGACTCCATTAAAAGTCCCAGCAGCGAATATCTTTCATCGAATTTAGCTTCTGCCGCTCTTCGGATCATGAAATTTTCAGTTTTGCCGCAAAGGATATCGGTTATTCTGTAATCGCTTTTGTATTTTTTGTAAAGCTCATAGTAAAGCGCAAAATCATCGGCAGCTGCATCGATCTGTATATACTGACGGATAAGCTCCCTGTCTACAGGAATACCGAGCTTTTCATAAGCTGAGATCATACGGCTGAGATCGTCCCAGCCTCTTGCTGTGGAAAAGCACTTGCCGTTTAAAGCCGCTTCAATACTATAAAAGCTCCCCGGCTTTATCTCCAGATAGGAAATTACCGAATTGTGTACACCTGTATTACGGGCATATTCCTTCCATACCTCAAGATCAGGCTCTACATCTATCCTTTTGAGCCTGTCCCATGTAGCAATATCAAATTCCCTTACCGATGAATTGTACTCGGGAGGATTTCCTGCCGTAACCACGATCCAGCCTTCGGGAAGTCTGTGTCCGCCGAACACCTTGTATTGCAGAAACTGTAACATAACAGGTGTAAGCGTTTCCGAAATGCAGTTTACCTCATCAAGAAAAAGTATCCCGTTTTCCAGTCCCGAATCGTTCATGATATCATATACAGATGAAAGTATTTCACTCATGGAATACTCAGAAGCTTCAAATTTTTCTCCCTTGTACTCCTTTTGTCTGATAATCGGCAGACCCACTGCGCTTTGCCTTGTATGATGCGTCATAGAATATGAAAGAAGCGCTATCCCAAGCTCCGAAGCAGCCTGCTGTACGATCTCGGTCTTGCCTATTCCGGGAGGACCCATAAGAAAAAGAGGTCTTTGCTTATGTTGCGGGATAAGATATTTTCCGTTGCCGTCCTTGGCAAGATATGCTTTTACCGAATTAACGATCTGTTCCTTTGCTTTTCTTATATTCATAATGAAGCTCCTTAAAGGCTGAATCTGCTGTCTATAACATCACCTACAGCCTTACTGCCGTATTTTTCCTGTTTATACCTCATAAGCCTTACCTGAAGCTCGGGCTTTTTTTGATCTACTGCAAAAAGCACACAGCTTTCGGCGTCTTTTTCGGAAAGATATCCCAATAAAAGCAGCCTGTCAAGCATATTCCTGTCATCGTTTTCTACGGCAAAGCAGACTGCCTGCTTTATATTCTCTCTCAGATACTCATAAAAAATATCCGAAAAATACAAAGCGGCTGATGCTTTATATTCAAATATTTTAATTTCTTCAAAATTTTCACGGGAAGGCTCACAAACAAAACGGAAAAGAGCAGCTTCGGGACCCGATGAAACAAAGTCGGTTTTAAGCTTCACGGAAAATCCCTCAGTATCATCAAAACAAAAAACAATGACTGCACCTTTCGGAAAGGCGTTCTCCCCTATCTTACAGGAATGGCAGGAAAAGCTCACCCGTATATTTTCACTGCTTTCAAAAGCCTCTCTGCCGATATATTCTACCGAGCGTGGAATATTGATCTCATTGAGTTCACCGCACCATTTAAAAGCCTTATCGCCTATTACCCTTACATTACTGCCGAGTATGACACTTTTCAGATCGTTGCTGCCTGTAAAAGCACTGTCTGCAATGATCTCGCACTCTTCGGGAGCGGTAAATGTATCCGTACTGCCCGTAAAGCTGATAAGATATTTTCCGTTGCGGATCATAAGATCATCTGTAAATTCATCAAGAAGTCTTGTGCCGTAAAAAATGTCACTTCCGATACGGTTAAGATCATCCGGAAGACAAACCTCAGAAAGCGCCGTGCAGTCAACAAATGCCCT
Organism: uncultured Clostridia bacterium; assembly: GCA_947625735.1. Classification (GTDB taxonomy): domain Bacteria; phylum Bacillota; class Clostridia; order Oscillospirales; family Ruminococcaceae; genus Huintestinicola. Next base: position 23,642 of record CANQPL010000008.1, read on the forward strand.
ACTTCCCAGACGTGCAAGGCTTTTGGGTAGAGTTATACTTTCAAGTTTCGTGCAGTGTTCAAAGGCATAATCTCCGATCTCGGTTACACCCTCGGGTACGATAACGCTTTTTAGTTCTTCACAGTAAGCAAAAGCCCTCTCCCCAATGCTCCTTGTCTGTGAGGGTATCACGGCTTTTTCGCAGGTATTCTTGCAGGAAACGAGAATACCGTCTCCCAGTATCACAAACTGCGTGTCGGAATCATCTATCAGTGCGGTCTTATAAAAAGCGCTGCTGCCAATATAAGAAACACTTTTCGGGACAACGATATCTTTCAGACTGCTGCACCCGCTGAAGCAATGTTTTCCGATAGTTTTAAGCCCATCCGACAGAATTACCTTTTTAAGATTACCGCAGCATTCAAAAGCATAATCGTCAAGAGTATCTGCTGTATCAGGTATAACAATAGCTTCAAGTCCCTGACAATCGGAAAATACTCTCTTTTTTATTATCCTAAGATTCCCCGGGATATTTATATCCGAAAGGCTCACACAGTCTGAAAAGCAGCTTTCTCCTATGTTTTCCACACTGTCGGGAAGAACAACGCTGCTTAACATATCGCAGCCCCTGAAAGCTGAATTTCCGATGCTTTTTACCCCATCGGGGATCCTTACCACAGTAAGAGAGCCGCATTCCCAGAATGCAAATCTTCCGATAATTTCAAGTCCCTCGGGCAGAATTATTTCCCTTAATTCGGAACAGCCCCAGAATGCTTTCTGACCTATCTCCTTTACACCTAAGGGAATTACTATCCTGCGAAGCTCCTCGCAGCCCGCAAAGGCATATTCCGAAATTACAGTCACTCCTTGGGGAACAAGCACCTCTCCGCTGCCGTCGGAATTATATTTTAGCAGTATATCGTTTTCAAGTTCAAATTTATTTTCCATTGACAAGCTCCTCTTCATCAAGAATAAGCTTTATTGCCCACGGCGGTACAACAGGCTGTTCACTTCGTTCATAGTCATCTCTGAGGAAAGCAAATACTGTCTCATAGGGAGGCTTTTTTGCAGGAAATTCACCAAAGCCGTCCGTAAAATATATAAGCCCCTTAAGAGAGGTAAACTCTCCTTTTTTCAAAAGCTCATCAACATAATCAAACACCGGGCGAAAATCCGTGCCTCCAAGACCTTTTATCTGCATCTGAGAAATATATTCTTTCAGATCCTCATCGCTGCTTATCCTTACATTATCTCTTATCTCGGTATCACACTGGATAATATGAATATTAACCTTTGAAAAAAAGGTTTCCTCACTTCTCAGTATATTGTATGTTTTTCGGATAAATCCTTCTACGGTTTTACCGCTCACCGAACCCGATGTATCTATGGCGATAACCAGATCCTTTACCCGCTTTATCTCCTTATACTCCAACGGCTCTATCAAAGCCACGTTTTTATATAATGCTAAACCGTATGAATAATAATTTATGTCAAAATTTTCGGGATCGGGTCTCATTACCTCGCCAACGACCATGAATCTTCTGAGAAAAGAAGAATAATCACACCTTTCACGGTCAAGATCCCTAAGTGTCTGAGTAAGAAATCTGCTTTTGCTGCCGGGAGCTTTCATGCTTTCAAGCTCTGTTCTGATCTCACGAGAAATATTTTTCCACAGCTTTTCAAGCTCAGAGCTTTTGAGCATATCAGTCCTTTTTTCAAAGTCGTCATTTTTTTCCTCGGCTTTTTCGGAAGGACTTTTATTAAATTCCCGATCCATGTCCTTTGCAGCCTTTTCGTCCGTACCTCCGCCATCGCCTTTTTTATTTTCGGTACCGCTTTGTTCCTTTGTATCATCTGAAATGCCGATACCTATAATATTCTGCTGTTTTTCCTTTTCATATTCACGCTTACGATTTTTATACCATATACTGTGGTCATCGGTAAAAAAGGCAGCGCAGTATTCTTTGGCTTTTTCTTCTGAAAGCTCTTTCTTTGTAAAATAATGATACAGCTTTTCTGCGGTGAGCGGTCTTACCTGCGTTGAAAGCTTCTGTATGATACCTGAACGCAAACGGAAGTTTTCACATTTGAAGAGATCCTCATCTATCTCCATTATCAAAGCCTCCGCTGCAATATCGGACGCAGCGTCCCACAGGTATATGTCCGTATCATCTCCGGTATTCCAATGTCTGAAAATACAGTGCAGAAGCATATGAAGATAATCATGTACAATAAGCCTGTCACTTTGTTTATATCTTTGCAGAAGAAGTCTCGGCTCATAAAGAAGTCTTTTGCCGTCACAGGAGTAGCCCTCCCCTCCTGCATAAACAGTGAGACTGCTTACCGCTTTTGCAAAAAACGGCATATTTAGGAGAAGCACCCCTATAGAAATTGACATGACCTCTTCGGCAAGCTCAGTCGCTTTTTTATCAAATTCCTTTTGGGTCATATTCCCACCTGCTTTACAAATAAGACCTATGGGCAGCAGTGCCGCTCACAGGTCCTTTATTTGTATGTATCATCACATAACCTGAGTCATGCGTCCCTCTGTCTGATGAAGTGCAGCATTTATCTCGTCAACAAGATGAGTGATCTCACCTATAGACTGGTTGATAAGATTGGAGCTGTCATTGGTAACATTAACATTATTGTCAAGAGCTGCAAATGCGCTGCTGGTCTGTTCAAGAATGCTTACCATCTTGCTCAGATCATCGGAGTTGAGAGAATCGTGGCTGCTGCAGAAACCGATAACGCTCTGGAGAAGGCTGTTTACGATGCCTGCCTTTTCGCCTGTCTGTGCTGTGGACTCACCGATAGTGTTCATGTTGTTCATAATGCTCTTAACGTCATTTTTAAGCTTATCCGAAAGAGCAAGACATTCATTGGTGATCTCGGCAAGACGCTCATGCTGAGTAGCAAGCTCGCTGTGTCTTGCAAGCAGGACTGTCTTTGCATGGACAATACAGTTATCGGGAGTATTAAGACCTCTGCAAATGGCAATAGCCATTTCACGGCAGGATCTGTAACCGCAGGCATGGCAGTTGAAATTCCTGTCTGCTTCGGTGTGCTTGCCCATAGCCTCATAAACGGTATCAAGCTGCTTCTCGGTAGGAATGGGAGTGGGCTTTGCGGGCTTGTAGTTTCTCATGAAGTCGGATATTCTCAGCTCTTCATCAAACTTTTTGAAGAGCTTATCCTCACCTCTCTGGAAAAGACCCGTCTTACGTCTCTTCTTTGCTTCCTTCTCAACCTCTCTCATGGTAGCCATTACGTCAAATACCGTCTGACTTGTACCGGAGGCAGGACCGATATTACATCCGAATTCGCAGGAAAGCACATCGAATACCTCGGGATGCTTGAACTCGGGCATATTGGCATACATATCAAGCTCGGGGTAAACCTTGTGAACTCCCTCGGAGGTGGTTATGTTGATATCCGGATCGTGAAGCCACAGGTTATCTCTAAGTCCGCCCGGACGGGGATAAACCGCACCAACCTGACCCTGAGCCTCCTCAAAGCGATACTCGAAATCATTGGCAGGATTTGCGGCGATCTTGATGTCATTTTTATCAAAATACTCTGCAAGCTTCTGGAAGGTCACATTATAATCTACCAGACCCGTCTCGGAAAATTCCGTTTTCTTAGCGATACAGGGAGTGAGAACGGCAATAGGATTAGGTCTTTTCAGATATCTCTTGATATAAGTTACCGCACAGGAAATAGGGCTGTGGATAGGTGAAAGGTTCTGCAAAAGCTTTGGCTGATAGATCTCAATATATTTTACAATTGCAGCACATGGCTGTGTGATAACATTGCCCACCTTTTTATTTTCGATAGACCTGAGATGCGCCCATGTACAGATATCCGCACCGAGAGATACATCATAGATAAGACATCCCTTTGATCTGAACCAGTCAAGGATACCCTTCCACTGAGTGGGGAATACGGTCTTGATAGCAGGAGTAGCAAGAATAATAAGCTTATCTCTGGACATACGCTGCATACAAGCCTCAGTATCGTCTATGTAATCTCTTGCGCCGTGGTTGCAGGTACGTACACACTCACCGCAGGTAATACATCTGTCAGGATCAACAGTAGTAACGAATCTGCCCTCATCTACCATCTTTGTGATATTGGCTTCGGGAGCAGGACAGTTTCTTACACAGGCATTGCAGCCCACACATTTTTCCGGCTTTACAATGATTATCTCATTCATATGAATAACATCTCCTTAAATGATTTTTACAAATTGATATGCAGCATTACTTTTTGCCTTTAAGAGCCTGAGCCTGAGCCATCAGAGCGTCAAGATCAACTCCGCCGCTGCTTTTCTTTTTATTGTCACCGCCGCCAAGAGATGCAGCCTGCTTTGCAAGAGCGTCAAGATCCACTGCACCGCCGCTGTTCTTTTTCTTGTCACCGCCGCCGAGAGATGCAGCCTGTTTTGCAAGAGCATCAAGATCGCTGCTGTCTCCGCCTTTATTTTTGCCGTTTCCGATAGATTCAGCCATTGCTGCCAGCTTGTCAAGCTCACTGTTTTTCTTTTCGTTATTGGCTTCTGATGCACGGGAAAAATCCGTAGGTTTGTACTCGGGTATCTTCGGAAGCTCAGGCTCATAATGTTCGGGTATCCTGAATACGGGAACGCCGTCCCTTTTAAGCTCCCTTTCGGCTGACTCGAGCATTTTTTCGGATTCCTCCATCATTTTGAATCCGGCATTCTCAAAATCCTCAAAAGCTTTTCTGAGTTTTGATACCTCAGCGCTTATCTTATCCATATCTTCAAGGAGAGAAGCCTTCATATTACCGGAGGCAGATTTCATCTGTTCGGAATTGTTTACGGCATCTGCTTTTATCTTTGCAGCCTCGCTCTCGGCTTCATATATTATCTGAGCTGCCTTGTTGTCGGCATCGGTGATAATGTTTTCCGCAAGCTTCTTTGAATCCGCTTCAAGATCGGCAGCCTCCTTTTTAGCACCGTCAAGAAGCATAGTCCTTGACTTCTGCGCTTCCATGAACACAACGCCCAGAGCCGCAGCGTCTCCGCCCGATTTAAGTGCGGCAAGCTCTGTGTTTGCATCGTCAAGTCTGCTTTTCAGATCGGAAATCTCTTTTTTCATTTCCTCAAGCTCTTTATCCTTGGCTTTTACGTTTTCCTCGGCAGTTTTGAGCTTTTCACTCATGGTGTCATTTTTTACCTGCACCTCGGTGAGCTTTGCTCTTTCAACGGAAAGCACATATTCATGTGTCTTTTCCTCTTCCGTGCCCTTCTTGAATTTTTCAAGCGAGAGCTTTGTTTCTCTCAGCTCATTTTTCAGATCGTTGATCTGAGAAAACAGACCCTCCATACGCTTGTCAACATCAACTCTGTCATATCCTCCGAAAGTCTCTGTTTTGATGAATCTGGTTTCAGCCATTGACATTATTCCTCCTAAATCATTTTTTTAAGCTGCCGTGCCATGGGTCAATGCAGATGCCTGCCCCTTTTGGTCAATCGTTTATGTCGTTTTAAACCTTACCTTTTTAGTATATAAAAGATTAAAAATTTAGCCCCACCTTTGTTAAATCTTTATACATTATACACCTTTTTATATTCAATGTCAAGTGATTTTTGTACAAAAATTAAATTTTCACAAAAAAATCTGCAAAAACTATGAAATTACGACTTATTTAAGCAAAAAAATTTAATTTATTAAAAAAAATGCCGTCGGACCTGTCTGAACGTCCGACGGCACAATATAAAAATCAGAATCTGAAATCTCTGCTGCCCTTCTTTATCTCCTCAAGGCGGGAGAGTGTGATGCTGCGCACCTTATCATTGGGGATCTTCGGTATCTCTGCGGCAATGAGCTTTTCGCCGACTTCCTTTGTCTCGGGAGCGGCATAATCCTCCAGATATTCCTGAAGCGTCATCAGTGCGTTGGGGTGACAGCAGTTAAGGATCTGCTTATTCTTGCAAAGCTGCATGAAGCGGTCACCTGTCCTCCCCTCACGGTAGCAGGCTGTACAGAATGAGGGAATAAAGTCTGACTGCATAAGCCAGCGCACCACCTCATCAAGAGTCCTCTGATCTGATACGTCAAACTGCTCTGTATCATGAGGACGCTCCTCCTCGGTATAGCCGCCAACAGATGTCCTTGAACCGCCGCTTATCTGGGATATACCAAGCCTTAGAGCCTTAGCTCTGACCTCCTCGCTTTCTCTTGTGGAGATTATCATTCCCGTATAAGGAACTGCCACACGAATGCAGGCAATTATCTTTTCAAAAATTTCATCTGAAATGGAATTGTCAAATGCACTCGGATCAATATCATCGGCGTGTTTGATCCTCGGAACACTTATTGTATGCGGTCCTACTCCGTGAACAGCCTCAAGATGCTCGGCGTGCATAAGGATACCTGCAAACTCATAGCGGTACAGCTCCAGTCCGAAAAGAACGCCCAGTCCCACATCGTCTATGCCGCCCTCCATAGCTCTGTCCATCGCTTCGGTATGGTATGCATAATTATGCTTAGGACCTGTGGGGTGAAGCTTTTCATAGCTTTCCTTATGGTATGTCTCCTGAAATAAAATGTATGTACCGATGCCCGCCTCTTTGAGCTTGCGGTAATTTTCCACTGTTGTAGCGGCAATGTTCACATTCACACGGCGGATATCTCCGTTTTTGTGGTGGATACTGTAAATTGTCTTTATGCACTCCAGAATATACTCTATGGGATTATTGACGGGATCCTCTCCGGATTCGATAGCAAGCCGCTTGTGTCCCATATCCTGTAAGGCAATGACCTCTGCTTTTATCTCCTCCTGTGTTAGCTTTTTACGGGGTATACGCTTGTTCTTCATATGATACGGACAGTAAACACAGCCGTTGACACAGTAATTTGACAGATACAAGGGCGCAAACATTACAATGCGGTTGCCGTAAAATTCGAGCTTTATCTGCTCTGCCAGCCGACAGACCTTTTCGTTGAGATCCTCCTCCTCACAGGCAAGCAGCACACTTGCCTCACGGTGGCTCAGTCCCTTGCATTCCTTTGCCTTTTCGATGATAGATTCGATCAGAGGACGGTCATTCTTATGCTCATCGGCATATCTTAGAGTTTCCGTTATTTCCTCGTGGTCGATAAATTCCTCGGCTTTCATAGACTTTACATCATACATAATAAATTCCTCCTGAAATTATACTTACTCAATTTAATCAAAGTAGTCTCCCCTTGTGACCTCTATGTCATATCCTACAGATCTTGCCCGTGCCTGCAAGCAGAATCGGCAGTCATCAGATGAATCCTCGGTGCAGATCTTGTTGTCATAAAGCATATATTTTTTTCTCACCGCAACGGGTGAAATATTTGGCATGATAACATTTGCTCCCGCAAGTATCCCCTGTTCCCTGCCTCGGGGATCAATAGTACCCAGTGCTGTGGTTGCGGGCAGCAGGACATTCGGCAGCATTATCCTGCAAAGACTCAGCAGGAAAAGGGTGAGATGATAGGAACCTTTTGGTTTATCTCCGAAAGGTGTATCCTTCTGCGGAAGAAACGGACCTATGCCTATCATATGGGGCTTAAAGCTGCCGAGAAATTCCAAATCCTTTGCAAGACATTCCGCAGTCTGATAGGGAGAACCCACCATAAGACCCGCTCCTGTCTGAAATCCCAGCTCTTTTAAGGTTTTAAGGCAGTTCATGCGGTGTTCAAAGGACATCTCCGGAGGGTGGAGCTTGCTGTAATGTTCCTTGTCTGCTGTTTCATGACGAAGAAGATATCTGTCTGCCCCCGCCTGCTTCATGATAAGATATTCCTCTCGCTCTTTTTCACCGAGAGAAAGTGTAACGGCGCAGTCGGGGTGACGTGCTTTTATCCGTCTTACGATTTCCGCTATCCGTTCGGCAGTATATGCAGGATCTTCACCGCTTTGCAGCACAAATGTACGATATCCCAGATCATATCCCTCATCGCAGCATTCGCAGATCTCATCATCGGTCAGACGATAACGCTGAGCATTGCGGTTAGAACGTCTGATCCCGCAGTAAATACAGTCGTTTTTACAATAATTGGAAAATTCCACTATCCCCCGCACATATATTTTTTTGCCGTATTTTTTAATGCTCAGTTCCCGTGCGATCTTGGCTGCATATTCTCTCTCCTCATCGGTAAACTCCGTAAAAAGACAGACCCACTCACCGGGTGTCAGCCGTTTTTCATCATTCAGCTTATCTATCAAAGCTGTCAGCTTATCATTCAATCCGCATCAATCCTCGATAAGTTTTAATATATCGGGAAATACCTCAAGACTGCGCCTGAGTATCCCGTTCATATATGCAAGCGCAACACCGTAATTTGTGAAAGGAACGCCGTTATCCGCAGCTGTTTTCATACGGTAAGCCACATCTCTTTCGGTTATCATACAGGCGCCGCAGTGGATAACAAGCGAAATGCCGCTCAGATCCTCGGGAAATTCCTTGCCGGAGGAAAGTCGTATGTTAAGCTCCTTGCCGGTAGTTTTTTTCAGAAGTGCGGGGAGTTTAACGCTGCCTATGTCCCCGCATTGTCTGTGATGAGTACAGCCCTCGGAAATAAGAACGGTATCTCCGTCATTCAGCTTTTTAATTGCAGCAGCACCCTTTACAGCAGTTTCAAGAAATCCCTTGTAACGAGCCATAAGTATAGAAAAGGAGGTGAGCTTTATATTCTCCGGTGTATCTCGACTTACCTGAGCAAATGCCTGACTGTCCGTGATAACTACAGCAGGTGTGGAAACAAGTCTGTCGAGAGTATCTCTCAGCTCAGTTTCCCTTACCACAGCAGCCGCAGCACCCGCTTCAAGTATATCTCTTATGACCATCTGCTGGGGAAGAATGAGCCTGCCCTTTGGCGCTGCCTTATCAATGGGGATAACAAGCACTGCAAGCTCACCGGGACGGATAATATCTCCTACTATTTTCAGCGTCTGATCCTTAGCCTCTGTGAGCTTTGCTATCTCCTCCCTCAGCTCATGGATATTGGTCTTATTTTTTGCACTGACGAGAAATCTTCCCTCGGGAGGAGTGTCCGTAAGATCACACTTATTTCCGACAATGATGTACGGGATATTTTTTTCCTTGAACAGTTTAATAAGCTGATTTTCACATTCCCCCAGCTCTCGGGTACTGTCGGTCACCAGCACAGCGCAGTCCACACGGTTGAGGACCTGAGAGGTTTTTCTCACTCTGAGTTCCCCCAGCTCTCCCTCATCGTCAAAGCCCGGAGTATCAATGATGACAACAGGTCCCAATGGAAGAAGCTCCATTGCCTTTGTTACAGGATCGGTAGTGGTACCGGGCTTGTCGGATACGACTGCCAGTTCCTGATTTGTCACGGCATTTACAAGGCTGGATTTTCCCGCATTTCTTCTGCCGAAAAATCCGATATGCACTCTTTCCGAGGACGGTGTTTCATTAAGTCCCATACGATCATCTCCATTTTAAAAATAAAAAGCAGCCCGATCCTAAAAAAAGAACCTGACTGCCGTTTAGATGTAAACTGCTGATAAACTTTCGCCTTAAACTGCTTTTCGGCGTCAGGAAATCGTTATTAAATTGTAAAATCAATATGTCTCCACGACTTTATATCCTATATAATTGTTAACACAAGATCCTGACATAAATGCATCGAGGTGAGCATCAAGGTTATACCATTTTCCGTTTAACTCTATCTGACACCAAAAATGCTGCTGTCCCGAATCACGCAGGACACGAATGACCCTGATATCAAAGCCTGTGTATTACAATATATAACACTTCTATACACTGCTATACTATAACATTAACCGCAAAGGTAAAAAATTTCCGATGTTCATAATAATTTTAAATTTTATCACGGTTGGTAAATTTACGGAAATTCTTTTGCAGAACCCATCACATTATTACATATAAGGGCGTATTAACATACTTTAGCTTGATGATCTAACTTATTGTGAAATAAGCATAATATATTTTATCCTCCAACTTATTGTCAGTTCGTTTGCTTATCTCCTTACAGATACGATATCTGCCTTCAGGAAGAACTCCGTATAAATTCTCCCACTGATATACATTCTCATTTTTCCCAACATTAAAGACGTATGCAATATCTGCCCACAAAATATCATCTCTTTTAAGCGGCAGTGGCTGCCACTTATTTTCTGAATATTCTTCGATGGTGAAAGGAACGCCATATATAAACTCATCATTATAGCTGTCCTCGCTTATCGTTGTAATGACTGTTAATCCTGTTTTTGAAATATTTGCAGTTTCGACTTTAATATTCCATTCGTCTTGAATTAGCTTTCCGCTTTGATCAAATTCATACTCTGTTCCTGCTATTGTTACCTTACCTATTGCAGCATAACCGTCATTTGTAAGATAATATTGTTTTACACCATTCTGAGCTAACCAACAGTTACTTAGCTTTTTACCATTTTTATAATAAAATCGCTTGTTTGACTTTACTTTTATCGTCCACCCTGTATACAATTTCAAATTACCGTTTTCCTGTTCAATATATTTTAAACCATTCTTTTCAGTCAAAGTTGCCGCTGAGATATTAACAGGAAAGAGAATAAGCACTAATAACAATGCCAAAAAGGCAGAAAGCAGCTTACCGGCAGTATCATTGTAAATTTTCATAATATACCTCCCAAAATTATTCAGAGGTCTTAGGAGTAAAATAAGTTTTGAAGCGAACAAACAGGGATTGCATCAAGAAAAAATCTTTTCTTGATGCCGTGACTGCGGATATGCGGATCATACTGCGGAATATACCGTTTTTGCGGAAACTCCGTCCAGCTTACCGATCTTGCCTGCCAATGTATTTATATCGTCCTGAGTTGCGTCAATAGCAATGCTTATGATATTCACGCCCTTGCTCCTGTAGGGAACGCCCATACGTCCGATAATGCTGCTGCTGTACTCATGAAGAATATTATTGACTTCATTTACAGATCCGTTGTTTTCAACGATAATTGCAATAACTGCTACTCTTGTTTCCATAAAAACCGATCCTTTCAAATTAAAGCTTTGTAATATTTTACCACTTTTTAAGGATAAAATCAATAGTCATAATGCTTGAATCTCAAAGATTTTCTCTGTAAAAAATGCCAAACAATTTTTACCAATAATCTTCACAGTTATTTATAAGCTCTTTTACCTCGGGATTATCGTAAAGACCCAGATCGAAAAGCCTGTCCGCCTGCCGCTTTGTGACCTTGCCTGTCTGGGAATAAACAAACTGACCGTGTTCTCTTTCGGTGCCGTCCCATGAATCTATTATTTTAAGCCAACCCGCCTTGCCCAATGCCCTTTCGGGGAGCTTTGCACCCGGGCAGAATTTTGCAGCAAGCATTTTTGCCGCCTTTGTATGTCCCGTGTAATCGCAGGAGTAAGTATCGCCGTCGGGGGACATCCAGCCCAGCTTAAAGGTATCCTGATTCTTGAAATACATCTTTTCAAGGGGCAGAGGACATTCCTTATCAGATTCGATGATCTCCACAAAATTATAGTCGCTGTCGGAAAACTTAAAGTATCCGCCGTTGCCGTCAAGCACCACAGGGAGCTTATCCTCGGTGATAAGGTTTGAAAAAACGGTACCGGAAAGCTGTTCGAGACTATCTATATATTCACAGTAATAATAGCCTGTTTTGGCTTTATATATTGCAAATTTTTTCATAAAGCTACCCTCTGTTCCGGTTGATATTTCAGCACAAACGCTACACCCTATTTACATTATAACACACTTACTTTGAATTTGCAAGTGTTATTTTATTAAAACAAATAATTTTTAACAAATAATCTCAATATGGATCCCTGATGTTTTGAGCAGGTACTCATTTTTTAGTCTTTTTCCCATAAAGCAGCAATGCTTTTATGTCTACCTCACGCAGGGTGCATTTATAGGTCAGGATTATCACTGCGGGAGAAATAAGAGTCAGCAGAAAAAGTCCGCCAAAGCCTGCCCATGAAAGATCGGCAATAGTCCTTCCTTCGGTAAAAAGGTCGATCCACGCAAGTGACTGGATATTTATAAGCGCATAGTATCTGAAAATATCCCCTATAAGACCCAGCTTTGACAGCAGCAGGGCAATGAGCAGCAGATACTGCGGCAGCGGCGCAGTCAGAGCTATCTTGAACGGCATTTTCGGATCATCTGAAACGTCATGATACCTGATAAGATTTCTGTCCCGCACGGCACAGTTATATGTGAAATTAAACAGCAGTCCGTTCATGATAATAACTGCGGAAAAGGCAGTAAAGATCTTTACCGCCATAAATCTCGTCATTATCACAAGCATACACATGGTGTATATCACACAGATAAAATCTCCTCCCAGCCACCACAGTATCCCCTTTACTGCTCTTTTGTAAAATTTTTCACGGGTCTCGGCTCTCATTACGGATATCTCCTTTGAACATATGATATTATAATTATACAGCAGATTTTTCAAAATTTCAAGTATTTTTCCATAAATAATAATGTATCTGCGTAATATAATATTACTGTCGGGGAAAAAGCCCCGGCAAAACGGACAAGAGGATAATGAAAATGGATCGTTATGACCTTCAGAACAGCTTATATCAGAATGCCGCAATGGGAATTACGGCACTGCGACAGATAATACCGGCAGTCAAGGATCATAATATGAAAAACATTCTTATCAAGCAGTATAACGGATACAAAAAGCAGACAGAAATCACTGCGGAGCAGATGAAAGCCGAAAATACGGTTCCCTCATTTCCGCCGCTCAGTTCAAGACTTATGACAAAGGCAATGGTGACCATGCAGGTCAAACGGGATAACAGCAATAAAAATGTGGCGAGAATGCTTATTAAGGGAACCAATACGGGAATTATGGATCTTACGGAGACGCTCAACAGAACAAAATGCGATTCTCCCGAGGCGATACTATCGGCAAAGAATTATCTTCGTCGTGAACAGAAGTATATCGACAGCCTCAAACCTTATCTTTGATACCTCCGCTTAAAACGAAATGTCACGGGAGTTTTTCCCGTGACATTTTTTTAAAATTTTCTCTTACATTCAACGACTTTGCCGAAAATACGGACTCTTGCACATTCCTCTCCCTTGAATATACGCGGAGGGTAGTAGGGATTTTCGCTTCTGAGTTCTATTCTTCCCTTAGACATAAAAATTTTTTTTACCACACCGTCCTCATCGTCAATGATAACCACAGCATAGGTGCCGCTGTCCACAATATCCTGACAGCGCACAAGAACAAGATCGTCCTCCATTATAAGAGGAGACATGGAATCTCCCTTTACACGAAGATATACATAATCATGACCGCTTTTTACATCATCAGCAGACGCATATTCATAGCCCTCTATATCCTGTTCGGCATGGCAGGCAAGTCCTGCCGCAACTCTCCCTATTATAGGGATCTGGATGCTTGACTGAATATCCTCATCAGCAGGAAAGATATTGTCGGGAAGAGGTCTGATATCTTCGGTGCTTCCAACCGTTGAGGCGTAATCAAGGTCAAGTGCCTCGCAAATGGCTTTGAGTACGGGGAGCTTGGCTCTTTTGATATAACCTGTTTCATATCTCTGTATAGTGGACGCAGCAACTCCTATACGATCGGCAAGCTCAGCCAGTGTGAGTCTCAGCTCAATTCTTCTGCTTTTGATCCTGTTCCCCACAAGATACTTATCAAAATATACCTGATCCATTACAGCACCCTTTTCCCAACCGATTTTTATAAGACCTCCTGTTATCTGTTGCTTTTTGACATGGTGCTTCTGCTGTTTCCTCAGAGGTCTGACAAGTAAATTATAGCACATTTGTTTCGCAATTGCAAGAGCTGTAAGAAAATTTTTAAAAATGGACAAAAATACAAAATATCTTTTTAATAAAAAATGATCCGACTTTTACAAAAAGCCGGATCGGAAACGACAGAATTTAGTCCGCAAAATAAACTCGTTTCATTTTCTGTTCCTTGACGGGTCTGTCGCCGTAGGTGGTTCTTGTGGAGGCGATCTCGTCAACAACGTCCATTCCCTCGATCACCTTTCCAAAAGCGGCATAACTGCCGTCCAGATGAGGAGCGTCCTTGTGCATGATAAAAAACTGTGAACCTGCGCTGTCGGGCATTGAGGAACGAGCCATTGATATAACTCCTCTTACGTGTTTTATATCATTCTTAACGCCGTTAGATGCAAATTCTCCCTTAATGCTCCAGCCGGGACCGCCCATACCCGTTCCGTCAGGACAACCGCCCTGTATCATAAAGCCCTCAATTACCCTATGAAAAATAAGTCCGTCATAAAAGCCCTGTTTTACCAGCTTTTCAAAGTTTTCAACAGTAATGGGTGCCTTGTCGGGATACAGCTCCAGCTTGATCTGCTTGCCGTTTTCCATTTCAATGATTACCATTTTCATATTACCTCCGTTTTGAAAAATAACATTTAAATTATATCACGTCCGTAAAATATTGTCAAGAGGGCGTGACGGATTTTTTAATGCTGTCTGTCAGGTATCAATTCTTTTCATTTCGGTAAGGACACGATCTCTGTAAATAATATCATTCCGTGCGGTAAATCCGAGTTTTTCCCAAAAGCTGCTGCCGTCCGTATTATGAGCAAAGACAACAAGCGCCGCCTTATTTATCCCGCATTTTTTCAAAGCAGCCACAGCCTCCTCTGCAAGCGCTCTGCCTATCCCGTGATTTCTGTAGTCTGGGTGTACGGCAGTATGGTAAATATAACCTCTGCGCCCGTCATTTCCCGCCATGATCGCACCTATTATACAGCCCGACTCCGTTTCTGCTGCAAAACAGGTATCGGGATTACGTTTCAGAAAACGCATTATCCCCTCTCTTGAATCATCAAGATCGTTTAACCCCATACCCTTGCAGGACAGCCATAAGGAATAAACGGCATCATAGTCGGATATAAGCATCTTTCTTATCTTACAGCCTGTCGGCTTGCAACTCATAAAAAGCACCTCCTGCCTTACCTGATAAAATACTCCCCCGTACATAAATGCACAGGGGAAAAGAGATCACTCCTCTTCATCGCTTTCGGGCATATCCCAGTTATGATATACATTCTGAACATCATCATTATCTTCAAGATGCTCAAGAAGCAGTGTCATCTTTTTAATGGATTCCTCATCGGTGAGAGTGGTGTATGTTGACGGTATCTGCATTGCTTCTGCTGAAAGAACATTGTAGCCCTTTGCAGTAAGTGCTTCTCTTACAGAACCTACTTCATTTGGCTCAGTTTCTATCTCTATTTCGTCCTCGTCCATTGTGAAATCAGACGCTCCGCAGTCGAAAATATCCTCCATTACCTTGTCCTCATCAAAGCCGTTATTTTCTGCAATTACGATGCCCTTTTCACTGAACATGAAGGATACGCAGCCTGTTGTGCCCAGATTGCCGCCGAATTTGTCAAAATAATGACGGATATCTCCCGCAGTGCGATTTTTATTGTCGGTGAGAGTTTCAACAATAACGGCAACACCGCTGGGACCGTAGCCCTCATAGACATTCGCTTCATAATTTGTCTTGTCCCCGTCCCCCATGGCTTTCTTTATTATCCTGTCGATATTGTCGTTGGGAACGTTATTTGATTTTGCCTTGGCAATAAGATCACGGAGCTTTGAATTATTGTTGGGATCCCCTCCCCCCTCCTTGACGCAGACTGCTATCTCACGTCCTATCTTTGTGAATATTTTCGCCTTAGCGCCGTCAGTAGCTTCTTTTTTTCTTTTGATATTGTTCCATTTTGAATGACCTGACATAAATAATTTCTCCTTTATATTTTCTTACAGACTTAAAATCTGCCGATGAACAACTGATATGCCCTTGTACCGCAGACAATGGGCTTTCCGTGTCCGGGAAGTATCCTGTCCGGTGCAAGTCTTATGATCTTTTCAATAGACTCTCTTGCCCTTTTGGGGCTTTCTGCTGTCATGGGAAACATGGGAAACGGTGAATTAAACACTGCATCTCCCGCATAGAGATCGTACCCCGCCGAGCTTTTGCACAGTACACCCAGAGAACCTCTCGTATGACCCTCCAGAGAAATAATTCTTCCGTCTATGCCGTATTCTGAAAGGCTCATCTCTCCCGTTACGGGATATGTAACATCAAAGGGGTCTGCCGATATATTCTTTGTCTTTGCTGCCTCAAGCAAATACCCCGACAGGGTGGTGATGTATTTGTGACGGCAGGAATTATCCCTTGAAAGAGGTATATCCCTGCTGCTCATCATAACAGGAGCAGAGCAGAGCCTTGAAAAATATTCCGCATTCTGTATATGATCCACATGACCGTGAGTCAGGATAATGAGCTTTATCTTGTAATTTAACAGCCACGTTTCAATATGATCCCGATATTTTTCAAATCCCGTATCAATAAGCACATCGCCCCGCTTTCCCCTGATAACATAGCAGTTGACATTACCGCAGGAGATCATATTAAGATTTTCATACATTATCATTTGTTTTCACCTCCGTATGCTCCCAGATATAGTCAAAAAGCTCCCTGATACGCTTCTCCTCTCCAAGCAGATAAAGATAACCGAAAAGAGATTCCAAAGAGGTTGCCTTGTGATATTCAATAGGATTTGAGCTTTTGGGAATACTTCCCGAATTGCAGGAAGCATTTCTGCCCCGCTTCATGACCGCCGTTTCCTCCTCGGTGAGCATATCGCCTATAAGCCCGGCGGCTCTTGCCTGATACTCCGCTCTTACCCGTTCCACCGATGCCTTGTGAAGACGTCCCACAGGCATATTTGCAGCAAGCACCAGCTTTTCCCTGACAAGCTGACCGTATACCGCATCACCTAAAAAAGCAAGTGTCAGCGGACTGTATTCATTTACCTTTCGCTTTTCTATTTCGCATCACTGCCTCTCATCTATGCCGAAATTACCGATACTGTCTGTTGAACCACAGAAGCAACAAATATATCCTCCCGTATCTGTCAGAAAACGAAATCAAATTCAAAGCCGAAGATATTTACCGTATCCCCCTCTTTGATACCCATTTCCTCCAGCTTGTCAATTATCCCCGTATTTCTGAGTACACGCTGAAAATACTGGAGTGAAGCGTAGTCGTCCATATCCACAGTCCGCATGATATGTTCAAGCCACGGCGCTTCTACATAAAAAACCGCATCGTCTCCCCTTGTTATCTCAAACCTTTCACCCATGCCTGCCATTTCGTCAAGCTCACGGGGCGTGGGCGCTTCTGCTTCATATTCCTTGATAGGAGGCAGCTTTTCAAGCTCCTTTGCAATTTCTGAAATAAGCTCCTTTGTACCCTGTGTTGTGGCTGCTGAAATTTCAAAAAGCTTCATTCCCTGTGATTCCACAAAACTTCTGAGATCGTCAATTTGTTCCGGGGAAGCAATATCGCATTTGTTTGCAGCAATGATCTGAGGACGCTTTGAAAGCTCCTCAGAGAAATTCTTAAGCTCCCTGTTGATTATCTCCATATCCTCTTTCGGATCCCTGCCCTCACTGCCCGAAACGTCCACGATATGAACGATAAGCCGACAGCGGTCAACGTGCCGAAGAAATTCATGTCCCAGTCCCACTCCCTCAGAGGCGCCCTCAATAAGCCCGGGAATATCCGCCATTACAAAGGATCTTTCCTCGTCCGTCTTTACTACGCCCAGTACAGGAGTAAGAGTGGTAAAATGATAATTTGCTATTTTGGGCTTTGCAGCAGATACCACAGATATGAGAGTAGATTTTCCCACATTGGGAAATCCTACCAGTCCCACATCTGCAAGGAGCTTAAGCTCCATTGATATCTCAAACTCCTCTCCCATAAATCCGGGCTTTGAAAATTTAGGTATCTGTCTTGTGGGAGTGGCAAAGCGGGCATTTCCCTTTCCTCCCTTGCCGCCTCTTGCAAGTATTTTCGGCTCATCTGTGGACATATCCGCCATGATACGCCCTGTAGACGCCTCTCTTATCAATGTTCCCCGTGGAACATTGATAACAAGATCGGGAGCATTTTTTCCGGTACAGTTTCTTGAAGAACCGTTCTGACCTCTTTCGGCAGAAAATTTTCTTTTATATTTAAAATCTATCAGTGAAGATATACTGTCGTCAACCTTAAAAACAATATCTCCGCCCTTTCCGCCGTCACCGCCGTCAGGGCCTCCCGCCGCCACATATTTTTCCCTGTGGAAAGACACTGCGCCGTCGCCGCCGTCACCTGCCTTGATCCTTATCACCGCTTTATCAACAAACATTATGGAAAACCGTCCTTTTCATGAGCTTACAGCACCGCATATATTTTTATTATACCACTTATTGCAGAGACTTGTCAATAATTTTTTTTCGTGATCGGAATTTTTAAGCATACTTGACAAAATCTGACAAATATGTCATAATAATACTATGCAAGAACAAGAAAAGGCGGGATAAAATGGACTTTGGAAGTGAATTTTTTTCTCCCATAGGCAGACTTCTCATTAAATCGGACGGAAAAGCGGTAACCTCTGTCAGCTTTTCCGAAAATACTCCATGCGGCAGAGAATGTGAAGCTTCAATGCTTGCAAAAAAATGGCTGGAAATTTATTTTTCGGGAAAAGCCCCCGACTTTACTCCACCGCTTAATATAAAAGGTACGCCCTTCCGGGAGCTTATCTGGGGGCTTCTTCTTGAAATACCCTTCGGGAAAACCGTTACCTACGGTGAGCTTGCGAAAAAAGCAGCGCTTATCATGAAGAAAGAAAAAATGTCCGCTCAGGCTGTGGGCGGGGCTGTGGGACATAACCCGATAGGTATCATAATCCCCTGTCACCGTGTCATCGGTGCAGACGGCAGCATGACGGGCTTTGCCTCCGGTGTCGAACGCAAGATATTTCTTCTCGGGCATGAAAAGAAAATCATCGGGTTATAATGATAACAGGCAGACTAAGGAGAGGTGCAGAGTTATGAATTTGCAGCATTTGAGATATATGGTCGAGGTCGAACGTGTAGGCTCAATCACAAAGGCGGCGTCAAATCTTTTTATGGGACAGCCGAATCTCAGCAAAGCCATAAAGGAAGTGGAAAACGAGATAGGCGTTACTGTCTTTAAACGCAGTGCCAAGGGCGTGATACCCACTCATAAGGGAGAGGAATTTCTTTTATATGCCAAAAATATTCTTCTGCAAATGCAAAAAATAGAGGAACTGTATATGCCCGAAACAACAGATACGGCTGTGCTTAAAATCTCAGCTCCCCGGACTGCTTACATTACAGGAGTATTTGCGGAAATAGCTGACCGTATACCGCAGGAAAAAAGGCTCAAAGCTGAACTGCATGAAACAAATTCCGTTGAAACCATAAGAAGTATCCTTGAAAGCTCATGCACAATAGGGCTTATCCGTTATGATACCGAGGATAAGGAATACTTTATGTCGTATATCAGAGAAAAAAATCTGCACTGCGAAGTGCTGTTCAGGTTTCGCAGCAGAATACTTCTGTCCGAAAATGACGCACTTGCCGAGCGGGAAACGGTTTCCTTTTCCGACCTTTCGGGATATACAGAAATAGCATACGGGGATAATGAAGTGCCTTATCTCTCCTCTGATTATGTCCGCAGAACGGATAATGAGCTTACAAACAGAAAAATATTTGTTTATGACCGCAGCAGTCTTATGTACGGACTCAGAACAATAAAAAATTCCTTTGCGGCAGATGAACCCGTTTCAAAGGAAATACTCGAAAGGACAGGCTTAAAACAGCTTGAATGCAGTGACATTCCGAGGATATATGAAGATATGCTTATCCTTTCCCCGTCTGCACGCCTGAGTGACCTTGAAAACAGCTTTATCGTACATCTTAAAGATACTGTATCCGCACTTTCCGAAAAGGAGAGGATCAACAAATGATCAGGATACCTTTTCATCGCAGAAAGCTTATCATCAACCGCATAGCCCTTACCGCTTTTTTTCTGCTTTTGCAGATCCTGTGGTTCGTGCTTAATATTCTTCTTCTTTCAAAATATTTTCAGGGAATAGACCGTGCCCTTCATCTTCTCAGCCTTGCAGCAGTTATCTACATGGTCTGCAAAGAGGAAAATCCCTCCTATAAAATAGGCTGGATCATAATTATGCTTGCCTTTCCCATTTTTGGAGGACTTCTGTATCTTTTTGCGGGAGATAAAAAGCCCTCAAAAAAGCTCCATAAAAGCATTGCATCTACAAAGGAAAAATATATCGTGCAGCTTAACCCCGGCAATGAAGCACTGAAAAAAATCGAAGCAGCCGACAGGCGTGTCTATTCCACCTGTAAATATATCCGTGATCTGAGCGGATATGCTCCCTATGACGGAACAAGTGTTGTCTACTATAAGATCGGTGAGGATATGTTTGAGGATATGCTTTCGGAGATAAAAAAAGCAAAGCATTTTATTTTCCTTGAATCATTTATAATAAGTGAGGGTAAAATGTGGAACAGCATTGCCAAACTGCTGATAGAAAAATCAGAATGCGGCGTAGAGATACGGATCATCTATGACGACATGGGCTGTGTGGCACTGCTTCCTCCGGGATATTACAAGACCCTTGAAAAGCTGGGAACAAATATAAAGTGCCTTGCATTTAATCCTGTGAGTCCCGTACTCTCTATGGTAATGAACAACCGTGATCATCGGAAGATCATGGTAATCGACGGTCACACGGCTTTTAACGGCGGTATAAATCTGTCTGATGAATATATAAACGTTACCCACCCTTACGGTCACTGGAAGGATACAGGAGTAAAGCTGTGCGGAAAGGCGGCAGTAAATTTTACAGAAATGTTTCTGGAGCTGTGGCATACCTTTAAAGATGTGGACGACAAACCCGATCTTACCGCTTTTCTTCCTGAAAAATACGGCACCTTTCAGGAAAATGACGGATTTGTGCAGCCCTTTTACGATACTCCTCTTGACAGGGAGGCACTCAGTGAAAACATCTATATTGATATTTTAAATCAGGCTCAGAGGTATGTGTATATTTTCACGCCTTATCTTATACTTGACGACTGCATGAAATCCGCACTCTGCCTTGCGGCAAAAAGAGGTGTGGACGTCAGGATAGTGACCCCGGGGATACCCGACAAAAAGCCTGTTTACAGACTTACAAGGGCAAATTACAAGCCTCTTATTGATTCGGGCGTCAGAATATTTGAATACAGTCCGGGATTTATCCATGCAAAGAGCTTTGTCTGTGATGACAAGATCGGTGTTGTAGGAACAATAAATCTTGATTACCGAAGTCTGTTTCTTCATTTTGAATGCGGGACATTTATGTACGGCTGCAAAGCAATCGCCGATCTTTATGAGGATCATATGAAAACTATGGAGAAAAGCCGTGAGATCACCTCTGACAATATCGGCAAATATTACAGGACGACTATGTTCGATGCCGTTCTGCGTATACTTGCCCCGTTATTGTGACCTTGACAACAGAAACAGGATATGTTATAATGTTTTTATAAAATGATAGAAAGGACAGAGGTCTATGCCCCGTGTACAAACCACAGAACAGAGCGATGAGGATATTTTCGCCCTTGATATCGGTACAAGAAATGTAGTGGGGATACTGGGACGCACCGAAAACGGTGTTTTTACCGTGTGCGATGCGGTGACTGTCCCCCATGTCCACAGAGCAATGATGGACGGTCAGATAGAAGATATTGAAGAAACTGCAAGAATAGTGCGAATAGTAAAGGAGCGGCTTGAAGAAAAAACAGGCATAACACTAAAAAAAGTCGCCATAGCCGCAGCAGGACGGGCGCTTGTTACCAAACGTGTGACCGCTTACCGTGAAACGGACAGCCGTGAACAGCTTACCGACAGCGTATTAAAAAGTCTGGAGCTTGAAGCTGTTTCCAAAGCTCAGAGCGAGATAGACCGTGAAAGCGGAGAAAAAAGTCTCAGCTTTTATTGTGTGGGACATTCGGTCATAGGCTACAGTCTGGACGATGTACCCATTAAAAATCTTTTGGGTCACAAGGGCAAAAAAGCATCGGTTGAGCTTATCGCCGCCTTTCTTCCGGGACTGGTAGCGGAAAGCCTTTACACGGTAATGGACATGAGCGGTCTGGAGGTCATAAGTCTTACGCTGGAGCCTATAGCCGCCATGAATGTAATAATCCCTCCCGAGGTGCGGCTGATAAACATTGCTCTTTGCGATATCGGCGCAGGCACATCGGATATTGCCGTTTCCCGTGAGGGCAGCATTGTGGCTTACGGTATGGCAACCGTTGCAGGAGATGAGATCACCGAGGAAATAGTACGAAACTATCTTGTTGATTTCGATACTGCCGAAAGAATGAAGCTCACTCCTCCCGATGAGGACGTGATCTTTACGGATATTTTAGGCTATGAGCGCACTCTGACGGGAAAGGAATTTTTTGACAGTCTGTCCCCCGCTGTTGAGCAGCTTGCGGATACTGTGGCAGAAAGTATTATTTCAGCAAACGGCACCGCACCCGCAGCAGTTTTTCTTGTAGGCGGAGGAAGTCTTATCCCCGGTTTGCAGGAGCTTGTTGCAAAAAAACTCGGTATTCCCGAAACAAGAGCTGCTATCGGAGGAAAACGTCTCGGAAAGAATATTTCCTCTCCCTTTTCAGGTCCGGAATACGTAACTCCCATAGGTATCGGCATTACTGCCACACTTCAGGCGGGCTATGATTTTTCAACTATAACTCTGAACGGAGAAAGAATACGTATTTTTGACACAAAATCCGTTACAGCCGCAGAGCTGCTGATGAATACGGGATATAAGCCTTATCAGATCATCGGCAGATCGGGACGTGGACTTACCTTTACCTTAAACGGTGAAAAACAATTTTTCCGGGGAGAGCCGTCAACTCCCGCACAGATAACCATAAACGGCACAGCCGCAGCTCTTGACCATAAGGTGCGGCAGGGCGATGTTATAGATTTTATTCCTGCTGTATCGGGAGCAAACGCAGCCGTTACGGTATCGGATATTGCGGGAGAGAGCTTTTCGCACCGCCTGACCGTTGACGGAGAAGTGTTCACATTCGGAAACACGGTAAGAGTAAACGATACGGTGGTATCGGGAGATTATATCATTCAGAATTATGACAGCGTGACCATAGAAACTATTGAAACGCTGGGCGATCTTATCCTGTCGCTGCCCTTTGATACAAGCGGTATTATTTTTTACAAAAACGGCAGACAGCTAAGAAGCGACTATATTTTAATGGAGCATGACGATCTTATTACCGCAGAGAAAAAATCAGAAACAGGTGAAAATACGCCCAACCGTGCAAGGGACATTGCATTGATGAGTGAAAGCGCACAAAATCCCGATGATGTGAAAACACCTCAGCCGACTGCACCTAAGGGAGCAATAAGCGTCTATCTCAATTCAAGGAGAATCACTCTTGAACCTCATAAGGACGGCTCTCCGAATGAATTTCTGGAGCTTATGGCGCTGGCGGATATCGACACATCAGACCCGCCTGCGGGAGCGGAAATGATACTTACCATAAACGGTGTGAATGCAGGCTTTATTGACCCGTTGAGCGACGGCGATGATGTAGTCATAAAATGGGATACACGCAATGCAAAAAACAGATAGAATTTTTATTATGCTTTTAATATATAATTTAAGAGTAGTTTTTACATATTAAATGAAAGGAGTTTTTGTACATTGGAACGGCGTGATAAGATCAATTATTATCTTGACATTGCTGAAACTGTTCTTGAAAGAGGGACTTGTCTGAGAAGAAATTTCGGAGCAATTATCGTGAAAAATGACGAGATAGTATCCACAGGCTATGCGGGAGCTCCGAGAGGAAGAAAAAACTGCTGCGATCTGGGATACTGTACACGAGAAAATCTGGGTATACCGAAAGGACAGCGGTACGAGCTTTGCAGAAGCGTTCATGCCGAAGCAAATGCAATTCTGCCCGCCTCCCGTGAGGATACAATGAATGCAGCGCTTTATCTTGCCTGCCATGATGCAAGGACAGGCGAGCTTTACGGAGATGTTGAACCTTGCGCCATGTGCAAGCGGCTTATTATCAATGCGGGCATAACTACCGTCATTATCCGCAACACTCATGACACATATACCACAATAAATGTACAGAACTGGATAGAGCATGACGATTCGATCGAAGGCTCAGAGGGATATTGATATGAACGAGGAAATAATAAAGAGCATAGAATATAAATTATCGGAAATTGAAGAAAAAGAAAATGTAATGATACTTCACTGTGTGGAATCGGGCAGCAGAGCATGGGGATTTCCCTCTCCCGACAGCGACTATGATGTGCGGTTTATCTATGTCCGCAGACGTGAGGATTATCTGAAACTCAGAAATATACGTGACGTGATCGAGTGGCAGTTAGATGATACCTTAGATATAAACGGCTGGGATCTGCAAAAAACACTCAGACTGCTCTATAAATCAAATCCCACCGTATTTGAATGGAACAGCTCCCCCATAGTTTACCGCACCACGGCAGAGTGGGCATCACTTAATGATACTATCGGACATTTTTTCGATCCGAAAGCGGGAATGTATCATTATCTGAATACCGCAAAGAGTACTGCTAAAGCACATCTGACAAAGGATAAGGTAAAGCTGAAAAAATATTTCTATGTACTAAGACCGCTTCTTGCGGCAGATTGGATAAGGGAGCGGAAAACACCGCCGCCCATGCTGTTTTCAGAGCTGATAAAAACTCAGCTTGACGGCTCTCTTGTTTGCGAGGTAAACAGACTTCTTGAAAAAAAGCTCGTTACCTCAGAGCTGGGAGAAGGTGAGCATATAAAAGAAATAGATGAATACATCGAAAAAATTTTTGCAAAGCTCAGTGATGAAGCAAAAGCTCTGCCTGCTTTTTCGGCTCCTGATATTGAAGTGCTTGACAGAGTGTTTATCAATTTACTTTTTTAAGGTGATAATTATATGATAAATGTGTTATTTGCGGGAGATATTGTAGGCAGTCACGGCTGCAATTATGCAGAAAAAACCGTAAGAATGTTAAAGAACACGGAGAATATTGACATTGTTATAGTAAACGGCGAAAACTCCGCAGACGGCAACGGCATCACAATAAAGTCAATGGAGCGGCTTTTTTCCTTTGCCGATGTGATTACCACGGGCAACCACTGCTTCCGCCGCAGAGAAATACTGCCCTTTTATGAATCCTGCGACTGTCTGCTGCGTCCTGCCAACTATCCGGAGGGCGTTACGGGAAAAGGCGTGTGCATTCTCGACAAGGGGGCGTACAGCTTTGCAGTGATAAATCTTATGGGTACTGCATTTATGGAGCCGCTGGGAAATCCCTTTGAAAGCATTGACAGGCTGCTTTCCGAGATCCATACTCCCAATATTTTTATAGATTTTCACGGAGAAGCTACTGCAGAGAAAAAGGCAATGGGCTTTTATCTTGCGGGCAGAGTATCGGCAGTGATAGGTACTCATACCCATGTGCAGACTGCCGATGAAATTATCTTAAAGGAGCATACAGGGTATATCACCGATGCGGGAATGTGCGGGGCGGAGCTTTCGGTTCTCGGTGTAAAAAGTGAGCTTGCCATTGAAAAGCAGCGGTTTAAATGCCCCGTAAAGTTTGAGGAGTCGTCAGAATCACCTTTTTTCTGTGGCGTTATATTGCAAATTGACGAAAAATGCGGCAAAGTACACAAAATCAGACGCCTTCAAATTAGATAAAACGCAGAAAAATTTATATACTCTTGCAAATATTCAAAGTATGCGTTATAATGAATATGAAACAGGCTTTGCCAATTCAGATCGAAAAGGGGTATGACAATGGAATCCTTGAGAGTTTCTGCAAATTCCACTCCAAATTCCGTGGCAGGTGCAATTGCAAGCGTCATGAGGGAACAGGGTGAGGTGGAAATACAAGCTGTAGGTGCGGGAGCAACAAATCAGGCTGTCAAGGCTGTCGCTATTGCAAGGGGTTATCTTGCACCTGTGGGTATAGATCTTGTATGCGTTCCCGAGTTTTCAAGCGTCATTATCAATGATCAGGAACGGACAGCCATAAGGATAGTTTGCTTGGATATAAGATCACTGTAAATTAAAGGCGTGAGCCTGATGCCCACGCCGATTTTGTTTTTGGCAGTATTCTTATGATAAATTCGTTTTATAAAAGGACGGGCGTCCCGTAAACAGACGCCCGTTTTTTATATCCGCTCATAACGTGAGCATAGCCGCAGTCAAGGTCAATATTTTTCAGAATCTTCTTTTCCCGAAACAACTGATTTTTCAGTTATGGGAAACAGGACATATAGCCGTTTTTATGTATTCATTTCCCTCAGTATTCCCTCCCATTGGATCATATTTCAGCAGATCGGAGGAATAAATGCCGTCAAGTCTGCCCTTGAACAGCACTTCGGCATAATATATTCCGTTTTCCTCGGTGATATTCCGGAAATCCAGTACAGTAAAATCACTTCCGTTGCGAGGAGTTTTCATATATCCGAGTATCTCCTCGGGCGTGTCAATATCCTGCGGAAATGATATTTTGTCAAAGCTGTCATTAAATTCTACAGGAGTAAAAACAGTATCCACAGGCTCTACTCTTTCCAATGTAAAAATATATGAATCCCAATAGACATAGATCTTAACACCATGAGCCTTACCGTCCTTTACTGCATTTGCATAAAAAATAATTGCCCTGTTTTCGAGATCTACATCTTCACCGCAGTAGACTATTTCCGTATCATCAAAGGTCATGCCACCGGAATAAACAGTGTCACTTTCCTTGTCGAAATATTGGGACTGATAGACATATTCCGTAGGTATATCAGCCCTGAACGGCATATCGGAACTCCATATTATTACATGAGAGGCAGGGTCATTGTTTTCTTCTTCATCAAATGTAGAGAAATAATATTTAAGATACAGATATTTTGCCAGATCATCGGGATCGGGAAGATTATCGGTAACATTCCACTCATAATCAAGAAGTCCTGCCTTTGCCATTGACCTGAGCATAGGGAGCTGATATGATGTGAGATTATTTTGAAAATGAAAGCTGCCGGTAGCACCGTAGATACCGGATATTCCCATATCTTCTGCGTAGTAATGGTTTTTATCTGTTTTTGAGATTTCAAAGGAAAGGCGGCTTTGAAAAGCGGTACCGTTTACGTATGGATACCCGAAATTCATATTGTGGGAGGTGTTTCCTGTTTTGCTGAAAAATGTGACATTATATTCAATGTTTACTGTAACGTTGTCGGAAAGAACCCCGTATTGTGTTTCGATGTCCCATTTGGATTTGTTCTCCGAGGAATAGATATTGTCTATACTGTAATCCTCGATTCTGTAATAATCGGGAACATCGGGAGAGGTATACATATCCATGTATTGTCTGAAAATCTTTTCTCCTGCCTCAGTATAGCTTTGGGCTTCACAGGAACGCCATTCCTCCGAAGTAAGATACGGATCCTCCTCCATAGGGTACTCGTCCATATACATAACGATATCCCTATAGGAATAAGGTGTACATTCAACTGCTCCCGCCGAGATCAATACGCAGCCAAGTGCGATCGTAAAGGGTATTGCCGAGGACAGTTTTTTTATTCGGAATAGCTCCCCTATTCGTTTTTTCAACGCTTTTCCGCTTGTGCTGAGGTAGGTAGTCATAACGGAATATTTTTCCTTTGCAGCACTTTTAAGAATCGTTCTTGAGTAGGCTTCACGTTCACTTTCAGAGAATCCCTCCGATGTCTGCTCATCACAGCTTATCTCCATATCCTCAAATGCCATGCGGCAGGCAACATAGGCTAAGGGATTAAACCAGTTGATACAACGTAAAATAACCAGCAGCAGCTTTACGGGGATATCCTTGCGTTTTATATGTACAAGCTCATGACGGACGATAAATCCCAGCTCTTCATCGCTGTAATTCTCATTGGGAATAACTATTTGTGGGTGTAATATCCCCAGTGAAAAAGGAGTGCTTGCCTCGGGATAAATTATCAGCTCTGCTTTTTTTACACCCTGCCGCTTTTTTTCCGCCTCAAATATTCCGAGAAAACGGGTATTGCCGCATGGCATGGATTTTTTTGAAATATCTCTTTTTAAAGACCAAAGCTTTACAAGCTCAACTGCAAAAAGTATCACGGCGATCGCTATACAGAGGATAAAGAATGCATCACTGAGCATAAATGACGATGGTGTGCCATCCGTACTGTATTGTTCGACCTCGGTGATGCCTGATAAACCATTGCGTTCCGGAGGGTTTACGATCAGCGCACGGTCAAAATACAGTATCTTTAAGGTATGTCCGAACAGCATCACCCTCAGCTTTACGGGAAACAGAAAATATAAAAGTGTCACAAGCCAGATGATGTATTTCCAGCCGCTTTTAAATTTTTTTCCGAAAATTTTCCGCATCAGAAAAATAATAATGAGTGCAAAAAAGATGTTTACTGCAACGGTATTCATTATCGACAGAAAATTAAATTCATTTATGAAAGAAAACATATACTCAATATAATCCATTTATTTTTCCCCCCTTTTTTCCTTAATAAAAAGTTCCAGCTCCTCAATATCCGATTCGGTTATATCACCGCTGTCCCAGAGAGCCGCAGCAAATTCGCTGAGTTTTTTTCTGCCGAGCCTTGAAAAAAAGGAACGGCTCTCGTCAGCAAGATACTCACGCTCAGATATCACGGCTTTGTAAAAACGGTTTCTGCCTATCTTTTCACTGACTACAAAGCCCTTTTCCTCCAGTCGGGAAAGAATGGTCTGAAGTGCGGACATATTCCATGGACGCTCCCTTTCAAGCTGTTCTTTAAGCTCTGCCGTTGAAACGGTATCTTCAAAGCTCCACACCCCTTTCATAACTGTAAATTCGGTATCCGGAAGCCGTTTCATAATATCATTCCCTTTCTAATACAATTGTAGGTTCTTAGAACACACTTTTGTATGTTCTTATATTTCAATTATACAATAGTATGTCCTCAAATGCAATAGACATTTTAAACAATTATTCTATAAATTATTTATGCATAACTCCATAATTTTCCCATATCCTTGACAAATTATAAAAATTATGATAAAATAAAAAGGCTTGATAATGCCGATATGGCGGAATTGGCAGACGCAACGGACTCAAAATCCGTCGATAGTGATATCATGTCGGTTCGACCCCGACTATCGGCACTTAAAAAACGGTCAATGCAGAATGCACTGACCGTTTTTTTATTAATTTAAAGCCTTATCGCCCATATTAAGCATTAAAAAGCTCTTAAAACCGAGTTTTGAATACCAATTATAAACATGAGTGTAATGGATAAAGCATTTTTCACTGCCTCTCTTTTTCAGCTCTGTCACTCCGCAGGCTACTGTTTTAAGACCTATCCCCCGTCTGCGGTAAGCGGGAACAGTCCCCACACAGCCGATACTTCCTACAACACTTATTCCGTCTGACAAAATACAGTCAATGTCCGAATCAAGAATACAAAAGCTGACAGGAGTATCTCCGTCAAAGGCACAGAAAACATCTGCGGCATCAAAATATACTACCCAATCCTCCTCAACTGATGCAACTGCCGAGAGCAGAGATTTTCTGTTTCCCCTGTAATATCCGAAGGTAATATTTTCGGGAGCTGAAATATCGAAAACATCTGTCGGAAAGTTAAGAATATCCATTCCCATTTCCGCCACAGGTTCATGCAGAGTGTATCCCCTTTTCAGAAAAAACGGACTGCTCTCATCAACAGCACCGATAAAAAGCCTTGATGATGCGCCGCCGACCTCAATATCCGGGTACCCTTGTGCGGCAATGTGTTTTTCCGACTTGTCAAGCAGTCTGCTGCCCACTCCCCTGCTGCGGTATTGCGGGTGTACGCAGATAAGGCGCAGCGCATTTCCCTCTGTAAGCGCAAAGCCCATAAGCATACCATTATCCGTTTCGGTGAAAACATTTCCCCTATGTATACCCGACAGCTCTTCAAAAACATTTTCCGGTATTTTTATCTGTGGAAAACATATCCCGAATAATTCATAAAATCCCATGTCAGACGCCTCCCTCATAGGACATTTCACTGCTTTGCCGTGAAAGCTGCTTTATTGCCGATATGGTAAACGGCAGAGTAACAATAAGAGTGAGAATATCCGCCGCAGCCTGTGTTATCTGCAATCCGAAAAGCCCGAAATGATGCGAAAGGAAGAACACCAACGGAATAAAGAAGAATCCCTGTCTTGATACGGATAAAAAGGTTGCGATAAATGTCCGTCCCATATTCTGCATGAGCATATTTGTCATAACAATAACACCATGGGTCATAAGAGTAATGCTTTGCGCACGCAGCAGAGGTATCCCCACTTCAATTACCTTGGGATCGTCACGGAATACAGCCACAAGCTGTCCTGCGAAAATAAATGTAAAAGCACCGAAGCATATCATAAACACAGTCATTGCCTTAATGCAGAAGATAAATACCTTATATACTCTGTCATACCGCTTTGCACCGCTGTTGAAGCCGCACACAGGCTGAAATCCCTGACCGAAGCCTATGACAGCAGACGCACCCATCATAATTATCCTGTTTACTACAGATGCCGCCGCAATTGCCGCTTCTCCGTAAAGTCCCGCCACATTGTTAAGACTTGCATTTGCAACACTTGCAATTCCCTGTCTGAATAGTGAGGGAGTACCGAATTGGAACAATGCCCCGATTATCTCACCGCTCAGCGCAAAATCGGGCTTTCTGAACGGGATCCTGCCGCTCATGACAAGAAGCACCAGAAAGGAAACTATCTGACTTGTTACAGTAGCTGCGGCAGCCCCCGTAAAGCCCATATTAAATTTGAACATAAATATAGGGTCAAGTATTACATTGAGAATAGAGCCTGACGCCATGCCTATCATGCCCTTGAATGCATTTCCCTGAAATCGCAGCTGATTATTCATAGTAAATGAAGTCATTACAAAGGGAAAGCCGATAAGAAGCAGCCGCAGGTAATCAGAGCTTACCCGTATAAGATCATCTCCCTTTGCTCCCAGTATCACCGAAAGCGGACGGAGGGTACAAAAGCATATTACCGCCATAATAAAGCCGAATGAAGCGGAAAGTATCACGCCCGTATCAGACATTTTTGAAGCGGCTTTTACATCGCCCTCCCCCAGCTTATGCGCCATGTAATTTCCCGAGCCTTGTCCGAAGAAAAATCCGAATGCCTGGATTATATTCATAAGCGGCAATGCAAGTCCAACCGCCGCAGTGGATATTGTGTCTATCTTTCCCACAAAATAGGTATCCGCCATATTGTAAAACGCTGTTATCAGCATTGTTATAATGGTAGGCACAGCCATTTTGCAAACAAGCAGCTCCACAGGCTCATTTAACATTTTCTCCCTTTTTCTGCTTTCCTCTGTTATTTCCATTGGCTTCTCCCCGTTTCTCATCTTTTCATTTAGTTAGCTATCTAACAAACCTCATACAAGTATATTATACAGCTTCTTGAAAAATAAGTCAATATCATATAAAAATATTGTGCAAATATGCCAAAAACAACAGTATATTTTCTGCATAAAAATCTTTGACAAATCCTGCTTTTTAAGTTATAATTATTATGTATATATATGCATGAAGGGGCGAGCATTAATGTACAGAAACATGAAGATCAGCACAAAACTGATAATCGGTTTTTTTATAATTGCGATCATTGCGGGGGCACCCGGCATTATACTTAATTTCATGATGAAAGCGCTTAATGATGAGCATGGTCTTACTCTTGACAGATACGGCTTTGCTCAGGGTGATGTAGGCAGAGCTATGCTTGCAGTGGCTGACTATAATCTTCAGGTAAGAGATGTTATAGGATTTACCGATACTGTCGCCATGAAAAAATCAATGACAAAGCTGGAGATAGACGAAAAAACCTATGATGAGTGCGTTGCAAAGGTTGCAGAGGATATTTACGGCGATGAGGAGCAGGCGCAGTTTGATATTATATGTGCAGCCTATGACGCTTATCTTGCAAAGTCAAAGGAAATAGTTGAGCAGGGCAATACATTTGACATACAGGAGAGCCACAGGGCGCAGAGCGCTGCCATAACCACTCTTGATCCTTTATATAACGATCTTTACGAAGCATGGGAAAAACTGCTCACAATCAAGGATCAGGACGGCGATCTGAACAGTGACAAAATAAGCTCACAGGAAAATCTTTTTTCGGTTCTGAGCTTTTCACTAATAATAGCGGCATTTGTTATTTCCGTAGCACTTGGCGTATACATAGCAAGGACAATAAGTGAACCTATACGATATTGTGTAAAACGAATGAGCGGTCTTTCAAGGGGAGATCTTTCAAGCCCCGTAGAAACCACAGGCACAATGGACGAAACGGGAATTCTGCTTGAATCCTTAAAGGATACGGCTAACGAGCTGCAATTTATAATAAGCGATCTTTCCAATATGCTCTCCGATCTTGCAGAGGGCGATCTTACTACAGACACGAAAAACGAAAATCTTTACATAGGCGATTTAGAGCCGCTTTTACATTCTCTGAGAAAGACCATAAGCTCTCAGAACAACGCCATGCGGACAATTTTCAGATCCTCCGATCAGGTTTCTATCGGTTCTTCTCAGATGGCAGGCGGCGCTCAGTCTCTTTCGGTGGGAGCGGCAGAGCAGGCAAATTCCGTAGAGCAGCTGTCCTCCGCAGTGGCAGAGCTTATGAACGATGTAAACAAAAATGCGGAAAATGCGAGAGCCGCAGAACAGCTTGCAAAGAATACCTCTGATAAAATGGTGGAAAGCAATACCCGTATGCAGCAGATGATCGAAGCCATGAACGAAATAACCGATTCCTCTGCACGGATAAGCGAGATCATGCATACAATTGAAGATATCGCATTCCAGACAAATATTCTTGCCCTTAATGCCGCAGTTGAGGCGGCGAGAGCGGGAGAAGCGGGACGAGGCTTTGCAGTAGTAGCGGACGAGGTAAGGAATCTTGCGGAAAAATCCGCTCAGGCATCGGGCAACACGGCAGCACTTATCGAAAATTCCGTAAAGGCGGTAGGAAACGGCAGACAGATAGCCACCGAGACAGCAGCAAGGCTTGCCCTTGCAGTTGAGAGCGCCGAGGAAATGACACGGACTGTGGAAATGATCTCAGAAGCTTCCGCACGTCAGGCAGAAGCGCTCAGTCAGGTAACACAGGGCGTGGACAGGATATCCGGAGTTATAAGAATAAATTCTGCTACGGCTCAGGAGAGCGCAGCAGCATCTCAGGAGCTTTCGGGTCAGGCAGGAACATTAAAAGCCCTTGTTGGCAAATTCAAGATCATAAATGAAAGCTGAGCTTTCGTCCGGGTCGGAAGGCTGAGCTTTCACCCGGGTCGTTGGAAAGTAATAAGTGAATATTTTAATTGTAACTCGGTAACTTTCGTTTGCGGGAATGTTTAATTCCCGTTTACCTCATATGAAAGTTACCGAGTTACTGTGTAAAGAGTTTCTGCAAATCATAACAACGAGGTGCAGGCGGGGTCACCCCGCAAACAAGAATTTGAAGGCTGAGCCTTCACCCGGGTCGTTGGTATGTTTTGCGTGAACAACTCAATAGTAACTCGGTAACTGTTATTTGTTGTTATGCTAAATTGGAATTTTTTAGCGTTGGAGAATTATGCTTAAATTTTTGAGATAGCAGCCCGGTACCTTTCGTTTTGCTGTGTGACCGCAGCCGCCTCGTTTGTAAGTGAAATGTGAATTTTTTAATTAAGCGGCTCAAATCCTGACCGCAGACACGTCAATTTCCCCGTTCATCAGTTTTGGCAGGAGAGTGTCACGGAGGGCGGAAAGACGTTGATTTTCGATAGTTTTGTTGAGAATATCGCTATAAATAGGCTCTGCTACAGCTATGAAGCCATCAATTTGCTTCGATGATAAAGCAGGAACACTCTCTGTATCAAAATCACGGGTAATGATAGCATCGAATACAGCCCCGCTTGCCTTGTGCTTTAATGCTTTTACAGTTTCAAGGACATAGTGATAAACAATTATCTGGTGAAGTCCGTCCTTGCCTGCAAGAGCATAGCAAGATTGGTTCATCGACATAGGCACACCTGCAAGGCTAACCTTTCCGACTGTACCACGAGCTGTAAGAAATACGGTATTAACAGGAAATAAACGACTATTGCAGTTATCAAGCCCTAAAGGAGTAATATTCTTTTCAGTTGTCAAAACATAGGGAGTGCCTACATCTTTTGGAGTAAAGAACGGTATTTCGCCGTTCCAATACTCTTGCTTGCTTGTTTTAGGCGTTCCACCACCAAGTACCTGAATAACAGAAGTGAACGGCACTCGCTCCTGAATTTCTGCTATCAGGTTCTTGAATAGTGCCTGTGCCTGCTGCTCTAAATTTTCATTTATCGCTGTATTTAAAGCTATTTTCTGATTAAGAGGCAATAGAACACTTGCTATTTTTCGTTGAACCTCTATCGTAGGTATTAATATTTCCAATTTTCTGAATACAGCCTGTTTAATACCTGTAACAGTTGTCCCTGTTTCATGGGATCTAAGTAAATGCTGTCCCGTTGGTGATTGAAGATAGCACAGGAAATAATCATTGTCCAAAACATTTTCTTTTCCTCTGAGTACCAATAGCCTTTGAGCAACTGCCACATTGTCCCTATCCAGTTTTGCTGTCATTCCTAATGGAGCTTCTGTGGTCAGAAGAATATCTCCTCTTTTTGGAAATCCTCTTACCATAAAACGATCATATTCTTCCTGAGAAATATAATAACAATTTTTATAATCAATGAAATTATTTTTTACGGTTTTTGCACTTAAAGTGGGAATACCTGCTTCTGATTTTTTAGGTGTTTTCCCGCGGTAGTCAATTATAACTTCAAGAGCATCTTCCATAACGTAAGACTTAAATTTCATATCTCATCTCCCCTAACCTCATCGATTCATTCCCGCATCGTGTATTCCGCAGAAGAAAACGCAGAAATAAAGCTATTTCGGATAATGAACTGACCACACAAATATTACTTTTTTGATTGCTGAGCAAATCCTTTAAGGCTCCTTTTTTTAAGTGCCAGCTCTAAAAGCTCAGGCAAACGCTCGGGGGGACAAGCAAAGCACGGTATATCAAGCTCACTAACCTTTTCCGCAAGAGTATTATCAAAACAGGGCTTGCCGCTGTCGGAAATGGCAAGCAGCACTATCACATTTACACCTGACTCTTTAAGCTCACCCAGACGGCGCAGCAGTCCCTGACGATTGCCGCCCTCATACAGATCGGTCACAAGGAACATGGTAGTCTTATCAGGCTCACCTACAAGCTCGGCGCAGTATGCCACGGATCTTTCAATATCCGTGCCGCCCCCAAGCTGTATACCGTAAAGCAGCTCCACGGGATCGGAACAAAGCTCTGTAAGATCGGTCACTGCCGTATCAAAAGCCACAACATGGGTTTTTAAACTGCTCATGCTCGCAAGGATACAGCCCATGACCGAAGAATATATAGCCGACTCCCCCATTGAACCGCTCTGGTCGATATCCAGTATAACCTGCCGTGATGATGACAGTCTGCTGCTGCGCTCAAAAAAATAGAATTTTTCGGGAAGTATCCGTCCAAGCTCCCTGTTATAATTTTTCAGATTGCGTCTGACGGTAAGCCTGTAGTCCAGTGCCGCCGCAGACGGGATAGGAGAATGCTCCCGCTTATTCACAGCAGAAGCTACCGAACGCCTGATATCCTCCGCAAGACGGCGGTTTATATCCTCCACGATCTTTGCAATGTATGCCCGTGCGTTGTCCTTTGCCTTTGAGGGTATCTGATCCTTTAACATCATCAGCAGTGAGGCAGTGGATATATCAGGCTCAAGACCGTCAAGCATCTCGGGCTCAAACAGAAGCTGCTTTAATCCTTTTCGTTCAATAGCGTCATTCTGAATGACCTTTATCTCCATAGGATCAAAAAGAGTTCTCAGATCACCCAGCCATTTGGTAAGCCTTGGCGATGAAGACCCTCTCCCGCCTTGTATGCCGCTTTCCCCACCGCTGCTGCCGTATATCTGCGACAAAGCCGAATCCATCAGCATTTCCTCATCGGTCAGCGCTCCACCTCCGCCGAACCTCTCCAATGTGCTTTCCGATTCCTTTCCGAGAATAAGCCGCCAGCGTTTTAACATTTGTAAATCGTTCATCATATATCACCAAAATCAAAATCATCAAGCTCGTCCAGCGTTTGCTCCTCCTCTGCTGTCATCACAGCAGAAATAAACTCTGACGCATTCTCCCGTGAAATACCCAGCGCCTCGCCGATATTCTCACCGATGTCCGCTTTTTCAGCAGGAGTAAACTCTGAAAATGTCCGTCTCAGGCATACAAGCACAGGCTTGAACTCCTCATCGTCCAGCCCCGAAATATATTCACACAGCTTTTCCCAGACACTAAGTCTACCTATAAGAGAACGGCGGTTCTTTTTCGAAAGTCCCTCAAACCAGAGCGCCCCGTCTCCCGCCGGTGTGCCGTGTGAAAGCCGTCTGCTGATAAGCACCGACAGAGCTTCGGGAGATATTTTCCCTCTTTCCATAAGCACTGCACAGCCGAATCCTGACAGATAAGGATTTGCCATATCACTGTCGGAAAGCTCGTGCATAAGGTCAAGGAATCGTTCATCGTCCAGAAAATCATGAGAAAGACAAGCATCGTTTACCCGCAGAATACCTGTCACAAGAGCATCTGCTGCCAATTTATCACATACCCACGAGTACGGCAGCTCCAGTGTAAAGCGCAGGAACAGCTGCTGCATAAGTGGGATAAGAGGTGACGAATCGATACGTCTTATGCTGCCGAATCGGACAATTGACGAAAGTATACCTATTACACTTCCGCAGTCCGCAGCCGAGGTACAGCCCGCCGCAAGGCTCTGAACTGCCGATACAGCCGTTTTTACCGCTTCGGGAAGTCCGCAGGCAAAGGCATCAGAAAGAATTTCTCCCGTTTTGATAAGAGTATCAGCCTGTACAAGCCGTCTGCCTATCGAAAGCTCGGCAGCCTGACAAACGGTATCTCCGATAAGAGATGCCTCTACTATTTCAATTTCCGTTTCGGGCGACCATCTCAGCTTCCACATCTCTGCCCATGTGGCATTATCCTGACTTCGGGTCTGCTGCTCACCAAAATGAATGCCCAGTATTTTCAGACGATGCAGGAAAAAGGAGCGGTTCAGATCAAGAAATGCTGACTTTTCCGACTTTACCCGCAGATTTTCCCTAAGATCAAGCTCCAGCTCCATTGAAGCTGCGGTGCGGAAACGTTCCAGCTTCAGATCTTTAAGCTCTCTGTTAAAATCCTCCTGTAATGAAGTGCAGACGGTTCCCTCGGGCAAAGAACCGATTTTTGTTCCTATTTCCACATTTGCACAAGCAAGGGATATCTCCCCAAAGCTGCCATGCCCCAGACAGGTAACGGCAGAATCCCGCAGATCTGCAAGATTTGCCAATTTTCCTCCCCGCATTGATGCCAGAGTCTCAGACAGCCGCAGAGCTTCTATTACCTCTGCCGATGATGCAGCATATCCGTTCTCCCGCTGATAAGCTGCCAGCCGTGTAAGATATTCCGCAGAGACTTCATTAAGCCTGCCCGAAAGCCGCTTTTTCCAGATTATTTCATAATAACCCGGTGCCTTGCTGCCCGCTCCGTATCCCGAAACAGAGGATAATCTGTAATATGAATAAGGCATAAGCGTAGATTTTGAGCTTGTTTCCGGCAGTTTATCCGTTTTCAGCCTGTCATCATCTGTAAAGTTCTGTTCCTTTACAGCCGCAGTATGAAAAGCACCTGTAATAACTGCGATTTTTCCATATTTTCCCGACTGCTCCGCTTCATGTATAACACGGCGCATATATGCCTCACGCAGTGAATTTTCCTCAATATCAGCGGAAAATTCACGCAGAGAGCGTCCATATTCCTCTACAGCGGCAAGAAAATCCTCATACTCTTCGCAAGCCTCAAAGCTGTATTCCCAGAATGAATCGTTATCAAGACCCGTCAGACGTTCAAGCTGTGTGTAAACGGATTCACCTTTACACTCATCACGGCTGTTTTCCTGTCCGTTTTCCTCATTATTCTGCATTGCAAGAACACAGAATGAGGGCAGATCGCAGAATCTGACTTCTGCACCCTTATCCGCAGCCCATTTCATAGCCCTGTATTCGGGAGAAAATTCCGCAAAAGGATAAAGCACTGTTTTAATGGGAGATTTATCCGTATAGGCAAGGATCGCCGCAGGAAGAAATGTATCAAGGGAGCAGAGAGGTCCGATAAGACCGTTAAGATCAGCCGGACCCTCTATCAGCACAAGATCGGGATCCTCCCTGTCAAGAAATTCGGTTATGTAATAGGCACAGGCGGGAGAAAAATGCCTGACACCGTAAAATACAGCCATTACGAATTACGCTCCCTGCACTCGGCATAAAGCTCCGCATATTCCTTACCGCGTTTGCGCATTACATTTTCAAGGTATTCTGTCCACGCCGCCTTATCCTTGGCTTCGTCCTTGACAATAGCTCCCTGAAGTGCTGCCGCAAGGTCATGGTTTGTCACCCTGCCGTTTCCGAAGCTGCCTGCAAGTGCCATGCTGTTTACAAGGAGGGAAATCGCTTCTGCTGCCGAAAGCACTCCGGTGGTAGGCTTTAGCTTTATCTGCCCGTCAAGAGTCCTGCCGTCCCTCAGTTCTCTGAAAATAGTAACGATACGTTCAACCGAAGATCTGTCGGGAAGTTCCGCACTGATCCTGAATCCGTCAGAAAGCTGCGCAACACGGGAGGTAACGATATTTATTTCCGTTTCCATATCCGACGGAGCGGGCAGAACAACAATATTAAATCGTCTTTTCAGTGCCGAGGACATTTCATTAACGCCCTTATCACGGGTATTGGCGGTAGCTATCACGGAAAATCCTTTCTTTGCAGCCACATCTGCGGAAAGCTCGGGAATAGATATCCGCTTCTCCGATAATATGGATATCAGCGCATCCTGCACTTCACTTGCACAGCGGGAAATTTCCTCAATTCTGGCAATTGCGCCGTCCTCCATTGCGGTGTAAACGGGACTTTTAACCAGCGAATCAAAGGAAGGACCGTTTGCAAGCAGCATGGCATAGTTCCACGAATAACGTATCTGCTCCTCCGTAGTGCCTGCTGTTCCCTGTATAACACGGGAGGAATCTCCGTTAATGGCTGCGGTTAGATGCTCTGAAAGCCATGATTTCGCCGTTCCGGGTTCACCTATAAGCAGCAGTGCCCGGTCGGTCACAAGGGTAGCTATGCATATCTCAACAAGCCGTTTATCTCCCATATATTTCGGGGTTATGTTCTTGCCTTTGACATTGCCGCCCATGATATAGGTAAGCACTCCACGGGGCGACATTCTCCAGCCCGAGGGAACAGGGTCTTTGTCGGCAGCAATAATGGCTTCAAGCTCCTCTCTGTAAAGCTCCTCTGCAGGAAGACGAAGTATTTCACTGTTCATGGAATTATTTCCTTTCAATCAAGTTTTTTTATATAATTTTCAAAATAAGTTATCAACAAATTGTATCGCATATCCTTTTTTATCTTTTGTAATTCACTTAAAATTGCCTGTGCCTCGGATTTCCTGTCGTTCACGGAGGGAATTACTTCTTCAAGGTATTTTAATACAGCAAATTCAACATGGTCTATATCATTTATAGCACAGCGTGATATAACTCCGTTATAATTACCCGGGGCTTTTGTTTTCATAAGCAGATGAAGTGCTGCTATATTGGGGCAGTCACGTACAGCGCACCATGCAAACTTATTGGCAGCAGTCACAACACGCTCCATGTCCGCCTCGGAGCAGTTGGATACAAGATGATAAAAGATCATTGATATATTGCGTGCATAATTCATTCTTTTTTCTTCTGTTTCTTTTTTCTTTTCGGAGCTTGTAAAAATGTTGAATTTCGGCTGAGCTATAGGATCGGTATCGGACAGCATTTGCAGTATGCTTTCGGGAATGTTCTTAAATACCGCCGTTCCGACATAAAAATAATATTCACCTAGTACCGCATTGTATTTCAGTGTTTTGAGTACTCCGATATCATCTGCGGAGGTAATTGCACTTTCGGGAGAAGTGCAGAACAGATATGCACTCCATACATTTTTAAAATATTCCGGACTGCGTTTGTGGAGATCACAAATCAGACGGTCATTTTCCTGCGAACGGTTTTCATAGAGAAAATTTGTGCAAAGAAAACTGTTAAGCTGATCTGACGGCATAAGTTCGGAAAGGCGGATAAATGTCTCTGCCGTATCTGTTTTGTTAATGAGCAGCGGCATTGAAAACATATCATAGCGGAATTTCTTATCCGCTTTGTACTGCCGGATTTCCTCATCAATTTTGCGCTTTGCAAAATCACCGCATATCCTATATCTGGAAACGGAAATATAAGGCTTATAGCTGTCTTTGTATTTTTCGATCAGCTTTGTAAAAATAGGCTCTGCTTCGGGAGGACTGAGCATTGCAAGGGACATAAGAGCCGCATTTTTGACATCACCCTTTTCAGTTTGGTAAAGCATTACAAGCGTTTCGGTATTATCCTGAGAGCAAGCGAGAGCTTCTACAGCTTTTGCACGTATCTTTTTAGGTGCATTTTCATTTTGCGCCAATGACAGATACCAGTCATTTTCCTTTTCTCTTGCACAAAGGCTCACATATCTTACAGGAAGTGATGATGCCTTTTCATCAGTAAGACGGGTAACAGCCTTGAGCTTTTCGGTAATGCCGTCACCGAAAATACGGTACATTGCCCTTGCAAGATCATCACCTACGGAATTATCGTTTACACGCCCTTTCTCAGCAAAGCTGACAAATGCCGCTGCTGCTCTGGGGTCGGACAGATACCTTACCTGCTCCTCAGTCAACGCTTTACAGCCCGAAACAGCTGCGCAAACCTCATTAACAGCACTGTAGGACGCATTTACGGGAATACATTTCATAGGTTTTAAAGGTTCTGTCTCTGAACATTTATCTGCAAATGTACCCTGTGTGACCGCAAGTGCATCGGCAAGGGCAATACAATCTGCAAGCTCTCCTGCCGTATCCCCGTCTGCAAAAAGTCTGCTGCACCTTGCATACAACTGACCAAAAGCCTTATTCGCGTGAGAAAGAGGCTCAAACACCTCAACCGCTCTTTTCAGCCTGAAATCATCATTCACTGCCGCACAGCCCGCCGCAGCAGTGAGATACAAGCGGCTTCTTAACTCGTAAAAAGTATTTATATCCAATCTGACTGCTCCTTTCTCATACAAGACGAATAATACCGTTTTCTGTTATCAAAGAAAGCGGACAAAGGTAAAATCTTCGTTCATCAGACAGATAAAAAAGCTCTCCGAGAATTGCTCCTCCGCCCATATCTCCCACACATTCAAGAACTCTAACAGTATCAGGATAGCTTTCTGTAGAGCGCAGTGCAATGGTTTCCTCTCCGTGAATAAGAGTAATATGCCTGTCCTGCCCCGCCGACACAAGCCTGTCAAAAGGAACAAGCAGTGCTGCCGTACCGTCGGAAAGCGTATTTTTCAGCTCATTCTTTGCCTTTTTCACAGCATCTGCAACAGTGGCTTCGGATTTTGAAAGGATAACGCCGTAAATATCGTAATCAGGTTCTGTGATCTCGGCACTTTCCCAGCGTATGCGGCGGTTAAGTCCTCCCGGATAATAGCAAAGCTCCTTAATCCTGTGAACACCAAACACGGAATCCTCGGCTTTTATATATTTCGCAGCTTTCAGAGGACGGATATTTTCTGTTTTGGAAATTTCTCCCGTGTCAAGATCTATCCAGTATGCAAGATCAATATCAGCCTTGTGAATATCGTCATGTATCACCTGAAAGGAAAGCTGAATGATCCTTGCATTTTCCTTAAAAAGCCCTATCTCCTTTAATTGTGTCAGCTTCCATACGCCGCCCATTGCTTCATACAGGATATTATCCTCGGGAAGAACTTCACCGCTTTCCAGCTTTGCATTGATATAATCTCTGCTCTTTTTTACCGTAGAGCTGAGACGTACACAAAGAGACACTATCCTTTCAAGCTCCCTGTCATCAGGATGTTCCGACAACCTTTGTGCTGCAGAGATTATTCGTGTCATAATAGCCTGCGGCTCGGGAAGATAATAGTCACCAAGCTGCTTTGCAAGCTGAGCGTACTGCTCCGCCGAGGCACGGTTCACCGAAGAAGCCCCCCTGCTCAGAATATCCTTTACAAAGCGGTCAGCAAGCTCAAGACCCTCCGCCTGTTTTTTCAGCTTCTTCTGAGCAGCCGCCTTATTCGGCTTGGGCGTTTTCTTCTCATTTGACGCCGCAGATGCTTTTTCTTCGAGCTTTGAACGTTTTCTTGCGATATCCTCGGGGATCTGTGCTGCCGTAAATTCCTTTCCCGCAAGCCACTCTATCATTATGGCAATGCAGTGCTTGCAGGGGTGCTGTCTGCTGGGACAGGAACAACGGAAAACAGGCACTTCTCCCGAAAAATCCGCAGAGGTGCTGTAAACGCTGCTGCCGCTGCCCTTGCAGTCGCCGAAAATAAGAGTGCTGTCCTCGGTTCGGTAAAGTGAAGTAAAACCTCCCGATGCTGATATTTTACGGGCATTTGAAACCGCTGTACCATTCGGAGCAGATACTCTCACAAGATCCTCTGTAATAATATTTGCCGTTGCCATTAACAAGCCTGCCTTTCTTAATCAAAAATTCATAATTAGTCAGATATACACAAAGAGCGCCGCCGCACCGTGTACAGCGAAACGCTCGTTTATCAGTGTCTTACATCCTCATTGGGAAGAAGATACTTAACGGAAAATTCCTTGTATCTGTCAATAAATTCCTTATTATTCCCTTGCTTTAAAGTATTGAGATACTGGTGATTTTCAAAGTTATCATCGCTTATCTGTATAAGATTCACCGCAATATTT
Source organism: uncultured Clostridia bacterium (assembly GCA_947625735.1). GTDB lineage: Bacteria > Bacillota > Clostridia > Oscillospirales > Ruminococcaceae > Huintestinicola. The sequence continues at coordinate 66,564 of CANQPL010000008.1, forward strand.
GAGCAATGATCGGATACTCTTTCAAGATCGGTCAGAAGATCGGTAAATATAAAGCCTTGCTCAATGGTGCATCTTTTATCTCTGAGCCGCATTACATGACGTGTTTTCATCTCTGTACGGAGAGTATCTACTACCTCTTCAAGAGGCTCAACCTTGCGTGCAAGCTCAATATCACGATCCTCAAATGCCTTGATCGTCATATCAAGAATATCCTCCACTGCGCGGAACATAACACTCAGCTCTCTTTTGGCATTGTCGGAGAATTTAATATTTTTATCATTTATCTCCTTGGCAGTTTCCTGTATATTCACCGCATGATCGGAGATCCTTTCAAAATCCCCTATAGCATGGAGCAGGCATGAAACACTTCTGCTGTCCTCCATTGTAAGACTGCGCCCTGAGAGCTTGACAAGATATGTACCGATTATATCCTCATATTCATCAATAACATTTTCATTAAGAGAGATCATCTGCGCTTTTTCATCATCATAGGAATTATAAAGATCAAGCGAAAGCAGAATAGTAGTCTTGGCAAGAGATGCCATTCGATTGGTAACATTGCGGCACTGCTCAATGGCTACACCGGGAGTACTGAGGAAACGGTCATCAAGCAGTACGGGAGATTCGGTGGTATCCTTCTTCTCATCGTCCCTTACCGTAAGGTAAGCCAGCTTTTCAAGCAGACCCGTAAAAGGCAGCAGCACTGCCGTTGTTCCCAGATTGAAGATAGTATGAACAACAGCGATCGAAAATGTTGTAACCGTATCATCAGCAAAAGGAAATTCAATAAACGCCGACAGCGAATAGTAGACAACCATTGCAAGAATTGTTCCGATAATATTAAAATAAAGATGAACAACTGCTACGCGTTTTGCATTTTTGTTTGCGCCTGCCGAAGAAAGGATCGCCGTAACGCAGGTGCCTATGTTCTGCCCTAAAATTATGGGAAATGCGCTTCTGAAAGTGATAAGTCCGCTCTGTGACAGGGACTGGAGCATACCTACAGATGCAGCCGAGGATTGGATAACAGCCGTAAGCAGAGCACCCACAAGCACACCAAGTATGGGATTTGAAAAAAGCAGCATCATTTTCGCAAAGCTTTCGGATTCTTTTAAAGGCTCTACCGCATTGCCCATGATATCCATACCCATCATCAGCAGTGCAAATCCCATAAGGATGCCGCCGATATCGTTATATTTGCCGCTTTTGTGAGACATTCGCATAATTACTCCCACAAGGGCAAAAATTGGAGCAAAATTTTCGGGCTTGCAGATCTGTATCAGAAAGCTGCTGCCCTCAAGACCCGAAAGACTAAGCAGCCACGTAGTAACGGTAGTACCGATATTTGCACCCATTATAATGGAGACAGCCTGTGACAACCTCATGATCCCCGAGTTTACAAAACCCACCAGCATAACCGTTGTTGCCGATGATGACTGCACCACTGCTGTAACCAGAACACCCAACAGAAGCCCCTTTATCGGATTGGAGGTCAGCTTTTCAAATATTTTTTCAAGCTGTCCGCCTGCAAGCTTTTCCAGCTTGTAGCTCATAAGATTCATTCCGAATAGGAACAGTGCAAGTCCTCCGAGCATGGAGATAAAGTTAAATATCGTCATAGGTAACTGCTCATCCTTTCACAGTCCCGCAGAACCCCGCTCTGCGCCGTCCTCCCATCGGACGGTTTTTCATACTTCATTTTTTCACACAATGACAGTATAGCACAAAATAATGAAATAGGATTTTAACTGTCATGAAAATTATGTGAACGTTTTAAATTAAGCAGATAATGTTGAAAGGATCAATATTTACTGTCCTCGGCACTGAAATCCACGGGGACAAATTCGGGTTCTTCGGGCGGATCCTTTTCGTAGCTGCGAGATACTGGTGTACTGTTCTCAGCGGACGGATCATATCTGAAATGTGAAAGCAAACGTCTGAGAATGCCGGACTGACCGGAAAGCTCCTCGGAGGCTGCTGCGGATTCCTCGGCAGTGGCAGTATTGCTTTGTACAACAGAGGAGATCTGTTCTACACCAACAGTAACTCTCCTTATCTCGTCAGCCTGAAATTCGGACGCTTCAGTGATCTTTGAAACTTCCGAATCAATTCTGACAGCGTTGTCTACAATGGTAGCCAGCACCTCTGCGGTCTCCTTGGCGATCTTAGAACCCTTTTCTACATTTGTTACAGAGCTTTCAATAAGTGCCGTTGTCTGATTTGCAGCCTCTGCACTCTTTGCGGCAAGGTTTCGTACCTCATCAGCGACCACTGCAAAGCCTTTACCTGCTGCTCCCGCTCTTGCGGCTTCTACTGCTGCGTTTAAAGCAAGGATATTTGTCTGGAAAGCAATGTCGTCTATTACCTTGATTATTTTGGAAATCTCTGCGGAGCTGTTATTGATATCCTCCATAGAAGCGAGCATACTGTCCATTTCGTTGCTGCACTCCTGTATTCTGTCCCATGTCTCCTTTACAATAAGAGAGGTGCTTTTTGCGGCTGATGCAGTGCTGTTTACCTGTTTGGAGATGTCCTCAATCTGTGAGGTAAGCTCTTCTATGGAAGCTGCCTGCTCAGTAGCGCCCTGTGAAAGACTCTGCGCACCGTATGCCACCTGTTCTGAGCCGTTTGTCACCTGCTCTGATGCAAGACTTATATCCTTGAATGTATTCTGTAATTCGGAGGTTATCTCATTATATTTTTTCGCAAGCTCTCCCATATCTCCGCGCCACTGCTCGGGAAGACTGTAGCTGAGATTTCCCGCAGCCAGCTCATCAAGAGCTTTGGATATTTCACTTATGGCGTCTCCCACATGAGTTATAGCATCTTCAAGCGTGTTATACAGCTTATCAAATTCGGTTTTCTCCTCATGCATATAACGGTGAGTATGCATATCGCCCACAGAAAGATCCTTCATGCGTATTTCGATCTCTTCAAGGCTGCGATTTATTTTCCTGCCAAACAATATTGAAACCATGACTATCAGCAGTACACCCACAGCCGTGATTATGTAAGCTACAACATCCATATCATTTTTGAGCGTTGTAACAATTGCTGCAATAACAAATACTGCTGTAACGGAATACACCAGCGACAGCTTTCCCGCCAGCGAATTGAACCATTTTCTTTTATTGTTCATACATCTGCTCTTCCTTTCAGCCGTGGGCATATTTACATATGTTTTAATTATAACACAATTCCGAAATAATATCAATAACTATTTTTGAACAAAAGCTGATATAGTTGATAATTTTTTTATTTCTGTTTTGTAAGAAATCCACAATCTGAACACAAAAAGCCTGATACAGTAAAGCAGGCTCTACTTATTCAAGTATGACCGTAAAGGGTCCGTCATTTACAAGGGATACTTTCATATCAGCGCCGAATATTCCCTTTTCGGTATGAGCATATCTCGAAAGCTCACCACAGAAGTATTCATACAAGGGTTCAGCTTCTTCGGGCTTTGCAGCATCTGTAAAGCCCGGACGGTTCCCGTGAGTGCAGTCTGCATACAGGGTAAACTGGGACACGCAAAGTATCTCTCCCTCCACATCTGCAAGGGAAAGATTTATCTTGTAATTTTCATCGGAAAAGATCCTCATGCTGCCTATCTTTTTTGCCAGCCGTTCACAGTCCGATTTAGTGTCACCATGAGTAAATCCCGCAAGAAGCAGATAACCCTTGCCTATGCTGCCTGCAATTTTTCCGTCAACCTCTACCCTTGCGCTCAACACTCTCTGAACTATAACCCTCATAGCATTTATTCCTTTATATTCTTGAGAATTTTTTCCACGTCCCTCTGTTTTCCGAGAACAATGACATGATCCTTCTGACTGAACACATAATCTGCGCCGGGCATTGTGATGACCTCATCATCTTTCTTGATAGCAAGTATATTGATCTTATATTTATTGCGGATATTAAGCCCTATAATACTGTTTCCCGCCCAGTGGTCTATGATCGGGATCTCATAGATCCCCGCATCGACTGAAAGCTCGATAAAATCAAAAATATTGGAAACACTGTACTGTACCGCCAGCTTTTCCGCCCTGTCTCTTTCCGGGTAGACAACATCATCTGCGCCGTTTCTTGCAAGGAATTTCGCATGGATAGCCGTGCTTGCCTTGCTAATTACCTTCTTTGCGCCCATCTCTTTGATAAGACTTGTTATCTCCAGACTTGCCTGAAAATTGCCGCCGATGCATACAAAACAAATGTCAAAATTGCTGACGCCGAGACTTTTTAACGCATCTTCACGGGTGCAGTCGGCGATCTTTACATTCACGACATAATTCATTACCTCATGGATATTTTCTTCATTATTGTCTACCGCCATGACTTCAACGCCAAGCTCAGAAAACTTCATGGCAAGGTGCTTGCCGAATCTGCCCATACCTATTATCAGAACCGAACGCATTTTTTTACCTCCGAATAATTTAGCCTATACTGATTTGCTCTACAGGATTGTGCACACCTGTATACTTTTTTGTTCCCGTAAAAACAAGTGCAAAGGATACGCTTCCCACTCTTCCGCAGTACATCAGTATTATCATAATGAGCTTTGATACTGTAGACAAATCTCTTGTTATGCCTGTAGTCATTCCGACTGTGTTTATGGCAGAAAATGCTTCAAATATAACATCTGCCGCCCGAAGTTCAGGCTGTATCGCCGAAACTGTCAGTATCGCCGTCATAACAAGAGTGAGGTTTACAGCAGCAACTGTAAGCGCTTTATTTGCTGCGTCCTCTTCAAGACGTCTGCCGAAAATATTGATATCCTCGCTGCCTCTCATACTGGAAATTGCAGTCATGGCAATAACAGCTACTGTCACCGTTTTTACTCCGCCTGCCGTTGAACCGGGACTTCCTCCCACAAACATGAACACTATAGTCAGCATCTTTGAAGCAGGTGTAAGCGCTGCCGTGTCTACCGTATTGAAGCCTGCTGTACGGGGCGTTACGGAGTTGAACAGGGAATCCACTATCCCCTGCCCCACGCTCACTCCCGCAAGGGTGTTATTGTACTCAAAGCAAAAGAAAAGTACAGTTCCAATCACTGTCAGGGCACCGGTCACGGTAAGTGCCATTTTGCTGTGAAGCCTGTAGGCTGAAAATTTCAGCTTGTACTTTACAACATCGTCCCAGACCATAAATCCGATGCCGCCGATGAGGATCAGCAGACATACTGTAATATTTATCAGAATATCCGACCTGAACGCAGACAGCGATGAATACGCTCCCTCTGAGCCGAAAAGATCAAAACCCGCATTGCAGAACGCCGACACCGACAAAAATGCTCCATAACCCAGTCCCTTTAAAAAGCCGTAAGCAGGTACAAGTCTCAGCGACAGCAGCACCGTACCTATGCTTTCAATAATTATCGTGCGCAGAGCTACCTTTTTAACGTGCTTTACAATTCCGCCCAGCTGAGTATTGTTTACGCTTTCCTGTAAAACGCTGCGTTCTTTAAGACCTATTTTTCTTCCCATGGCAACAGCCATCAGGGAAATGATCGTCATAAAGCCCATGCCGCCTATCTGTATCAGCGTAATTATAACTATCCTGCCGAAAACCGACCACTGGGTGTATGTATCGAACACCACAAGTCCCGTTACACAGGTGGCGGAGGTAGCTGTAAACAGCGCCCCCAACACTCCCGGAGCCGTTTCCCGTGAAGCAAAGGGCAGACTTAACAGCGCAGTCCCCACCAGTATTATGATAAAATAGCCCATTGCGATTATCTTAGCCGTGGACATTTTTTTTAAGAAAGACTTTTTACCGGAGATCATTTCCTCCAGCGCATCTCTCACCTTTCCCATGAATCCTGCTCCCGAAAATCACACTTCATTCCTCAGCCCGTCAAGCCTTGCCTGCAGCGCAGCAAGATCGCTCCTGACAGAGATCTTCTGAGGACATACATTTTCACATTTACCGCACCCTACGCAGTTTTTGGCTTTCTCTTCGTCCTTGATGTCATTCTCCCACTGCCATATTGTACCCCATGTGTTAGAATATACTCCGAAATTGTTCCATATGGAAAAATTGTAGGGAATATTAACTCCCGCAGGACACGGCATACAATAATTACAGCCCGTGCAGCCGTTAAATACTCTTTTTCTGAGGGCATCGGCAGTGTCCTTCATAAGCATTTTTTCCTTTTCGGAAAGAGGAATGAACGGATCGAAAACCGACAAATTGTCCTCAACCTGTGACATTTCTGTCATGCCGCTGAGAACCACCTTCACATTGTCAAGGCTTGCAACCCAGCGAAGCGCCCAGCCCGCAGGACTGTATCTGTCGTTTTCAGCCTTGAGCTGAGCATAAACCTCCTCGGGAAGTCTTGCAAGAGAACCTCCTTTTACAGGCTCCATGATAACAAGAGGTATGCCGAGCTTTTTTGCAAGCTCATAGCCTTTAAGTCCCGCCTGCTCATCGGTATCCATAAAATTAAGCTGTATCTGACAGAAATCCCACTGTCTGTCTGTGATGATATTTTCAAAGGCGGAATAATCATCGTGGAAGGAAAAGCCGAAAAATTTTATTTTCCCCTGCTCTTTGAGCTTTGCCACAAAATCAACCACTCCCAGCTCCTTCATCTTGCTGTATCGATCCTTGTTCAGAGCATGGAGCAGATAAAAATCTACATGATCCTTATTAAGTCTTGTAAGCTGTTCATTGAAGATCCTTTCGGCGTCCTCCACAGAATTTACAAGCCAGCAGGGCAGCTTTGTGGCAAGATAGTAGCTGTCTCTCGGATATTTGTCAAGGACTCTCCCCGTAAACTCCTCACTTTTGCCGTTATGGTAGCCGTATGCCGTATCTATGTAGTTCACACCCGAAGCTATTGCCTTATCTATCAGCTTTTCCGCTTCAGGCTCATCTATCTCGCCGTTTTTAGTAGGAAATCTCATGCAGCCAAAGCCGAGAAGTGAGGACTTTACATTCAGCTTGTCCATTTCCCTGTATTCCATAGCATCTCCGCCTTTCATGGTTTAATTTTATTGCGATCCTTCTGCCGCAGCGGCATTTTTTTAAGCCGAAAGAGAAAAAATACGGCAGTGTTTTCCCGAATTCCTTTTTTTACGCAGATCGCCTTACCCTATAGTATATCACAGTTGTAAAGATTTGTCAATGAATAATAAAAAAATATATATATTAATTTATGAATAATTATATCCCGCTGCGGTAAAATAACTAATATTCCAAAAAATTTGAAAGGACGTGCCATCAAGTGACCGTTGTTTTTATCAGATCTGTTATTCTCTACTGTATAATCATTTTTTCGGTGCGGCTGATGGGTAAACGTCAGATCGGTGAGCTTCAGCCGTCTGAGCTTGCCATAACAATTCTTATATCCAACATTGCAACTCTGCCTGTAGAGGATACAGGTATCCCGCTGGTAAAGGGGCTTATGCCCATACTTACGCTTGTATGCCTTGATGTTATTATGTCGTGGGTGTCAATGAAATCAAGAAGCATGAGACGGATAATGTCCGGAGAACCTGTTATCATCATCAGCAACGGCAGGATAGATCAGAAAAAGCTCCACGACCTGCGATTCACCACCGATGATCTTCTTGAAGCTCTCCGCACAGAGGGAATATTCGATATAGACGAGGTGCAGTTCGCTATTGTGGAAACTACGGGAAAGGTAAGTGTTTTCCCTAAATATGCAGACCGACCCGTTACAAATGATGATCTGGGAATTAAAAACAGCTCCTCCGACCCTCCCTTTGCGCTGGTGCAGGACGGAAATATTATTTTTTCCTCACTTGACCGTCTGGGTCTCGGCAAGGGCTGGCTTGATAAAATTCTCGAAGAAAATAAAACAAAACTTTCGGATATCTATATCATGACAGCCGAAAGCCCCGCAAAATACCGTATTATCAAAAAGGAAGGTTAAGATGAAGCGTATCATAACAGCTGCTGCCCTATTGTGTATTATTGTCATTTATTCGGTCTATACATTATTTGAGCTTAAAAGCAAAAACAATGAGCTTAAATCTATGATTCATGAAATTCAGAGCGTCTACGAATCGGGAGATACGGAAAGGGCGCTGTATCTTTCAAATGAGCTGAATAATTACTGGCATAAATATGAAAAAAGCGTCACACTGATAATCAAAGATGAAGCCTTATCAAATCTTAACATTTCAATTGCAAAGATAACGCCCTTTATCTCCAACGAAAATGCGGAGCTTGTGGCAGAAATTCAATCTGTTTATCATCAGATAGATCAGATCTATGAGGAGGAGTTCCCCTCATGGTATAATATTTTCTGATACATCTTATCGGTAATACCGGATATGATTCAGGCTTATCCCGTGCCTGCGGGCAAGTGCTTCAAGTTTACTCATGTCTAAAGTTGTGTTACTGCTGAAATTATCCTCACAGGTCAGACGGATCAGCTTACCTCTGAGGTTATATTCGCAGATCATTGTGCCTGACAGTGTCCCGTCATCATACACAATATTGGTTTTTGCGATAATCCGATCCGTCTTACCCATAAGTACACTTCCTTTCAATCCTATAATAATTATATACTAAATTATCGGATTTGTCAACAAAAAAATCCTACATTTTCGGATTAATCTGTTATTGCCCCACAGTTATTTTATAATAAACTTAGAGGTGATGATAATGGATTTCGGACAAACCGTAATAAATCTGCTTGAAAAAAACAATATGTCCCAAAGGACACTTGCACAGCGTCTGAAAATCGCTCCCACTACCCTTAACGGATATATCAGGAACAAGCACGAACCCGACTATGTAACGCTTATTGCCATTGCGGATATTTTTGGTGTTTCGGCAGATTACCTGCTGGGGCATAAGACAAAGGAAAAACCCGCAGAAAAAATTCTGGCAAAAAAATTTTCGGCTCTTGACAGTTCACAGCAGGAGCTTGTCTTAGGAATGATAGAGCTTATGCTCAGACAGAACGAAAAGAAAAATACAAAATAGCTTGCTTTCCGCTGCTTTTTATGCTATAATCATGAAAAGGAGGCAAAATATATGATCTATTCAAAAATGACAGTAAAAGCACTTAATACCGCCTATAACGCTCATATGGGACAAACCGACAGATGCGGTCTGCCATACATATTCCACCCATATCATGTTGCGGAGCAGATGACAACAGAAGAAACCGTCACTGCCGCCCTGCTCCATGATATTATTGAGGATACCACCATGACAATGGAGGATCTGAGAGAACTGGGATTTCCGGAAATTGTCCTCGAGGCGGTAAAGCTGCTGACCCATGACAAGAGCGAGGATTATTTTAATTACGTACGTGCGCTCAAGGATAATGCAATAGCAAGGACGGTAAAGTTCGCCGACCTTGCTCATAACAGCGATCTTACCCGACTTGAAAGTGTAACAGAGAATGACCTTAAACGGCTGGAAAAATATAAAAAAGCAAGAGATATTCTTCTCGAAGAGTAAATATGCAAAGGAAATACCGGAAAAGTGATCTGCACACTCTGACCATTATACACCGATATATCCCATATAACGCATAATAAATATCCAGAACGTAAGCGTTACCGAGGATAAAAGAGTGGTTGCGGCAATGACTCCCGAGGTCAGAACGCCGTCATTATGCATATTCTTCGCCATTATGTAACAGGAGGGCGTTGTGGGAGAACCGAGCATAATTACAAGTGCAAGAAGCGCATCTCCCCGAAAGCCCATAAGCACTGCTGTTGTCAGAAATACTGCCGGCATTGCTATGAGCTTGATAAGCGAGCATATGACCGTAGGTTTTATCTTTTTAAGAGCCTCCCTGCCGTCAAAGGAAGCGCCTATAACTATAAGCGACAAGGGAGCGGAGATGTCAGCAAGGCTTTCAAGGGTCTTTACTCCTATCTGCGGCAGAAAATCGTAAACATGGAGCAGAGAGCCTGCACAGCCCGTCACAATTCCGATTATAATGGGATTTTTCAATATTCCGACAGCTGCATTCTTTATCTTGCTTTTCTTATCCGTATCGTTCTGTGCATCGGGTGCTTCAAAGGTCAGCACAGTAACCGCAAAAATATTGTAGAGAGGAACGCAGCCAATAATTATCATCGGAATAAGTCCCGCCCCTCCGCTTATATTCATCATAAATGCAAAACCCATGACTGCCACCGAGCTGCGGTATGCCGCCTGAACAAATGCGCCGATGATAGTCCTGTCCCTAATAAAAAGTCTTGCCCCTATCCAGATAAGCGCAAAGGCTATAACGGTTATAACTGCGCTGTAGATTACAAGTGAGCCGTCAAAGGCAGTTAAAATATCTGTCTGCGCAAGATCGGAAAAAACCATGACAGGCAGACAAACATTGAAAATGAATTTGTTTGATGAAGAAATAAAGCCCTCGGTAAACATTCCCGTGCGGTTAAGAAGATAACCGATCACAATTACAAGAAATACAGGAACGGTGGCGTTCAGGCTATAAATAAGACTGTCCATTTTAAAACCTCTTTTTTATCACTCACTAAGTGAAAGGAACATATTATGAAAGAAATGCAGTTTTTCGCCATAATCTCACGAATGAAGTACATAAACCGCTGGGGACTTATGCGCAACACAATTAACGAAAATATAAGCGAACACAGCCTTGAAACTGCTTTTATTGCTCATGTGCTTGCACTTTACAGAAATGTGCGTTTCGGTGGGAATGTGTCCCCCGAGAGATGTGCGCTGATCGCTATGTACCACGATGTGACCGAAATAATCACAGGTGATCTGCCAACTCCTATCAAGTATTACAATGCCGAGATAAAGGCTGAGTATGACAAGGTAGAAGCAATGGCGGAGAAAAAAATGCTCTCCTATCTGCCCTCTGATCTGCGGGAGCATTACCGTCCTCTTTTCGGAAAGACCGATGAGGAGAGTGAGCTGTGGAAGCTGGTAAAGGCAGCGGACAAGCTCTCCGCTCTGATAAAGTGCATCGAGGAGCGGCAGATGGGTAACACCGATTTTTCTGAGGCGGAAAAGTCCACTCTGAAAGCTATTCACGAAATGGCTTTGCCCGAGGCAGAGGAGTTTATCCGTGAGTTTCTGCCCTCCTATCTGCTGACACTTGATGATATCAATGCAGATGAATAAAATAAAATGTCCCCGTAACAAAATGCTGCGGGGACGCTTTTTTCAGCTTGAACGTGTGATGATATAGGGCTGAATAGAGCTTGCAAGAGCATTTACAGGCATTGTCTGCAGCCAGATACGTCCGGGACCCGAAACACGGGTGTTGAAAAGTCCCTCTCCGCCGAGTAGCGCATTCCCTATGCCCTTTACGGATTCAATATCCATAGAGCAGGTAGCCTCCATTGCCGCAAGATAGCCCGTATCTACAAGCATTGCCTGACCCGGGGCAAGATTATACTCGCAGATACAACCGCTTATCTCAAGAAAAACCATGCCCTTTCCCGAAAAACGCTGCATGATAAAGCCCTCTCCCCCGAAGAATCCCGCCCCAAGACGCTTCTGGAAAAAAATATCCATTTCCACTCCGGGAGTATTGGCAAGGTATGCGGTTTTCTGGGCGATTATCTGACTGTTAGTGGTATTAAAGCAGATAATATTTCCCGGGAAAGACGCTGCAAAGGCGATCTCTCCGTCGCCGCCCCTACAGGTGTAGGTATTTCTGAAAATAGACTCACCTGTGAAGGTACTCTTAGCCATTTTGCCGATAGCGCCCATAAATCCGCCGCCGTTATTGCCTATACCGGTTGCCATTTCCATGTTCGGCGTCATCCACGACATTGCACCCTTCTGGCACATGATTGATTCGCCGTCTGACATTTTACATATAAGCACCGGAAGTGGAGCATTTTTCACTTCATACTGCATTTTTATTCCTCCATAATACATAAATGAAAATATTTCTAAATATAAATATATCATTATTTTTTACTTTTGTCAAGTATTTTATGAATATTTAATTCACAACCAAACTCCGTATTGATACGGATCCTTTCAGCCGCACAGACTGACAAAATAAATTCATCATCGGTAAATGTCCGACAATACATACCGCTTACAGAGGAAAAAACGCCGTCCCTTATCTCAGACTCCCCTTGCTTCATTACGGAAATACCCCTGCCGTCCGCTTTAGCATATGCCTCCTTTAATGTCCATAGGGCAGTAAAATAAATATCTCTTTCCCTTTCGCCCAATGACATATAAAGAGCAAATTCGCTTTGTGAAAAGACCCTGTGTGCCACCGTGTCACGGGCATTGCGGACAGGTTCGCAGTCCACTCCACAGGGAACATCGGCGATAAGACAGGCGGCAAGCCCACTGCAATGAGAAATAGAAAAATGTATATGCGGATAGCATTTCAGATAAGGCTTTCCAAGCTCCCCACGGGCAATGTCTTTTTCCGAAATCCTTACCCCATATTCCTGCCATATTCCGTCATATAAAAGTGAGTAAGCAGCGTTGTGCTGATCTGTTCTGCATAGGCTGTCATCAATCTTTATGAATCTTAGCATTTTTCCTCCATAACATTTTCTGAGACTGCACTGAACCGACAGTCAATATAATCCCCTTAAATAAAACATAGGGCGGACAAACCGCCCGCCCCAAAATAATCAGTATTTATGCAAAGTATCAGAATACCGACTCAGCAAGAATAATAGCTTTGCCTGCATTCCCCTGCATCTTGACGCTCCCGTCTGCGATAGCTGATGAAAGCTGCCTTTTTCCTTCGACAACAGATGCGAAAATTTCTGAATCAGCTTCTACCTCAATATCTGCACCCCTGTAATCAAAAGGCTCAACTACAGCAATACCATTTGCTACAAGAACATAGAGAACACCCTCAACAGTACCGTATAGCTTCACCTGAGCTACCACTCTGGCATCTACAGGAGCTTTTGCCTTTGCAGCTCTTGTCTTGAAAGATTCAACAATGCTCTCATAGGTCAAAACCTGAACAGTCTCTTCGGAAGCTTTTTTTACGGTTTTTGCCATGATCTATTCCTCCTAAATTTATGTACCTGCGTTCAAAAAAACTTACTTTATTATTATATAATTCACTAACAGATTTGTCAAGAGTTAAAGAAAATATTCATTGATTATGACAACTCCCTAAAAAAACAGCGCTTATTATTAGTTAATAAGCACAAAAAAGCAGACCCCATAAAATGAGGTCTGCTCCCAAAAACTTTTTTATTCCTTTACGCCGCCAAGTGCAACACCTTCAACGATAGAACGTGAAAAGATGAAGTACACTACAACTACGGGGATAATGGAAAGCATGATAGCTGCATACTGAGCACCATAATCCGCCAGCTTATCATTTGAAAGAATGGTATTGACCATCATAGGAAGTGTAAGCTGATTCTGTTTTCTGGAAATAAGAATCATGGAGGGCATATAGAAGTTGTTCCAGTTTGCAACGAAAGCAAATATTGCCTGAACTGCAAATGCAGGTTTCATCATAGGAATACCGATAGTGAAAAATGTTCTGTACTCGCCGCAGCCGTCAATTCTTGCTGCTTCGACTATTTCAAGCGGGAATGAAGATTTCATATACTGCCTCATGAAGAATACGACTGACGGGGCTGCAATAGCAGGAAGTATCAGAGGTAAATAATTATCTGTAAGTCCCAGCTTTGACATGAACTGATAGAAACCTACCGATGTTACCTGTACAGGTATCATCATAACCGCAAGAATGAATGTATATGCTGCATTCTTAAACTTAAAGTCGTAAACAACAACACCGTAAGCTGTCATTCCGGAGAATACAACAGTGAGGATAGTGGTGGAAAATGCTATGATCGCACTGTTTGCATAACCTGTCCATGCATCATAAGCAACCTTGCCTTCCTCCGTCCACTGGTTAAGGGTCTTGATATTTTCAAACAGATGAAGATTAGGGATAAAAGACACACCGTTTGATGTAATATCAACGTGATTTCTTGTAGCGTTTACAATAAGAACATATATAGGCAGCAGTGCAATGATACTAAGAATTACCATAACTGCTGTAACAAGACCTGTCCTGATTTTTATGCTCTGTGAATTACTTTTTGTTCCTGCAATATCCGGCATGACTTACGCACCTCCAAGCTTAGTTTTAAGAGCACTCTTCTTAGCCTTTGTTCCTCTGCCGTCATCGTCCTTATTGAATGCAAAGGCAATAGATCCGAGAACTGCGGTTATAACAAACAGAATAACCGATGCCGCAGCGGAATAGCCGTAGTTGGGGCTGATTGCATTGTGGAAGTGGTTGTAAATGAATACCGCAATAGTTTCGGTGTACTTGTTCTGAGATGTACCTACGTTATACAGATAAGGCATATCGAACATCTGGAGACCGCCGATCATGGAGGTAATCATGGTGTAGAGCATAATGGGTCTGAGAAGAGGAATAGTAATAAGGAAGAACTGCTGACCGGGTGAAGCACCGTCAATGTTGGCAGCCTCAAAAAGTGAGGGATTTATGCCCATGATACCCGACATAAGCATGATAGTCGTATTACCGAACCACATCCATGTTTGTATAAACATGATCATTATTCGTGAATTTGTCTGGTCGGTTACAAAACGAACAGGCGCATCAATCAAACCCATATTGGCAAGCATCTTGTTGACCGCACCGAACTGGTTCTCTGAGAAAAGCATTACAAAGAGAGCTGCAACAGAAGCTGCTGTAATGATGTTCGGCATATACATAACGATCTTATAGAAGCCTTTACCTTTTATTTTCAGATAAGCATCTGTGAACCATGCAGCAAGCAGGAGTGAAAGAATAATCTGGGGAATAAAGTTACCAAACCAAAGGATCAAGGTATTACCCATAACTCGTACAAAGTTATCATGTACGGCAGCATAAGGACGGCTCTGACCTGATGCGAGCAGCCATTTGAAATTGTTAAGACCGACCGACTCGGTGGTTACTGAGCCATTACTCTGAGTGCTGAGATAGAAAGTGTTGAATAGCGGATAGATCTGGAAAAAAATATAAACCAGAAAGAATGGCAGTATAAACAAATAGCCATACTTTGCATAGCTTATTGAACGGTGTTTAACTCCCGAGCCTGTTGCCATAGTGTGATTCTCCCCTCAAAATAAAAGATAAATATTTTGCATCTATGGGGCAGACACCTGCCTGCCCCACGATGCTTATGCAAAGTCAAGAAGTCAAAATTTAATTTTTTTAGTAATCACGCAAAGTTATCGTAGCCGATCTGCTCACCAAGTGTACCTGCAACATCATCTACCCATGCATTTACAGTATCATCAACAGATGCATAAGTACCTACGCAGTACTCGTTTACAGCATCGTTGAATGCAGTCTTGATGATGGAGTCATAAGGCGTGATAGCACCGCTGTTGTTGATGCTCTCTGCAACGGTCTTGAGGACTTCGTAGTGGTTCTGACCGCCGAGAACGCCAAGACCCTCGTAGTTGGGGATAACTGCGTCCATAGCTGCCTTGTTGGAAACATACTCGCCCTTGAAGTTTGCGTATGCTGTAGCACCATCGGTGTTAACGGTGAAGAACTCAATGAACTCCTTAGCAAGATCGGGGTTGTTGCATCTGCTTGCTACAGTTGCCCATGTACCGCCCCAGTAGAAAGGCTGAGGTCCTACTACAACGTTCCACTTGCCGTATGTAGCGCCACCTTCGCCGCCTGCTGCGGATGTAAGAATGGAATCACCGAAGCCCCATGTGGATACGAAGTAACCCATTGTTTCATCGGTAACGCCTGCTGCCAGCCAGCCGTCGCCCCACTGTGCAACGCCGGGGATTACATAATGCTCGTCATACATGGTCTTTGCCATGTCAATGTAGTTCTTTACGGTATCATCAAGTACAAGCTGTCCGTCCTTTACCCAAGGAGTTGTTCTTGCTGCAAAGAATACCTGTGCAACGCCGCCCAGAGATGTGGTCAGAGCTGTAGTACCGTTGGAAGCTTCCTTTACCTTAGAAGCTGTTTCCATGAACTTGTCCCAATCGGAAACAAGAGCCTGGAAATCATCAGGAGTGGTTACGCCCAGATAGGTCTCTGCAAGGTCTGTTCTGTATGCAAAACCGCCTGCTGCTGCCTGCCACGAAAGACCCTTCTGAACGCCGCTTGAGGACTTACCGATCTCAACGGTGTAGTTGAAGAGATTGCTGTAATCCTCGGAAACACCGATATCGGAAAGAGGCTTTGTACCTGTCTCAGCACTGTCATCGTTGATGTACTTGAGCGCCCAGTCAGCCTCTACAAACATGATATCAGCATCGTTAGCTGCATCGCCCAGATAGAGATCATACTGCTCTGCTGCATCGCCGCCGCCTACACCGAAGTTCTGAACGTTGAATTCATCAGCGGTGTGACCGGTCTCGTTGCAGAAGCACTCGATCATAGGATTGATATCATCTGTGTTCCAGCAGAGAACTGTGAGCTTGTCGCCGGAAGCAGCATCGCCGCTGTCAGCAGCCTCTGTATCAGCAGCAGCTTCTGTATCAGCAGCAGCCTCAGTTTCGCCGTCCTCAGCAGCTGCCTCTGTATCAGCAGCAGCCTCAGTTTCGCCGCCCTCATTTGCAGCAGCCGCAGTTGTTGTATCGCCGC
Organism: uncultured Clostridia bacterium; assembly: GCA_947625735.1. GTDB lineage: Bacteria > Bacillota > Clostridia > Oscillospirales > Ruminococcaceae > Huintestinicola. The sequence goes on from CANQPL010000008.1 coordinate 83,128, forward strand.
TGTTGCCGCTGTCACTGCTACCGCCGCCGCAAGCTGCGAATACAGAGCCAACCATAACTACAGATGAGATCATGGCCAGTGTTTTCTTTAAATTCTTCATTGGTTTTTCCTCCTTAAAGATATATTATACTCATTTTTGAGCATAATAGCGTGTGATTCATCGGTTCAGATCCCGAACCGATCCTCCTTCAAGAAGACTTCCCTTTACAATGAGCGGAGACTCATTGGGGGTGATCTCCTTTCTTATCAGTGCGATCAGTCTCTTTGCCGCCTCGGCTCCCAGACGATCGGTGTCCTGCCTTATCGTCGTAAGCTGAGGTCTTAAGACCTGTGACAGCACAATACCGTCATATCCCGCAATGGAAATGTCCTCCGGAACGGACAATCCCTCCTCCTCCAGTGCATTTATCGCTCCGATCGCTGCAAAATCGTCCGGGAGGATAATGCAAGTCGGTCTGTCGCTGCAAGACAAGACCTTTTTTACAAGAAGCTCGGTACTTGAGGTATCATGGTAGCGTCCCTGCAAGAGAAATTCGCTTCTGACATTTATATTCAGGCGAACCAGTGTTTCCTTGAAGGTGTTTACCCTTACCAAAGTCACATCTGACGGATCGCCGTAAATATACGCAATTTTTGTATGTCCCCTGCCTGCAATATATTCCACCAGACAGCGCATACCCGCCGCATTGTCGGATATCACAGACAGCTTCCCCTTATGGATATGGTCAATGGTAACAATGGGGATATCACTTGCAAAAAGCTCCTTTGTATCCTCATCAATGCCGTCGTCCACACACACAACTATCACACCGTCTACATTTCTGTACATACAGTGTTCGTGGGGAGTCATTTTTCTTCGTCCGATATTACCGCTTATAAAGGTAATATCGTAACCGTTTGCCTCCGCCTCCCGCTTGAAGCTGTTGAGAACGGACGCAAAGTAATTCTGCGTAAGCCCGCTTCCGGTCCTTTCGCTGAAAAGAACGCCCAGATTATATGTACGGTTCGTTTTGAGCGCTCTTGCCTGTGAATTCGGAAAATAGCCCATTCTGCGGGCAGTTTCCTGCACCGTGAGCCTTGTGGTTTCACTCACGTCCCTATGGTCGTTGAGCGCCTTGCTTACTGTTGCGATCGACACTCCGCAGGCGGCTGCAATGTCCTTTATAGAAACCATCTCTTCTGCTCCGGTTCTGAAAAATCGGGGGCTGATTTTCACATGATTTTCACACTGTAAAGCGTAAATAGTCTTTAAACGTTTTCGCCCCTTATGCTTCTAATATACAACTGTTTTGACAAAAAGTCAATGGTTTTTAGTTAAGATAAATAAAAAATAGGCTTTTTGCACAACAAATACACACAAAAATTGAGCATTTATACAAAATTTTTTAAATTATACTTAAATTATCCATTTTCACATCTTACGGCAGTATCTCATAATTCTCCGCCGCATTTTCCTTTGTGGCATATTCGGATACTTTTAACACTCTTACCTTAATAGGTCTTGTACCCATGCGAAGCTCGATAATATCGCCCTCTTTTACGTCATAGGACGCACGGGCGGGTTTATCGTTCACATACACCTTTTCTGCATCGCAGGCTTCATTTGCCACCGTCCTGCGCTTGATAAGCCTTGTAACCTTCAGATACTTGTCCAGTCTCATAATATACCTCCTCAACAAACGAAAAAACGCTGCACTGCCGTATAAAGCAGTGCAGCACCAAAGAGCCTGTTTTTGCCGTCAGACTGCCGCCGTGACCGCAGCCCCGATAAAAAGGCTCATTATGTTACTTTACGTCAACAGCGTCCTTGAGAGCCTTGCCTGCCTTGAATGCGGGAGATTTTCTTGCGGGAGCGATAGTTTTCTCCTTAGTGCTGGGATTGATAACAGTTCTCTCCTGCTTGTTTCTCACCTCAAAGGTACCAAAGCCTACGATCTGCACTCTTTCTCCCTTGACAAGAGCCTCTGTGATAGCAGAGAGTGCCGCACTCAGAGCCTTTTCGGAATCCTTCTTGGAAAGCTCGCTCTTTTCTGCGATAACATTTACAAGATCTGCCTTTGTCATTGTAGGAACCTTTTCCTTTGCCATTGTAAATTACCTCCATATTTTTTCGGTGTCCCGACACCGAACATCATTGTTTTTCCGCCCTGCGGCAATAACCCCCGGGCGCATCTATGTCAAGGGAATCCATTCTTCCCTTCACAGCATACCGTTCTTTTCCAGATCCTCAAATCTGTCAGTGAATCTGTCAGAAGCTTTTGTAAGAGCCTCCTCGGCATCACAGCCTAAAGCTCCTGCAAGCTCTGCCGCCGCAAAAAGCATATCGCCCAGCGCACGTTCTCTTTCCTCGGGCGCTGCTGCGGCTCTGACCCTTTTTAGCTCCTCGCTTATCCTCTCCGCCGCCATGTCTGCATTTACGTTCATGCCTGCACGAACGGCTCTTTTACTGAGCTTCTGCGCCCTCATCAGTGACGGGAGAGCCTTGCACACGCTTCTGAGCGTTTCCGTATAGGTCAGCTGACCCTTTGTTTTCTGTTTTATATCATTCCAGTTTTTAAGGACTTCGCTGCTGTCTGCAACTTTGACCTCTCCGAATACATGAGGGTGACGGATAATGAGCTTTCTGCAAACATCATTTACCGAATCGCCGAAGCAGAATCTGCCCTGTTCCTCCTCAATGCGGGCATGAAAAACCACCTGAAGCAGTACATCGCCCAATTCTTCCTTCAGAAGATCGCTGTCCTCAAGGTCGATAGCTTCACAAACCTCATATACCTCCTCAAGAAAATCCTTGCGTATTGATTTATGATCCTGCTCCTTGTCCCACGGGCAGCCGTTTTCTGAACGAAGTATCTCCATGATCCTGAGCAGATCGTTAATATCATAGCTTTCCTTGAATACGAAGTCCAAAGTCTTGTACTCCCTTCGGTTATTTTCCTGAAAATTATAAATCCTGCCTATAATATATTAACCGATTTTTCCATGAAATTCAAGTATATTTTTTAATTTTTTTAAGAAATCAGCATTTTTAACGTACTTTTGCTGATTATACCCGAAAAATATGTTACTATTATGTAAATCAATGCCCCGAAACCGCATGATAACACGGTGCTTACAGGCGTTCCCAGCCGTCCGCAGATCAGATCGTACATAATAACAGCACCCGCCGCACACAGTACTCCTCCCACAATAACAGCAATTATTGAGGTAAAAAATTTTCCCGGACAAAAGCCCGCATATTTTTTCAGTTCAGCAAGTGAAGCAATACATATGACCCCATAACATATAAGCGTGGATATTGCAGCTCCCGTTACTCCCAGAGAGCCTACAGGTGTAAGAATAAGATTTCCTGCCAGCTTTACAGCCGCACCTATTCCCATCAGCTTTACGGGTATGTCCGCTCTGTCCGCCGCCTGAAGCAGAGAAAACGCAGCCGAGGATAAGCACAAAAATGGTACTGCAAGCCCCAGAATAGCCATTGCATCAGCGCAAACGCTTATTTCAAGAGTTTTTCCCGAAAAAAGAGTTGAAAGTATAGGCTCCGCCATTGCTGCGATACCCAGCCCCGCAGGCACAGCCGCTATTGACGAAGCAAGCATTGCGCCGTATGCACATTCTCCGAGACGTTTTTCATCTCCCGAAGCCTTTGCAGCAGCTGCTGCGGGCAGCATACTTTTACCGAACATATTTGTAAGTGAGGGTACAAGATTGAAAACCGTCACCGCAAGACCCGTAAAGCTGCCGTAGACAAAATTAGGTATCTGTGCATAGGATACCCCTGCGCCTAAAAGCCCCGCAAACACCCACGGAGATTTTCCGATTATCGTTCTGAGGGACTGCATGATAGTCACAAGATCTATAAGTGATGTAAGATTTGTAACAAGCGCTCCTATCGCCGCAGGCAGCGCAATTTTCAGAAGCTCTCCCGTTATTCTGTCCCTGTCCGATTTTGAGGGTTTTACTTTGCTTACGTTTTTTTCTGACAAACGTGCGTCCGCTTTCATCAGATAGAAAAGTCCCGCAAAGGAGGAAAGGGTTATGCCCAATACCGCAGCAGCGGCACTGTAAGGCACTGCGGCAGCCTCGGCGGATATGTTTTTTCCCTCACAGCCTATTATTCTCAGAAACTTCTCGGGATATTTTTCTGCGGCAAAAAGACAGAGCTTACACAGAGCAAGTCCCATTACAAGCCGTGCAACGCCCTCCACAAGCTGTGACAGCGCCGTAGGATACATATTCCTCATACCCTCATAATAACCTCTGTAAACCGACACAAGACAACCTGCCATTACAGACGGAGCTATCGCCGCAACTGCCGGCAGAGCATAGATATCCTTAGAAATATATTTGCAGAACGGGTACGCCGCAAGGAGTATAACAAGCATTGCAGCAGCTCCCACAAGGGCAAAAAGTCTCATGGCTTCACGTTTGACAGCCGTGCAGTCCTCCTCCCGTCCCGTTATGCAGGCGGCTGCCGATGTTCTTGCCACAGCAGTAGGAAGTCCCGTTACCGACACGGCATAGACAGGCATAAAAATACTGTAGGCTGAGGAAAAATACCCCATGCCCGTTCCTCCGAGCATATTTGCAAGCGGTATTTTAAAAAGCGCTCCCGTTATCTTCACAAGCACAGCCGAGATCATCAGCACCGCAGAACCGTATAAAAAACCCTGTTTTTTCAAGATCGGCTCTCCTTTCATATATTAAGGGGCTTTGGAAGCCTGTTCGGTTTTTACAGACGAAAACGTTAAGATCCGCCGTAATACTGCACGGCTCTTTATCGTTGCCGAAAAATTTATTTTACCGAACGGTTTTTGAGTACAAGCCCTCTAAAATATATGCGGATAATTCCGACAATATACAAAATAACGGCAGTGCTTTACGATAGAAAAATGTTTTATTTTTATGCAAAAAACCGATGATCTGCCGGTTTAACATATATACAATACTGACTTCTGACAAAATCGTTTTTACCGCACAAAAAAGCTGCCGCAGGTGATACGGCAGCTTAAAAATTTATGATTTAAGAAAGACAAGACCTGCTGTCAATCTGCAATAGCAAGTCTTTTCGACTCGGGTACTGTCTGCTGTTTTTTCGGCAGATCAAGCGTCAGGATACCGTCCTTATAACGGGCGCTGATATGATCGGAGTCAATTCCCGAAAGATCAAAGCTCCTGCTGTATGAGCCGTAGGAACGTTCTCTGCGTATATATTTACCGTTTTTGTCCTTCTCCTCATCAGATGATCTGCGCTCCGCTTTCAAAACCAGATTTCCGTTTATAATGTCAATGGCGATATCCTCCTTGCTGAATCCCGGAAGCTCGGATTCCAACACGTATTTATCCTTTTCTTCACGGATATCTGTCCGTACCATATTCGGCATTCTGTCCGCAAAAAAGTGTCTGTCAAAGTCATCAAATGCGTCAAAAAGGTTTGTACTTGTAAAGGGTGTAATACCATACATAAAAGATCACTCCTGTTTCATTTTTATTTATTATATTACGGTTGATTCAATTTATACCGACCCATCGGTATCAGCTCCTTTTTTCCTTTTCTGTTTTCTATAATATACCCCTTATATGATAAGTTCATTTCCATTATGTGAAAATCTGATGAAAATTAGCACTTGCTATACAAGAGTGCCAGCAATTAAAATATTAGACTGCTAAAATTCATATTATATATATGTGTTACACAGAATAAAAAAATGGTTTAAAATCAAAACATTTCTAATCATAATAAAAAAACGTGTTCATATAATATTACTGCAAACCCCAAAAGACGACAGACTTCAAGTCATGACGTCAGAATAAAACAATAAAAAGGAGCATTTTTATTATGAAAAGCGATAATCTTACTGCACAGGGCAGAGAAACCCTTGAAAGATTTAAGATGGAAGCCGCTAATGAAGTCGGCGTTACCCTCAGAAACGGCTACAACGGAGATATTACTGCTCGTGAAGCAGGCTCTGTAGGCGGAATGATGGTCAAAGTGATGTGTCCGGAACAACAATGGAAATTCACTCGGAATAACGTCAAAATGATGGGTCATGTACATAATATAGTGCTTTCTGCCGAGATGGTTATATAGCAGGAAAAGAATAACACAAGGCGTTCTGATGTAAAAGTCAGGACGCTTTTTTTATTTGTAAAGGAGGACAGAAGATGAAGATAGGACTGCATGACAGCGAGAAGGAGCATTTTCGGCATAAGACGTACCCTAACTATGCGCTGATGAAAATATCGGCGTATCATAAGTCTTTAGGCGACAGCGTGAAGTGGTGGTCCCCGCTTGAAAAGTATGATAGGGTCTATTCGGGCAAAATCTTTGATTTTACACCCGAAAATCCATATCTGCCGCCGGACGCCATAAAAGGCGGGACAGGCTATGATGTTAAGTCGGCACTTCCGCAGGAAATAGACGATATGTACCCCGACTACAGTATCTATCCCGAATGTGACTATGCCATAGGCTTTATAACGAGGGGCTGCCCCAATAGCTGCCGCTGGTGTGTTGTACCGCAGAAAGAAGGAGCGATCAAGCCGTATCGGGAGTGGCGGGAGCTTGTCAGATCGGACAGTAAGAAGCTGGTCCTCATGGATAATAATATTCTTGCTTGCAGATACGGCGTAGATCAGCTTGAAAGCATGATAGACAGCGGGTATGCAATTGACTTGAATCAGGGCATGGACGCCGGACTTGTTGACGACAGGATAGCAGAGATACTATCTTGCCTTAAATGGATACGTTTTATCCGCTTTAGCTGCGACACCAATGCTCAGATTGAGGCTGTGAGAAGTACGGCTGACCGTCTGTTAAAGTACGGCGTTCGCCCATATCGGCTGTTTATCTATCTTCTTGTCACATCTGATGTGGATAATGCGGCATACCGTGTAGATCAGCTAAAGCAGCTAAGAGGTATAAACATCTATGCTCAGCCGGAACGCAACACCCGAATGGGGATAATACCCAATGCGGAGCAGAGAGAATTTGCTCAGAAGTATGTTTACAGCGGTTGTTTCCGTTCGGAAACATGGGAGGATTATAAAAAACGCAGGAAAATATTTGATTATAAATAGAACCGGAGGAAAAAGTATGCAGAATACAGCCACTTCCGCAAACGCTTGTCAGCAGAGCGGAATAGAAAAAATTATCGAGATCTTGAATAAAGATTTAATTTTTATCCCGAAAGCAGTTATGGTCCGTGAGGACGTATATGAGGAAAGCAAATTGATGTTTTCGGTGATCTTTACAGAATGCTTACATAACTTTTCGCAGGACAGCGGAATCGTAATCAGCAGGGCAATGAAAGAGCGGCTCTACGCCATGACCGACACTGAAATTCAGCTTGACAGTTTCTGCACCAAGAGCAAAGTGGAAATCGTCAAGTCGGAGGTTTTGTACCTTATCAATCACACGAACATTGCAAGCTGCGTTCGCGAAGTCAGAGGGGAGGTGATATAAAATGTCTGCATATAATCTTTCAGCAATAATTCAGCTGCTCAATCCCGACAATACGATCTCGGCGCACAGAATGTTAGCTCACGCAGTCGGAATGACGGAAACCATAATCTACTCTGCTCTCATAGCCAAGCAGACGTATTATTCAAAGAACGGTATGCTCTGCGAAGGCGGTTGGTTCTACTCAACTATATGTGACTTGCAGGAAAGCACCACATTTGCGGCTAAGGCACAAAAAACAGCCATTAACCACCTTATAGCGCATGGAATGATCGAATGCGAGTATAAGGGTATGCCTGCAAAGCGTTATTTCAGAATTGTTGACGATACGGAAAATCTCATGCGGCTGATCTCCGAAGGCGTTACCGTTGCCGAGAATATTGTCGGAATCTCAAAGGAGAAAATCGCCGAAAAGTCGCAGCAGCGTTCGGACAAGCAGCAGAAAAAGAAAAATGTTCCGAAGAAACAGGAACGTTCAGGAGCCGATCTCCCTAAAAGACGGTCAAAGGACGCTGAACCCTGTTCCGACCATAAGGCGGCTGCTTGTTCCTGCCCCAAGGCGGGAACTTGTTCTTACCCTGCGGAGAACAAAACTAAAGATAATATAAAACCTAAGAAAAATAATCCTAAGAGAGATCAATCAGTCGATAGATCAGAGAGAAAGGAAAAACCGAATAATAATAAAACTGTTGAAAGAACCGACAAGCCCTGTGCAGCACCGATGACATTTTGCGAAGTTTTAGAGGCTATCGGAATTAACCGATCGGAATATTCTCTTACAGAGCCAAAAAGCGAACGGCACTTTGACTATTGGAACGAGAAGGAGCGAAAGGCTAACAAGTGTAAAATCCCCTATTATCTGAAAAATGACAAGAAAGCTATGAAAGCGGCTTTAAGATACTTGTGCGGATACAGCTATTACTTCTGCGGTGATACCGATGAGAAAGAACGCTCATTTTGGGAAACTGTTATATGCTCCCTTGCAGATATGACGGAAAAGGACAGCATAAGAATTTGCGGACAGATTGTCAGGTATTATGAGATCATTGACAGGCTAAACGAGATAATCAAACGATATTCCCTTGCCGATTGTTTTATGCACTTTGAAGAAAAGTGGCAGATGCTTTTAGCAGAAAAAGAAATAAAGCACCCGAAAGCATATCTGAAATCCTGCTTGTGGAATTGGCTTTGCGACTATGAGCTTGAAGAATACAACGAGCAGGAAAGCATAGACCGTTATTTCAGGAGGACGTAGGCGATGAACAGCGCAAGAGGTCCTCCTGTTTTTTTATTTTTCCGTAAGACAAACAAATTTTGAAAATAGAAAGGATTTTGCTTTATGAATAATGCGGAACAGCAGAAAAAGAAAATTGAAACAGTTTCCCCACGGACGTTCAAGCCGGAATTATCCGACACTGATGTGAAACGTCTTTTTGAAAAAGCGGGCAGCGTAGGACTTACTCCGGAAAAGCTGCTTGAAAATTTTATCGGCGATCTGGTTGACGGCACATACTCAAACGGCACGGACGAAAGATGTCACGCCGAGAAATGGTTTGATAGCTGTTGGTTCTCCCTTGACGAGTACGAAAATTTTCTCGCATATCTTATCAGGAACTCCGAGGAAAAGAACTTCTACAATCAGCTTGATACGATTGATGAGTGCAGATCGGAGCTTGACGATCTCAGACCGGAGGATTTTGAAAGCGACGAGGAATATTCAGAGGAACATGAGTATTATACCATGCGTTCAGCCGAAGCCGAAAAGGAAATTCAGGAGATGTTCAGCGACTACTGCGATTGCAGCGGAAACACCGATAGTTATGAGCAGGAGTTGGAAATCATTGTGAAGTACCGTGAAAGTCTGAAAAAGGCTCTCAGCGAAAAAACAAGGAGGAAAAAGTGATATGGACTACAGAAATTTCAAATATTCCGGTTTGCAGGAAAATTCCAAATCGGAAAAATCAGGCGAAAACACACCCGATGTCCGCAGCTCATCTTACTCTGTCCCGCCTGTCGGTAAGGCAGAGGAAGAAAAGAAAGTGAGAAGATTTGACGATCATCTCAATATCGGCGATGTTCTCATGGAGCAGGAGATGAAAAAAAGAAGATTTTACAAAATCGTCAAGTCGGCAGTTTTTGCAATTTTTTCAATTTTGCTCTTTGCGGGATTTTTCTTTTTTGCAAAAAATCACAAATCATGTAAATCCGTGAGATCGTGAAATCCGAAAAAATCAACGGAGGTGCGGAATTGGAAAATCTTACACTGGAGGAAATCGAGGCTTTGCCGCGTGAGTATCTCACGTCACACGAAGTCGCTGCTGTTATGGGCATTTCGCTCAATTCGTTTTACAGGCGGCATGACAAAATGCCCTTTCCCGTTTTGAGTATCGGGCGCAAGTACAGTATTCCGAAGCGGCCGTTTTTGACGTATATGCGGACGGGAAAATGCGGCACGGACCTCTAAAAGCCGTTGCGGAGGTGCGAGGGAGGGAAAACGGCTCGTAGGATAGCAAGCGCAGAAAAAGTATATACTTTTTCGGAATCGGGGGTATTTCCCCTATTGTTAGGGACTGCCGCCCCTATCCTGATCTCCGATCAGGATACGACCCCAAAGAAAGGATATGAACATTATGCCAAACAGAAATAAAGCCAAACTTGTAAAATTCAGCCCCGAAGAATGGAAAAAAGTCTGCGAACATGCCGCCGCTCTTGATCTGAGGACGGGGACGTATATCCGCAGAATTGCCGTCGGGGGCATGATAAAAAGTTTTGATATGAAGCAGTTTAATCACCTTATCATGTCATTTAACCGAATCGGAAACGAGATCAATCAGATCGTTAAGGTTGCCAACAGCACGAAATCGGTCTATGCCAAAGACCTTGAAGATATGAAAAGCAGCTTTGAAGAGCTTGAAACGGTTTTTGTGAATTATCTCCTGCCGATAAAGTCACTTGACATTCTGAAAGACGATCAGCATGGCGATCATTAAACACATTGCCGTCCACCAATTGCCGCTGAAACTGATACGCTACATTCTGAACGGCAATAAAACGGACGAAATGAAATATGCGACAGGATTATGCTGTAATGCTGATGTAAAAGCTGCATACATGGAGATGTGTGCAAATTTTGAAGGATATTCGGGAGAGAGGTTTTACAAGAAATCGCTTGACAGGGACACAGCAAAAAAGGAAAAAATCAGACTGCACCACTACATACAATCCTTTAAGCCTAACGAGGTAACGCCGGAGGAAGCTCATAAGATCGGCGTGGAATGGACGAGAAAGGTTTTCGGAGAAAATCATCAGGTGATAGTCACTACTCATGTTGACCGCTTGCACATTCACAACCATTTCGCAGTTGCCGCCTATGATCTTGACGGTAAGGCATGGTATGACAACAAGACCACGCTCAAACGCTGCCGTGACATTTCGGATAAAATATGCAAGGCTCACGGACTCAGCATTATAGAAAATCCGAAGTATAATGCAAATCACAAATACGGCGATTGGATTGCAAGGAAAAACGGTACATCATGGAAACAGCGGCTTTGCGATGATATTGATAAACTGATCCTGCATGATGATGTTCAATCGGTGCAGGACTTGTCTGAAAGGCTGCGGGAAAAAGGGTATGTTGTCACTTTAGGAAAATACCTGTCCGTCAAGGCGGTGAAAAATCGTAAAGCTGTAAGAACCCTGCGTTTAGGCGACGGATATGGAATTGAGGAACTGCAATACCGCATTGAAAACAAAAATCGGGAAATGAGCTTGCAGACAGTCGCAGGGTATCAGGGTATTCAGCGTGAATATGCCTTGTGCCTGCGTGAACTGCAAATCACTGTTTACCGCAGACCCGAAAATTCTTACAGTGCCACTTATTCGGAACTTCGCAAAAATGCCGAAATGCTGACATACCTATGTGACAACAATATCCGTTCTGTAGGCGATTTTGAAAATCTTGTCAATGCCGCCGCAGAGAAAGCCGACAGTTTGAAAAAAGAACGTGAAAAGCTGTTGCAGAGCATTGAGGAAAAGGAGAAAGTTTTGCAGGACGGCGCAAGGTATCTGGATCTTGTAAGAATAAAAATTCCAACGGCAGAACAGCTTGACGAATTGGACAAACTCAGCTGCATGACAAAATACAGACTTCGTTCAGACGCCGACATAGATGTTTTCCGTCAGGAGATTGCCGATCTGAAAAATGAACTTGCCGAAACAGAGAAAAATATCGAAACCGCCGAAAAGGAGAAATCGGAGGCGGGCAGGAACTATCAGACCTATTTGCGGCAAATGCAGAGCGACTACGATCTTATCCTTGACAAGCTAAGGCGTGAACAGGAGGAAATCAGAAAAACAGAGCAGGAACAGCAGAGGGAACAGGAGCAGGAAAGGCAGACTCGGACTAATAATAATCGTTATATTTAACAGAAAGGTTGAATGATATGGGAAAGTTTACGCTTATATCGGGAAGTGCTTACAGCGGGAAATCCAAGTGGGCAGTATCGTTTTTTGACGGCTGCGACAATGTTAAGTATCTTTGCACAGGGCGCACTATAGACACACCGACAATGGAGAAAATCATATTTCTGGAAAGCAGCCGTAATGTTAGTTGGAGTATTGAGCGGGATTTCCGTTTTGAGAATTATGCGGCTATGGTGCAGGAATACAAATATTTTATTCTTGACAGCGTTACCGTATCGGCAATGGACTATTATATTTACGGCAGCAATCAATTTGACGTATCCGGGTATGACAAGGGTGAAAAAATCGGAAAACTTCTCAGAGAACAGATAACCGATTTTATAAATGCGGTAAAATCCAAAGACGGCAGCATTGTAGCAGTGACAAACGAAATAGGATTTTATCACGATCTGTTCGGAGAGCATTACGGACATTTTTGTATTGCACTCAGCACAATAAACACAAGACTTGCGGCTATTGCGGACGAGGTATATTTTTCGGTAAGCGGCGTTCAGTTCAGGATAAAATAGCGTGAAAAGGAAAAGGCGTTCCGTTTTGCCGAAACACCTCTGCGCCGGAAGCTATTTACCCAAACTGTCATTGTTATAATAATCATCAAGAGTTTTGAGAATGTACTGTTTGAGAAATTGAGCGGGCGTTGTGCCGTTCTCTGCACAATATTCCTTGAATTGCTCAGCGTCCTCCGTTCTCAGACGGCAGGACACAGACCGCATATTGTCTTTGTCCCATCTGCGGTTTGTTATTTTTTTCTTATCGGACACCATTTCTAAGCCCCCTATGCTTTAAAAACTTATATTTATAGTATATCATATAACTAACACTGTTGATAGTGCTGATTTTAACAAAATTATTTCTGAAACTTTGTTAGGAATTACTATTGAATAGCACTGTCAACAGTGCTATAATAATAATAATGCAAGCAAAAAAGTAATTCCCCAATGGGGAATTGATACGGTGCTTGCATGAAAATATGAAACGGAGGAATTAAAATGTTTGTAAACAAAAGCGAAGCTCATGAAAGGGTACTTAATGCAGTCGAGGACATCAGGTGCTGCTGTGAGATCGGGGACGATTTTCACCAATGGAGTGACATTGCCGCTTCATCGATCCAAGCCTTTTTAGAGGACTTGACGAACGAACAGCTTGACGATACCTGCGGGGCGTTTGTTGAGTACATCGAGGAAACTGCCTCAGAAAATCTTAATCTTGCGCAGGGCATCAGAGAAGCCCTTACGATCTGTCTTAATGAGATGATAGACTATATCGGCAGTGTACCCGATACGGACGAGGACAGCGAAACCGATGACGATGATTATTACAGGGAAACGGCTTATTATGCAGCCGCCATACATGAAGCCCTTAAAACACTGAAAAATATGAATATGGGAGGAAACAAAAATGAGTAAGATCATAGCGATAGCAAATCAGAAAGGCGGAGTAGCTTATGTAAAGTAAGTAATTATGTAAAGAAAAGCCGGAAAAGCAACGAAAAATCACATAAAAAGCATTGAAA
>CANQPL010000009.1 GCA_947625735.1 uncultured Clostridia bacterium
TTTCAGCCACTTTCAGATGGCTTGGTTTTGTGCGCCCTTCTTATTCTTTTAGTTGTCTGATGTTTTTTCAAACTTCACTTCCCGTTATTTCTTTGTGATCTATACCGCCATACGCCTCCGAGCTTGCATTCAGCCAATCCATCATACAATCGGAAACGCAGTCCTGCTCATTTCTGCACACATCGCAGAAACCGCTCCAGATATACTCGTTGTCAATGTCCTGAAAATGGTACAAAAACTCTGCTAACTCCCTGTCTCCCATTTTCCTTATGCGTTCCTTGTTGGTGATCGGTTCCGGCTGCTTTTTGTCAGTGCTTTTTTGCTCTTCCACAATTGTATTTCCGCCGCAGTACAGAGATATTGCATCCGTACCCCAACCCCCGCAGGCAAACTCATTGCATTCACTGCATCTTTTCATTTCTTCACCTCATTTTGGAATAAAAAAAGCACCCGTTTTCGAGTGCTTGAAAGTTATTTGATTGTTTGCTCGTCTCAATTTGAGACAAATTAATTATTTTTATAAATAAAGCAATTTGGATATTCGTTTTTGTAGCAATTAGATCTGATTAAAATACCGCATTCTTTGCAGCGAACGTCCATTGAATGGGTTTTCGGGAAATAATTGTAGATAATCGGTCCCTTACAATCTGGGCAATATACCTGAGAAATTTCTTCGGGAGAACCGTCAAAAAGAATATCTTCAACATCTTCCCATGAATCAATATTCATCATCACACCACCAACCTCTCATTCTGAAATATCGTTTAATAATGCTATCAATATACGTATGTCTTTCAACGTCAGAACATTCGTAATATAATTTTCTGTATTTGGCGGAATATCGTGAACGTATTGCAATGCGCGCTTCAAGTTCCTCATGAATAATTGTATCCTCTAAAAATTCTGCTGAGCTTTTATCCTGCTTGCCTATTTCAATTTTTTCAATACGTTTAACCTTGCCCGTGTTTTTATCCTCGACAATAGTGGTCATGCCATTTCTTCTGATACGAGGATTATAAACGGGTTTACAAGTAAATTTAATATTTGACATATCGTCTTGAATCAATTGGTCGATACGCTGCTGTGAAGCAGGATAACGATAACTATTGCTTGCCTTTGCTTTTATTATATCACGTTCATTTGATTTGTCAAGAGTATTTGTATTTTTCTGTTGTGAATTTTTCCTCTGCGCCCAGACAGTCTTCCCGCTCACACTCCGATCAAACCCATACACCTGCGTCCTGTCATTATGCTCCGCAAGACCTGTTTTTCTCTTTACTCATGCAACAAAAAAGCACCCTTTTCAGAGTGCTTGAATGTTATTCATTTTTTTGACTTTCAAACTTCTTTTAAATTTTGCTGTTTCAAAACATGTTCAATAAAATCATCATTCAGCTTGATGTTATATTTATCAAAATGATAAATCACGCTTTCAAACCAAAAATACTTTCCGTCGGTGTGACCATTGTTTGCGCCAAAAACTTTTCCACCTGTTAATTTGTCATAAACAGGTTCACTTGTAAATGCGCAGGGTTCATACTTACGCATATATTCTAATATGATTCTTTTTTCAGAAATTTCTTTTTCTGATGTGATTTTTTTGAAATCTTCTATTGTCATTTCTTTTACACTTTTATCAAAAGCAAACAGCATATAATCACCTCAATTTTTACGAGACCAAAAATGTTTTAATTCAGACGAAAAATTGTCTAAAAGATTATCACCAACAAAAAAAGTACCATCAGAATTTACAAATAGTGTTTTGTTAGGTGCTTCAACCTCCACGCCTAACTCATTTGCCAACAACTGCGCAAAGCAGTTACCTGTTTCAGAGGTGTCTCCCGTTGAGCATGATAACAGCCTTACTTTCGTTCCGGCTGTGTAATCCTCTCTGTTTCTCAATATGTTCGCAAGTGTATAAGCATCAATAGGCTCACCAAAAAACTCTGCATAAGTAGGAGCGCCGTGAAGTGCAACATCATAATAGCCCTCTTTTGGCGGAACATTGCGGACATAGCTTGCAAATTTGTTTTCGTCAGTATCTTCGGCAAAAATCGGACGCTCCTGAGCCTTTGCTTTTTCAATTATTGCTTTGCGTTCGGCACGAGTTTTCTTTATTTCGTATGGTTTAATATTATCACTTTTTGATGATTTTGTCAACCCATTTCCCGAAATATTTCCCCCGCTATTTTTCCTCTGCGCCCAGACAGTCTTCCCGCTCACACTCCGATCAAACCCATACACCTGCGTCCTGTCATTATGCTCCGCAAGACCTGTTTTTTTGCAATACTCCCGATACTTCGCCCGCTGATTTTTGAGCCGCAGTGAAGCCTTTGCAAATTCCTCTTTGTCTCCCGTCTCATTAAGCATCATGCACTCACGTTTTGCCGCCCTGATGTTCCGTTCCAGCCGTCTTTGTGTCTGGAATTGCTTGTAGCGTTCAGCATTTTCCTCCTCGGGATAAGGAAAATAGGACTGAAAGCTTGCACCGGGGAAAAACGGGTACTGTACATGACCGCAATTTACCCCGAAAAGCCCCGCAGGCTCTCCGTAACTCGTCTCCGAAAGCGGAGTGTACTCGATCTTTCCGCCGCTGCCGTCGGCAGTAACGCCTCTCGTCCCGTTCCGTGAAAAAATACGCCCCTGAAAAGGCGCACACAGCGGACGAGCGCCCATGTGTGAATCTACTTGTATCAGGAATATGCCGTACTGATCGCAGCGTGTATTCTGTGCCGCTCTGGCGGTGTTTGCAAGCGTTGACCGCATATCCATCATCACATAGCTTTCCGGAGACCATTCATGCCCCCGCTTGTCCACAAACGCAGGAATGCCCTGCTGCGCCAACCGGTGAATGGTTTTCCGAGTGGCTTCCTGCAAGCTCCGCTGACCCATGACCACCGAAGCAGCGCCGCTGTTCATCACATTCAGCGCCTGCTGCCTGTTCGCCTCATCGTAAACCTCGCCCACCGCCCGCACAAAGCTTGAACCCGCCTTGTACCGCATAACAGTGTTTACCATGTTCAGATCGTTTTTTGCCTGATCCTGAAAAGCTTTCGCGGCATTCATGGCAGAATCCTCGGCAGGAACGTCCGAGGTAAAATTATGTATCCCTTTTGCAGCAAGATCCCGTACAGCATCATCAAGGTACTGAGTTTCTGTAAGAGCAGCGCTTTCAATGGCAGACTGCATTTCTGAGGTGTTAAAACCCGTATAGGAGCGGATAACCGAAGTCACATGCTTGTCAAGTCTGCCCGCCCGTGCAAGCTGCCGCATACGCCATTTTGACGTGTCGGAAATATCCCCGTCCCGCACAAGCTGAGCAGCGATCTCCTTTAGTATTTCGTCCTCCATGTCCATATAAGAGCGTACCACGCCTGCTGAAAGCGAATCAAACTGTGAACGGGTCAAATTATTCACCTCCGACACTTGACACGTAATAAATTACGTGGTATAATAAAAATAAAGGGGGACAGATTATGAAAAGCTACTCCTCAAGGGAGGTCATACAAATGCTCACGGCAGATGGTTGGTATGAGGTTAATTGTGAAGGGGATCATCATCAGTATAAGCACCCTGTCAAGAAAGGCAGAGTAACAGTCACACACCCCCGCAAGGATATACCGATCAGAACTTTTAAAAGCATTATGGCGCAGGCGGGGATCGACCCTGACAGCACAAACAGGAGGTGATCAGTATGAAAGATACGTATATTTTTCCGGCAGTTTTTGACTTTGCCGATGACGGCATATCTATAGAATTTCCCGATCTTCCAGGGTGTCTTCCTTGTGCAGGCAGCGAGGAGGAAGCGATCGTGAACGCAAAAGAAGCTTTAATGCTGCATCTTTACGGAATGGAACAGGACGGAGAAAGCATTCCCGAACCGTCAAAGCTGAAAAGCATTACGACCGAAAAAAATCAAGCGATAGTTCTTGTAGACGTTTTTATGCCGCCGTTCCGTGAAAAGCAGCGGACAAAGTATGTTAAAAAGACATTGTCCATTCCCTCATGGCTCAATGCAGAAGCAGAACATTCGGGCATAAATTTTTCAGCAGTTTTGCAAGAGGCATTGAAAGCACAATTGCATCTTTAGAGCAGTAAATACGGGAGATGAACCATTTAAACGAGGAAGTGATCGTATGTCACAAACCACTGTAAGTTTCCGCATTGACGAAAATCTCAAAAACGATCTTGAAAACGTCTGCGGAGAATTGGGAATGAGCATGACCACGGCATTTACGGTATTTGCAAAAAAGGTTTGCCGTGAAAAGCGGATACCCTTTGAAATATCTGTTGATCCGTTCTATTCACTGTCAAATATGAACGCATTGGAAGAAAGTATAAAGCAATACGAGCAGGGGAAAGTTGTTGTCAAAAATATTTCGGAATTAGAGGCACCGGAAAATGAGTAAGGGCGGCGAAAAGCCGTCCTTTACATTTCTGCGGGGAACGCCTGTGTTTCCTCGCTTATCCGCTCCAATTCTTTCCGTGCGGTGTTCTCGTCGCATTTTAGCACGTTCATAATAGCGGTGAGCTTTGATTCAAGACCTGCCGAAACCAGTTTTACATTGTTGTCGATAAGGGTGTTGTCATCAATGATAACGCTGTCCTTGAAGGCAACCGAAACTTCGGGAACGCCTCTCGGCACTTCTCCTGTCTCCATAGCAAGCAGCAGAGCGGTCTCGCATATAGACTGTATAAACTCGGCAAGGAGATTTTTATTGCTGCGGATAGTGACAGCGGTCTTGCTTTCCTGCGAAATTACTTCCGTGGCTGTTTTCATGCCCTGTATCCCGTCAAAGGACAAGGAACCCGCCGAAAGCCCTGTCTGAAAACAGAGAATGTTAAGCAGAGCATTTATGCCGTCAACGTGTTCGGTAATACGCAGCGCCACAGTGTTGTCGGTGATCCGCAGATCCCTGTCCTCATCGCAGCGCAGAGCCTGATAGACCTCATCGTCCGAATCAAAATACCGCTCACTGTTTCCCGTTTCGGGGTTAATGACCGTGCGTATACATGAGCTTGGAACGATTATCCTTTTTCTGCCTAAGATAAATTCACGGGCAAAGCTGTCAAACGCCACATCAAGGGCTTTAAGAGTGTCCGTGCAGCCCGAGAAAACAGAAACGCCGAGTGGCAGTTCCGTCTGTTGATTGTTGGAAATATCGGGCTTGAAGTAACAAAACAGCGGCACGGTCAGAGGATATTCCGCATGATCGGCAGCATCACCGTAAAGTTCCGACAGCGGAACACGGATGCCCGTCTCATCAGGACTTGAAGATCTGTACAAACGGCTTTCCGTCCGCGCATTGCCGCCCGAAAAGAAATGCCGCTCAAAAAAGGAGTAATAATACCCGCTGCGTGCCGAAACGGTGCTGAAGATCCCCTCGGTAATATTCTTGTTGTCCCATGAAACGGGGTAGAAGGATCGCCCCTCTGCGAATCCGATGCGTACAATTCCGTTTTCGATAAATTCCCGCACCGCACAGCCGCCCTGAGCAAAGGCGAGTGAGATAAGAGCGGGCATATTTTTCCAGAAACCCTCACGGTCAAGCAGAGCGTAAATGTATTTGTCATAGATCTCGCCGCCGCAGGAGATGTCAGCCTGTTCGGCAAAAATTTTACGTGCAAACTCATCGCACAGCAGCTTTGCCGTACCCAACCTGTTAAGCAGCCGTTTCCCGCCCTTTCCCAGACCCGCCCGTTTTACGGTAAGCCAGGGCGGTTCGTTTTCAAATATCCTTGCCCAGCCGTCAATTTTAGCATAAAAACCGTTATCGTCAGGAAGAACGACATCGGGAAACGCTTCACGGAGTTTTTGAACATTCAAAGTCTGTCACCTCACAGAATCTATGAAAATGCCCTGTACGGCGTTCGAATTCCGACAGGGTAGTTTTATCTCTTTTACTATTGAATAGTCATACCGAGCCGCACAGGCGGCTTTACGGGCGTTCTGCTTATCTCGATCATATCCCGCATATATATTTCGGTAGAATATTCCTGTGCATCGAGGCTGTCGATGTTTGTTGTACCATTGTCGAGACGGACGTCCTTTACGGGATCATCGTCCCATTGTGCAGAACAGAAAGCGTCAATAGTTGCCTTGCAGGAGCCGAGTATCCTGTATCTGTCCGCCCCCTGCATTATGCAGTAGAAACGTATCCTGTCATTGATCGGATTTTTTCGTGCATTATGGATCTCCACACGCCAGCCCCGCCTGACATTTTCCGCCCGCATACCGCCGATAAGCGTCTGCTCTGCGCTGTCACAGTAAACGTCAACAAGAGGAACGCCGCCCAGAACAGACCTGCATTCCGATAAAAAGTCCCCGAAAGCATTGTAGAGCTTTTCGGGGGTAAGTGCATCGGTTATGTGCCTGTCGCACACGGTAATGATCTGCCGCAGACCTCGTGTAAAAGCGGTGCAGTTGAAAGCGTGAGCGGAAGAGCCGCCGCCGAAATCCACTCCCACAGTGGCAAAAGCCGTGTCAAGACCGTTCAGTGAATCTATGACAAAACGTGCGGGATCATCGGCAAAGTCACGGTAAATAAGTCCTTCCGCATTGACCCATTCTCCCAGAATGTAGCGGTTGTAATAGACTGTACCCGCATATTCCTTTTTGAGATTTTCCACAAATTCGGGAGGATTGAAAGGGTTATCGTCAAGGGTGTATTTCTGCTCATAGATATCGGCATCGCTGTCGAGGAATTTTCTGAACCAATGCTGCCGCCCCTCGGGATTGCAGGTGCCGTCGAATATGGAATAGGGCTTATCCATACGGGATTTGAGCATAATAAAAACCTCTTCGTTCCATGTGACCACCTCATCACCGTAGCAGTACTTGACCGATGAACCCCTGAGCCTGTCGACCTGTGTCACCTTGTCCGCCCCCAGACAATAACACTTTTCCCCGAATAACACAGCAGTGTTGTCGGAGCGAATGTCGGACACAAGATCGCCGCCCCAGATACAGCGAAGCGGCTCAATAAGATTTCTTTGCAGCGTGCCTTTCGTGTTTCCGAGGATAAAAACCAACCCGTCAAGCCCGACGCATTGCCGTATTCTCATGGGAATGAGGTAATAATCCATATAGGTCTTGCCGGAGCGTGTCGCTCCGGATTTAACATTCCACCGATGAGAGGCATTCTTAAAATATTCCTTTTGCATAGGTGAAAAAGGCATTACAATTCCTCCCGTATCTTATCAAGCACATCATCGAGCTTTGCAAGAGCATTGCCGCCGCTTTTTGCAGCCGCCTCCCTGAGCTTCATTTCCCGTTTTTTCAGTGCAAGCTCCATCTGTCTGGGAGATTCGCCCGACAGCTCAAGCAGCAGATCTATCGCTTTCAGATCTCCGTCAAGTGACATCTCGATAAGCTTTGAAATGATCGCATCAAAGAGCAGGGGATTATCTTTGAGCCGTTTTTTTACAGCACTCCTGAACCCTCTGGAAACTCCCGAGGCTTTGCCGCCTTTCGACTGTTCCTCGACTGTCAGCTTGTGGGCGCCGGGTATCAGATTTTTTTCATTCATTGTCACCACCCTCTAAAGAATTTTTTTCTATTTTAATTCTATCACACAAAAAATGTAACATTCAAGCACATCTTCTGAAGCGCCCTGCCGTGTATCCTTGTGACGTGCTGACGGCTGTAATGCATTGTTTCTGCAATTTCTTCCCACTTCTGCCGGAAAATATATCGTCTGGTAAGCACCTCCCGCTGTGCGGTGTCAGGCAGAGAATCAATGAGCCGCTGTGTATCTTTGCGGACGGTGACAAGCTCAGCAAATAATCTGTCTGCCTCTGTTTCGTAATCTGCCAGCAAACAAAGAGCGGTCTCCGTAGTGTTGTCGTGACGGTCGTGGGAGGTGTCCCCGTCATACCGCACCGCCCTGCCTGTCAGCAGCTGACGGCAGGCGTTTGCTTTTTCACGGGCAAGCCGGTATTCACTCTCGATCTGAGCCGGACGGGAGAGGAGTGCTTTAAGTTCGGCGGTGGTCATTTTATCATCTCCATTTCAGAAGTTAGAAGATAGAAGTCTGAGGATAGAAATTAGAGGGTAGAAAGTTTTGCCGGGGTGCAAAAGGTGCAAAATTTATGTGTTATTCTGAAAAATGCTCTTTTAGAAAACTTACATATAACTTTGCACCTTTTGCACTTTTTCAAAATGGCGGAACATTTTCGGGAGAATAATTATTGTCTTCATACACATAATCTTCGGCGATCCTGTAACCGATAATCACGTTGTGGCAGGATATACCGTTGATATGCTTATCCGTCAGCATATTTTTCCCACGCAGACTTGCAATAAAATTCATCTTGTTTTCTGCGTGGAAATTATTTTCCCTGCACCAGTCGTAATACACACTGTAAGCGTCCTTTGCTTTCACGCAGGCATTGGGATCGGGTTCGAGACATTCGGAGATAAACATACCCGGACGGTCATTGACACGTCTGTATTCTTCGGTGGCAAGGCTGACGGTGCGGGGTTTTTTAAGACCGTTTTTTCGGTAATTTTCAAGCCCTTTCAGGCAAGCATTAAATATTCCGGAAATATTTTCGGAAGATCGCAGCTTGTCCTTTAAACCTCCGTCCTGTTCTTCGGGAGCGAAATGTCTGTCAAAAGTTATGACGTTTATCCGGTCCGAAAGAAATACCGTATCGTCATTTACGTGGGGAAGATAGTTTGTATTTACAAAAAGCTTGAATTCGGGAATGAACTGAAATTCCCGCTCATGAAGATGCCGTGCGGTAATGGTGTCACGCCCTGTCAGGGTCTTGATAAGTGCCGCATCAAAGATCATATTTTTCGGCGGTTCGGAAACGTTCAGGAAACGTGCGCCCGCAAGCCTTGCAATATCTCCCGAAGCCTGTCTGCTGTCCTTGTTCTGTTTTCTTGCAAGGGTCTCGGGCTGGGCGGACATGGCATATCCCGATTCACCGCCCATCATGTAGGAAATGGTTTCCATCAGAGTGCCCTTGCCATTGCGGGTTGTTGCGCCGTACAGAATAAACATACACTCCTCTGAGGTGTCGCCGGTGAGGGAATATCCCAGCGCACGCATAAGGAAATCACGCTTGTCATTGTCGTTTGACATAACTTCGCACATGAATTTTTCAAACAAAGGAGATTCGGCATCGGGGTCATAGACAACGTTCGACATTTTGCTGATAAAATCTTTGGGATCATGCTTTCTGAAAAAGCCTTTTTTCAGATCATAGGTTCCGTTTTTGCAGTTGAAAAGCCACGGGTCGCAGTCAAGATCTTCCGATTTGATGTAATTTCGTCCCCGTGCGTCTTTTATCATGGTTTCACGGACGTTAAGCCGTCCCAGCTTGTTTATGTGCGAAATATAATCGGTTTTGCTGCCGTCGCTGAGAGTGGAGGCATATTGCAGCAAGGCGTCGTACAGGTCCTTTGCCATATTTCCCACCTGCATTCCGCCCGTGTCCTCCTGCCAGTACCCGTCCTTGTATACGTACCATTCCTTGGCAGTAATATTGTACCTTGCGATTTTGCCGAAAACCGCTGCAAACAGTTCGCCGTTGCCCCTGTCGTTGTAACCGAAGAAGCGGTCAGGCTTCAGCTTATTGATAATTTCAAGTATATTTTCGTCGCTGTTTCCGGGAATAAATTTCTCCTCCGCAGCTTTTTCTGTATGAATAATTTCCTTTGAATATGCGGCGGTATTTTTCACGGTCTCCGAAAGTAAGCGGCGGGTCTCTGTGTCGCCCAGTTCTGCCGCAATATCGGAAATGTCACCCTTTGACTTTACTTTCGGGTAAATTTCCGCCGAAGGTACAAGTTTTACAGCCGCCGCATATTGTGAAACTGTTTCCAGTGCGCTCTTGCCGTATTTTTCGCCTGCCTCGTCGTTGTCGGTGATTATCACAACATTTTTACCCCGGAAAAACTCCCCGAAATCTTTGCGGAATTTTGCGCCTGCTCCGTTGGGAGATGTGGTCGCCGCATATCCCAGCCGCTCCACCGTTTCAACGTCCTTTTCACCTTCGGTGATAACCACAGTGCCGCTTTGTTTTAACTTGGCAAGTCTGTCAAGATGATAAAGGGGCATTTTTATTCCGCCCAGCCCCTTGACATAACGCCCGTTTTCAAGGCGATACCAGACTGCTGTTTTTTTGCCGCCGCCCGTGTCGCAGATCTGTTTTTTTGCAAGGATATTTCCGCTTATGTCGGTGTAAACGTGTTCACGGATAAGCTGCCATTTTGGTATAACGGGATTTTCACGGAAACAGTCGGAAGCTGCCAGTCCTGCAGCCGAAATAATATCGCTGAAAGAACAGCCCTTTTTGCAGTCAAGCAGAATTTTCCCATCGGGAGCGCAGGCTATGTACAGATGTCCCTTGCTGTCACCGCAGGCGGGGCAGTCTGCACGATACTGTGAAGCACCTTGCTTTTTTACGTTTTTAAAGTGCATCAGAATTTCTTGCAGTTCCATAAGTCATACCTCAATATCATCCTCGCCTATTGTTGTTGTTCCGAGTATTTTGGAAATTTTCTCGCAGAACTCACAGTTTTCCGAATTTTTTCTGCATTCGGATAAAGCAAAATCCAGCTTGTTCTGTTCCCGCACAGATTTGAAAGCAGATGCCGCTATCACGTCATACAGGCATAATTCCTGTATATATTCAAGTTTAATTGTTTTCAGTTCGTCGGCAGGGTACCCCATATCATTGAGCATATATACACATTTCATGAATATGTAATACATTCGGATATGCACCGCATCATTCCGCATAAATTCGGGCAGCAGAGGTCTCTTGCTGTAAGCGAGCCTGTCAATTTCGGTCAGCACTTCTTGTCTGAGCATTTTCATCAGCTCCTATCAATCTGAGTGCGTCTTCGGGGCTGCGGCATATTCCCGCAACAGCACCCTGTTTTTTCATGCTTTCGATAAATTTTTTCTGATGCTCCGAGGGCTTTCCGAAAGGGCTTTTAACTTCGATAAAAAATATTTTTCCGTCTGATTTTCTGAAACCGAAAAGGTCGGAAAATCCTTTGGGCAGACCTGTGTCAAAATGCCGCCCGTCATAGGTCAGACCCTTTCCCACATTCGCCCGGAACACCACAGCAAAAGGGGACAGGGCGATCCGTATGCTGTTCTGAATGTCATGCTCATTCATCTGTAAATTTTCATCTCCTTCGAGGCGTACCAGACCCAGCCGGGCTTGTAGCCTTTCATTTTTCCGTAAGCAGTCAGCTCCTCACGGTTCCTGCACTGATCGGGGCGGGAATAGCCCCTGACCGTTTCGGTGATCCGTTCCAGCCGTGCCTCTTTGGATTCTTCGATAACACGGTTGCCGGCGGGGAAAACATATCCGCAGTAAGGGCAGGCGGGTGCAGTGGGAAAATTTGCAAAGCATTCGGGACATTGGCGCATTTTAAAGTCCTCGTCCGTCGGTTCTTTCTTCCTTGTCGGTTTTGGTTCAAGGCTCCATTCAAACTCGCGGTCGGGGAGACCGAAACGGTGAACGTTCCCCACATGGTCGATGATTACCGCCCGTTTGCCGTCCTTGTACCTCATGCAGCGCATTGATTGCTGAATATACAGCGTCAGCGATTTTGTGGGGCGCAGCAGTATCACGGCGGAGCAGTCGGGAACATCAAAGCCCTCACTTATCAGGTCAACATTGCATAAGATCATGATTTTTCCCTGTCGGAAGTTTTCGATAATTTTCGCACGCTGTGCTTTTGGTGTTTCTCCGTCAATGTGGGCGGCGCTTATGCCGTTCCCGTTAAATTCCTCCGCCATATGTTTGCTTGAATTGACAGTCGCACAATAGCAGACCGCTTGTCTGCCTTTTGCAAGGCTTTTGTAACAGGAGATCACATCACCGTATATTTTCGGTTTGTTAAGTGCCGCCTCTATATCCTCGGGAGCATAGTCACCGTTGCGGACTTTAAGCCCGGACAGATCGGCAACGGGCGGCGCGTAGTAATCAAAAGGGGAGAGGCAGTGCCTCCCGATCAGCTCCTTAACAGTAGGACCTATGATCAGCTTGTCGCACACCTCACCCAGACCGCCGCCGTTCAGGCGGACAGGCGTAGCCGTAAATCCCGCACACCATGCTTTTGGGAAACTGTCGTATATTTTCCTGTAAGAAGCCGCAATGCAGTGATGATTTTCATCGGTAATGATAAGAGACGGCGGCAGCATACGGTGAGTTTTTCTGCATACCGTCTGAACCATGCCCACTTCACAAAAAAGCATATCCACGCCGTAGCTGTCGAAGGTTTCAAAGATCTGCTGACACAGCTCCTGTCGGTGGACGAGAAACAGCACACGGTTTCCCTTGTCTGTGGTGCGTTTTGCGATCTCGGCGGCGGTGAGAGACTTGCCCGCCCCACAGGGCATCACAACGCAGGGACGTCTGAAACCATGCGCCCATGCGTTGTGAATGTCGTTTATCGCCTTTTCCTGATAATCACGCAGTTCCATAGCTTAGAACGGCAGATCGTCCGCACTGATCACATCTTCAAAGTCTGAAAGATCATTTGCAGGTGCAGATGCAGGTGCAGGATTTGGCGTTGGTGCAGGTGCGGGCAAATGGTTTTCCAAGAGCTTGTCCTCAGGAATTTTAATTCCCTCTTTTATTCTGTCAACGGTGTAAAAATTCCGGAAACGTGTGGTAAAATGAGGGCTGCCGTCACTTCCCGAAAACTCCTCCCGTCCGAAGGAAGCTCCCACTGATTTTCCTTTAAAGCAGCTGCAGAACCGGTCGCCCCACTGCACAAAAAAGCCGTTGTTCGACTTCTCCACGCAGGTGATAAAGCCCTTGAAAAATCGGTTTGTGGAATTGGTGCCGTCGGTTGTGTAGGTGAGCTGTGTGACCACGCAGCCCCACTTTTTGTCGGAGCGTGTGTCAGACCGGTACCGGTCGGCGAAATAGTCCTTGTAGGGTCCCTCGGCTATGTCAAGGGAGATAAAAATTGCTTCGTATCCGTTTCGTGTAACGCCCTCTTTTATGTCCATGATCTTGCAGATATATCCGCCGGGAGGAAGGGGAGTACTTTCGCCGGAAGGGGTTGTTTTATCGTAGTCTGAAGGCTTGTTCATATAACATTACTCCTTTTCAATTTCATAATATTTTCTGATTGCGTTGTCCACTTCGAGAAGATCATTGTCAATTGACAGTTCCTCGAACATTCCCATGGGGGATTTGCTGACTGCGCCCTCGCAGTACTGTGTGATGAATCTGTGTTCC
Organism: uncultured Clostridia bacterium; assembly: GCA_947625735.1. Classification (GTDB taxonomy): domain Bacteria; phylum Bacillota; class Clostridia; order Oscillospirales; family Ruminococcaceae; genus Huintestinicola. Next base: position 13,222 of record CANQPL010000009.1, read on the forward strand.
CCGTTTTCAATGACGCATCGCAGGACAACGGTAAACATTCCCTCAAGGCAGATCTTTGTGTCAAGAAGCTTTCCGATCGTCATTGGTTTTATTTCGCCGAAATCGTTTGTGTCCTCGTGCATAATTATGTAGACAATTTTATCATCGGGAAGCCGCTCGATGATAAACTGTATAAGGCTCCAGAAATTATCTGCAAGAGTGTTGTACAGGTTGTAAACATCGTTTCCTTTCCCCATGACGGAGTGGTTTCTCATAAAAAAATTCGTTATGAGATAGCCCGCATCGTCGATAACCATTGACGGAGCTTTGGAGCCTTTCAGAGCGGATTTTATTCTGTCATAATCGTCCGTATGGATAGACGATATATTCCCTCGGAACGGCAGCGGCTTATTGAGAACCTTGATAAGTCCGAAACGAGAGCTGTTCACACAGCTGTGCAGAGACGTAGTCTTGCCTGTTCCTGATTTTCCGATAATAAGTACAGGTATGCCCATTGTCAGCACCTCATTTCACGGTAATATACGGCGTTTTTGTAATGCTTGCATAAGGGAGCTTCTCGCCGCTTGCCATTGCGTTTTTAACGCCTGTTTTTGAGATGTCGGGTTTACGGTATGTCAGCAGATTTTTGTCGTGTTCCTCTGCCCATGCGATAAACGCATTTTCGTCGGAAATTTTCACGCTTTCCCGTCCTGCATTTACGCTGATAAGAGCTTTGGGACGGTCGATCTTTTTCCGATGCATTGCTTCCATTTCCCCAAGCAGATAACTACTCAGCCGCTCGATGGCGTTCCGCTTAGCTTTAAGCCGTGCATCAATGCACCTTTTTTCTTCGGAAAGTGCAGCCTCATCCGCTTTCAGATTTTTGATAAAGACACCGATGTTTTCCGCCTTGCTTTCAAATTCTCCCTCGATAGCGTCAAGGGTCAAAAACCAGTTTTCAAGCAGTTCATTTCTTGCCGCCTCCGGGTCTGCCTCGTCAGAAAGGTCAAGATCGTAGAGGTCGTCAAGTCTGTCAAAAATGTCGTTAAAGTCGTTGGTCAGTTCGTAAAGCTTTGTACTCATTGTATTTACCTCTTTCTTCCTTTTCTCTCGGTCGTGTAAATTTTACACGACCGGAAGTTATTCAAAATCGCTTTCATAATCCTTGATAATGTCCGCAAGAGACATAAATCGGCTGTGAATATCCCTGTAACATCTGCTTGACATACCGTAATCACGAATAAAATCAACACATTCCCTGACCGCCGAGAGAACATTTCCGTGCAGGGATTCATAAAGGTCACGGATCATGTCATCGTCCATGCCGTTTGAGGTGTTCGCCGAAAATGAGGCGTCAAGCAGCTCGTTCCTTGCCTGTTTCAGTTCTTCCCTGACCTCGTCAAGCTTGTTTTGCAGATCTTCATTTTCTTCACGCAGTGCCTTGGTGCGTCCCGCTGCGATCTCCTGCGCTTTTTTCTCAATTGAAGCGGGGTCGGGTTCTATAACAGCTATATCCGTAGGGCGGGATTCAAGCTCTTTTATCTGCTTTTCAAGCTGACTGTTTTTCTCCCGTTCCTCGTTTAACTTCCGGAAATTTTCGGAGCTTGACTGCTGCGTCATTTCAAAGTTTCTTTTGAAACTATCGGCAAGTAAACGAGCGTTATCAAGTTCTTTTTTAAGCGCTATGTATTCCTTGTGAGTGGTAATATCTCCGCTCATGACCTTGTCCACAAGCTCCGCAGGGGCGGAGGGTTTTGCAATTTCGTATTGCAAGGATTTTGATAAGCTGTCGAAAAGTTCCTGATCTTTGCTCGTCGCAATTTGCGAAGAGCAAAATTTGTGAATATTAATCATTCGATATACTGTATCTTTTTTGAATCCCATGGATTCTATCCACTTTTCAAAAAGTCCGTCATGTTGATTTTTTCCTGCCAGCCGTTCCTGCGCCTCCGCAAAGATCGCACCACAGTTGGCTGTGAAATTCATGTACTCATTTTTAAGCTGCTGTTCCTTGCGTTTGAGATAATCTCCCAGCTCTGCGGAGAGAACGGCATAATTGAATGTTTCGGGAACAGCGGTGTTTTCGGGAATGGCGGGAGGTCCTTTCTGCTCCGTTACCCCGAAAATCTCCTTGTAATTTTTAAAGATAAAGTCGGCAAGTTCTTCGTATGAAAACTTGGATATTATGTTATTTCGACCATAATCGTTTGAATAGGTTATTAATATTTCGTTGGAGGGTTCAAAGAATTCAATATCATAATTCTTTTCACCGATTGAAATATCATATTCGTCAGAAGTGTTAGTATCGAAGCTTACCCACTTCTGCACATCTTCCGCACTTTTTTCCTCGCAGAGATTTGTAAGATCCTGCCTTTTCCCCGGTTCTGAAATTGTTTCACGAAGAATACCCACAAGTAAGTCGTGATGTTCTGAAAGATCATTCATCATTGCCCGCACCTCCGAATTTTTCCATAAAATTATTGATTTCGTTTATCCTGCTCCGACAGCACGAAATATGTCTGCTGTCCTCGTCAATGAAGCCTTTAAGTCTGATGATTTCTTCGGCGAGTGCGTCCGTTACAGCTTGCGGAATTTTGCACTTGACATCTGCCGGATTTTCTGCTATACTTATATCAGAAACATTTTTCGGAGTTGTTTCTTCTGAGCTTGTATCGGTGGCAGCCGGTGCAGGCTCGCTCTTTTTATTTTCGGCTCTGTACGCAGTGAGCGCATGAACGACAGAAGCAATACCAATCCCAAGCTTTTCGGCGATCTGTCGGTTTGTCAGTCCTTTTTCTTTAAGCTGCGGGATCTGGGTCAGAACTTCCTCGGGTATTTTCTTGCCTTGGCTCATTTTCTTATCCTCCTTAAATTCTTCGATAACCTTGCGAATATCGCTGTAACGCACGTCCACAGCGTCTGCGATCTGCATATATGTGTACCCGTATTGATAGTAGATGCGAATACGCCTGACTTTGTCCTCTGTGAGCATCCGTATTCCTCCTCCGTTTCCACATCAATGATCCTGCAGCGCTCAAATGCGGGGCATTTAATAAATTCATACGCCGCTTTTGACGGATTTTCTGCGGCAACTCCGATATGGTAGATAACCAGCGGATCGTCAAAGATGTGGAAAGTGATTTTAAACATCTGCATTTTAGCTTCTCCTTTCCTTATACTTGTTACCCTTTCCTGCTCTGTTTCAGCAAAGCCTGTGATTTTTCAAAATCCTCGATCATTTCCGGTGTGACCTCCACCCTTTCATACTGCGGCTCGTCATGCACAGGCGGTTCGGGTTCGCCCCTCTCGGCACGGAGAGCTTTTTCTTCCCGGACGACTGCGTCCAGATGGTAACAAGCCCTGTCAAACCTTGCCTGTCTTTTCTTTCGCTCCTCGTCCGATATTTCAAACGTAGGTCTCTGCCATATTGACATTCCGATATATTTTCCCGTTTTGGAATCATACACCTTAATAGCTCCGTATTCTGCCATTTTCCCTCACTCCTTTCATCTAATTATATTGTGATGGTGCTTGTACAGTTGACAGTGTTTTCAGCACCATATCAGCAGTTTTACAGAGTGCCTCGGTAAGCTCAGGGAGCTTATCCGGCGTTTTTTTGCTTTCCTGTTGAATCAGAGCCAACTGTTCCAGCAGGATATTTTTGACGTCATCGATGCTTCCCGGTATTTCCGTTTCCTTTGTCTGATCTTCATAGTCATGTTTTTCTGCACATATTTCCACCGAATCAAGCAGTTCGTCTGTTGTGCAGCCGAAAATGTTGGCAAGCTGTTTAAGGAAAATAATATCCGGCTTGCGGTCATTGTTTTCCCACATTCCTATGCACGCCCTTGTAACGTCTAATTCTTCCGCAATCTGAGCCTGTGTAAGCCCAATAGCTATGCGATGTTTACGGAGATTTTTTCCAAAGCTCATTTGGTTTCACCGTTCTTTCGTTATTTATTTTCTTATACTCTTATCGAGAAAACAACTTTTCGATTGTCATATTAGGAAAAAATATGTCTCTTACCTTATATGCTTCATCGATAGTAAAAGGACGCTTTCCTTCGAGTTTATACCTAAGCGTATCTCTCGTAATCCCTAACGCCTTGGCAACATCAATATAATTAAGATGTGCTTTTGCGATTTCGCCAATAAGCGTAGAATATTCCATTTTTTAAACCTCCTTTTTTACAAGTGAATAACTTTATAGTTTAATTATATAAGCAAATGCATATATTGCCAAGAGAAAATTATGCATTTGCTTATATTTGTATGTTTGCACAAATTTTTATAGTTATTTTTGTTAGTATGTAACATTTTTTAAGCAAATGCATAAATCTTGTTGACAGCAACTAAATAATATTTTATAATAACAGTAAAGGTGGCGATATAATGGGAATAGGTTCAAGACTAAAAGAAATAATTGACAGCAAAGATACAAACGTGAATCAATTAGCAAAAGACACTAATATTTCACCAATGACTATATACAGCATAATAAAAAGGGATAACACTAAAGTTGATATAGAGATACTTCTAAAATTATGCAAATCTCTTAATATAAGCGTTGAAGAAATATATAAGCCGAATTTTAAACCTGACATTCAAAGCGAATTGTTTGATGAAACTCTTACAGATGACGAAGCGGATCTTATAGAAAAATACCGTGTTCTTGATAAACACGGCAAAAAAGTCGTTGACTTTGTTATTGATGAAGAATGTAAACGATGCACAACAGGTATCGACCTTGATGAAGCAGCCCTGATAATGATAAATTATATAGACGCTCCAGTATCGGCAGGACTGGGCGATATTCTCAACGATTATGAAGACACAAGCAAAGTATCCGTACCGCTGACAAAAGAGAGCCGCAAGGCAGACTTTGTTCTTAAAGTGGACGGTGACTCAATGGAGCCGGAGTTCTGTGACGGGGATTTTGTGCTTGTCCGACAACAGCCTGTCATTGATGAGGGGCAGATAGGTATTTTTGACGTTGACGGAAAAGGTTACATTAAGAAGCTGGGTAAAAGCCGGCTTATATCGCTTAATCCGAATTACAGTGATATTGTGTTGAACGAATATACTGACTTCCGGTGTTTTGGTCTGGTCCTTGGCACTACGGATATTGTTGAAACGTAACATAAGTTTATAAAATATGCTATAACACGATTTCTTTTGAGAAAGGATGCATAAAATGCCAAAATGTGATAATTGCGGGAAACGGGGTCTTTTCCTTAAAATCAACTCAAATGGACTTTGCAAAAATTGTGAAGAATCAAAAAGAATTGAAGAACGACAGATTTCAGCGAAAAATTCTGTATTCAAAAGAAATAGAAACGGAAGAACGATAGAACCTGTATATTCACATAGTCAAGTCAATGATTTGCAGCTAAAAAGAGCGGAGCAGAATAAAATGGATCTGATAATGGCTACTTGTCATAATTATCATTGCGGAGAATGTTCAAAATATATTAACCGTGTTTATTCTATCAGTGGGAAAGACAGCCGTTTTCCAAGACTGCCTGATTATATTAAAAATAATTCGGATCATTGTCATATTACTCTTTATCCATTTACATATGGCGCATCGTTTATGAATGATCCATATACCAATAAAGGAATTAGCGGGTCAGAAGTTATACAATACAGTAATCGCCCGTACACAGACACCCGTCCGCTTAACTGGGTTGAAGGATATAGAAAGCTGGAGGCAAAGAAAAATAATCATGACAACTATGAGAATGAATACAAACTGATCTGTCAACTGCTTCCGAATGATGCTCCCAAAAGCCAAGCAGGTTATACTCGAATGAAAAAGTCCAATTCGGAGAATTACAGAAGCCTTGCTGAAAAGGCTCGTCAAGCTGGCATTATTATTCACGATATTGAAAAAGAGGATTAAAACCTCTCAGCCCGTTGACGCAGCATTGAACCGGTAACATATAAGGAGGCAAATGTGTTATGCCCTATCTGATATATCTCAGAAAATCCCGAGCCGATGCCGAAGCGGAGGCAAGGGGAGAGGGAGAAACTCTTGCAAGACATGAAGCACAGCTTACAGAGCTTGCAAAAAAGCGAAAAATTCCCGTAGGCGGAATTTACAGAGAGATAGTCAGCGGTGAATCAATTGCCGCCCGTCCGCAGATGCAGAAGCTGATCACGGAAGTTTCAGCAGGAATGTGGGAGGGTGTGATCGTCATGGAAATAGAACGTCTTGCCAGAGGTGACACCATAGATCAGGGCATAGTAGCACAGGCGTTTCAGTTTTCCGGCACAAAGATCATTACTCCAAATAAGACTTATGATCCATTAAACGAATCAGATCAGGAATACTTTGAATTTTCACTTTTTATGTCCCGCCGTGAGTACAAAACCATAAACCGCAGAATGCAGGCAGGGCGTATTGCTTCACTTAAAGAGGGAAATTATATCGGGACATTTTCACCTTATGGCTATAAAAAGGTACATAATTACGAAAAAGGAGTTTTTACATTAGAGATCGAACCCGATGAAGCGGAGGCAGTCCGGCTGATGTTTGAAAAAAGCGCAGAAAATTACGGCTTCTCGAAAATTGCCGCTGTTCTTAATAATATGGGTATCAAGCCGAGAAAAGGCACCCAATGGGTTCCTTCAACGATAAAAGAAATTCTGAATAATCCGATATACTACGGCTTTATGCGGTGGAATTATCGGAAACAAAAGAAAAGGGTGGTGGACGGAAATATAGTCATATCCAGACCGAAAGCCTCAAATGAGGAATGTATGCTGATACAAGGACATCACCCGCCGATCATCACAAAAGAATTGTTTGACCGCTCAATGGAAATGATACTTACAAGAAAAACACCCCATACCTCTTTCACCAAGCCGCTGCAAAATCCTTTTGCACATCTTATGTACTGCGGTCTTTGCGGTCATGCAATGGTACGCAGACCATACCCCGACCGTGAAGCGGCAATGCTTTGCATATATACCCAATGTCCTTGCAGATCCTCTGATATGAGTAAAACTGAGCAGCTTGTAATTTCAGCATTGCATGAGGGGTACAAAGAGTATATGGCTATGGCAGAAAATAACGTTAAGCTCCCGCCGTCAAATGAAAGTGAGCTTGAGCTGATTAGTTCTGAAATAAAGAAAGCGGAAAAACAGCAGTCCAAGCTGTATGACCTGCTTGAACAAGAAATATACACGCCCGAAGTATTTACCGAGAGGAATAAAATTATAAGTGAGAAGTTATCAGATCTGCGTTTCAGAGCCGAACAGCTTAAAAATAAAAAAACGAGCAGCATCTCTCCGAGAGAAGCTGCGATGGCAATAAAAAATGTTATTGATAATTACTATAGCTGTACCTGTGCAGAGGAAAAAAATGATCTTCTGAAAACTGTCTGCGAAAGCATAAGCTATGCTAAGCAGGAAGGCGGCAGATGGGCAGCATCTGATGCTGTATGTAAGATCACATATATTTTTTAATATCATTGATATGATAAATGAGCAAGTTCTTCCGTACCGATATCCGTCATAATTCCCTGCACCTGAGGATAGGGAGCGGTATATCTCTGACAGAGATATCTCTGAGAAGCGGCAAGCTCGCCGTCAGGACCTCCGAGCTGAGTAATTATCATCTTAGCAAGGGCGGGATTTTTGTTTTTTATTTTGACGGGGTATTCCAGCTTTTTTTCATATAACCACATGATCAGTTAGCCTCCTTTTCCCACGGCGCAGGACCCTTTACCCACTCAAAGACATTATCGCAGTCGGAGTCGATAGGTGTCAGAGGACCGTAAGCCGCAATATATGCATCGGCTGCCTGCTTTCTTAAAGCCTTGTATTTTCTGAAAGCGGAAAGACCGTTTTGACAGGTGGGGTGGGTATCAAGATAAAGCGTAAGCTCATAAAGATAAAAATCATACATCTGAATGGCACGCATGAGTCTTATTTTATTTTCCATATTTCAGGACGCCCTCCTTACCGTAGAATGGCAGATCAAGAGAGGGAAAGATCGTCCCCTTTGCAAGGGCGATGTTTTCCGCATACGTTTCCTCCCACTGCTGGAATGGCACATATGCCATAGCGTATGGCGTTTCTGACGGGAATTTTCCCTTAGGACTGTCAAGCCCCTCTGCGCTGCATTTGCCGTTTGCATTGCTGTACATCTGCTTACTCCTTTCGCTGTTCGTTTCGGAAGCGATGAAAGGCTTCCATTTTCATTATATGAAAGCCGTCTGAATATGACACGATACCGCAGAAAATTATGACGGTGAAAAAATTCCGATAATGCAAAAAAATCGTAAAAATGCACATATTTCCCATGATAATTTCTATTGTTCCTCATGGAACATAATTTTTCGGAAAAATCTGCTCGGCACAGTTTCTGCCGTGAATATACACAGACAGAGAATTTATCATCTTGTCCTGTGATAAGTGCCCGCATACCGGCATATGTCATGAAATTTAAAGTCAGAATTCTTTCGGAAAATAAAGCCTGAGGTCGGAAAATAACCTGTATTTTCAATGAAGAAAATCTAAAAATGCAAGTCCAAAGAAAAAATAATGCAAAAATTTACAAAATGTTCTAAAAAAACTAAATCTATCACTGAAAACAAATATTGACATAAGAAGATTTAAGTGGTATGATATTTATATAATGAATATGCAAAAAATCAAGCAACGGCGCTTAAAGGTTTTGTGCTTTAAGTGCCGTTTTTTTGCGCAGACTATTCCGGAGGGTGGTAATACATATGACGATAGCCGCTGCAGGAAGCAAAAGAAGCGAACCCGTTGTGACGGTAGCCGATGCGGGGGAGATAAATGATCTTCTCCGAAGATACGGTGTGAAGTTCGGCATTTATAAAAACGGGCAGTTCAAGGAGCAGCTTTTTCCGTTTGACCCGATACCGAGGATCATCGGGGCAGAGGATTTTTCACGCATTGAAAGGGGACTTATCCAGCGTGTCCGTGCGCTCAACAAGTTCCTGTTTGACATCTATCACGAAAAGAATATAATTTCCGACGGCATTGTACCTGAGGATTTTGTCTACATATCAAGCGGGTACCTGCCCCAGTGCGAGGGCATCTCTCCGCCGAACGGGATCTACAGCCATATTTCGGGTATAGATCTGGTTCAGGGCAAGGACGGCGAATGGTATATCCTTGAGGATAATCTCAGGATACCCTCGGGTGCGTCCTATCCGCTTATTGCAAGAGAGCTGACACGTGCGGCTTCTCCCGGGGCATTTACGGGCAGCGATATTATAGACAACCGTGACTATGCCGCACTTCTCAGAGAAACTATGGACTATGTAAACTGCGGCGGTATCAATGCTATCCTTACCCCGGGCAGGTACAATGCCGCATACTTTGAGCATTCATATCTTGCGGAGCTGACGGGTGCTGCGCTTGTTCAGAATGACGAGCTTTTTGTAGAGGATAACATTCTTTATCAGAAGACCTATTCGGGGGACAAAACAAAAATAGGCGCACTTTACAGACGTATCTCTGATGAATATCTTGATCCGCTGACCTTTGAACCCTCATCACTTATCGGCATACCGAATCTTATGGAGGCATATCGCTCGGGAAATGTGGCAGTTATAAACGCTCCGGGAAACGGCGCTGCGGACGATAAGGGCATATATTATTTTGTTCCGAAGATGATAAGCTATTATCTGAGCGAAGAGCCTGTGCTTAAAAATGCGCCTACCTATCTTCCTTATTATGAGCAGGACAGAGAATATGTTCTTGATAATTTATCACGGCTGGTAATAAAGGACGTAGCGGAGGCGGGAGGCTACGGAGTGGTATTCGGGCGAGATCTGGACGCATCTGCTCTGGCAGCTTTCAGGGATACTATTATAAAAGAGCCGAGACGCTTTATAGCTCAGGAGGTCATTGACTTTATGGATCTTCCCATTATCGAAAACGGTAATGAGGTCATGCGCAAGGCGGATCTGAGAGCATTTGTGCTTTCGGGAAAGACAACACGGGTGTGGGCATCGGGGCTGACCCGATTTTCACGTGATCCCGATTCATTTGTAGTAAATTCATCTCAGGGAGGAGGCTTCAAGGATACATGGGTACTATCTCGATAGAACACGGCGACAGGCTTTTCTGGCTTGGCAGATACGCCGAAAGAGTTTTTACCACAATTAAATCCCTTGAAAGATTATACGATAAGCTGATAGACAAGGATCCTCAGCACTACATCAAATATCTGGAGTGCTTCGGTCTTACCGATACATTTGGCAGCGGGGAGAGTTTTCTTCACAGCTTTATATTTGATAAGGACAACTGCTGCTCGGTATCCTACAGTCTGGAACGGGCATATGATAACGGCATACTGCTCCGTGAGGAGATAACCTCTGAGGCGCTTGCCTATATCCAGCTTGCAATGGACAGTCTGGAAAAAGCGGATCTGTCCGAAAAAGGGCTTGTGGTGTCACTGCTGCCCGTAGAGGATATTCTTTACAGTTTCTGGGGCTGCATTTATGATGCTGTTTATGATGAGGAGATCAAAAATATCATACTCTGCGGAAAATCGGTAGAGCGTCTGGAGCTGTATGTGCGGCTCAGATACCGCAAGGAGCTTATTGACCGTGAATTTGTAAGACTTTGCAGAAATCTTTCCCATATCCCGAAAAATACGCCTTACCGCTACAATACGGCGCAGCTTTCGGTGCTTGTGGAGATAATACAGTCAAAGAAGGGTTGCAGAGGACGGGAGTCAGAGGTACTCACCGCACTGGGCAGACTTTTTGAGCCTGTAAAACAGACAGGGAGGGTCATACTGTGAAACGGCTGAAATTTTCCTTTTCAACAAAGCTGACATTTGATAATTATGTACACGATCACAGCTTTGCGCTGCGTTTTACGCCAATAGAAAGTCCCGCTCAGCACCTTTCGGCATTTGAAGCGGATATATCTCCCTTTGTATCGGTGAAGAATACCTCAGATGCTTTCGGTAATACCGTTACCTGCGGATTTATCCGCAAGGAACACCGTTTTCTGGATTTTGAGATAGCAGGGATCGCACAGGTGGACTGCACAGTGCCGAAAACGGACTTCATGCCCTGTTACCGTTATCAGACAGCATACACAAAGCCCGATGCAGCACTGAGAGAGTTTTACCGTTTTACGGCGGAGGACTGCACTTTCACAGACCCGTTTGAAAGAGGAATGTACTTTTCGGATAAGCTGAGCGGACATATGCGCTATGAAAAGGGCGTGACGAATACAAAGACAACTGCCGCAGAGAGCTTTGCATTAAAGGCGGGGGTATGTCAGGATCATGCTCACATACTGCTGTCGCTTTTGAGAATGGATAACATTCCCTGCCGCTATGCAGCGGGACTTGCCTGCTGTGACGGCGAAACACACGGCTGGACAGAGCTGTGGGACGGCACACGCTGGAGGGGTATCGACCCTGCAAACAACTGTCCTGTTACAGATGATTATATCGTGCTGTCACAGGGCAGGGATTTCAGTGACTGCGCCATTGACAGGGGAGTAATGTTCGGACAGTATACAAATCAGTTACAGCTTATCACATCAAGCGTAATGCAAATATGAAAATACTGCACTGAGCGGGGACATACCCCGCCCGGGGCTTCAGGGAGGAAATATCGGGTGGTAAAAACAATAGCACAGGCTTCACTGGGAGTACACGAGAAGCTGATGATACGCAAGAACACCATAAGAAACGGCAGTTCAAAGCAGCGTCTTAGCATCGTGACGGGTATACACGGCGATGAGCTGGAGGGACAGTATCTCGCTTACCTTATCGGAAGCCGTCTCAGGGAAAAAATAGAATATTTAAACGGCACTGTAGACATCTATCCTGCCATGAACCCGTTGGGGATAGATTCCATAACACGGGGAATCCCCCTTTTTGACATTGACATGAACCGCATCTTTCCCGGCTCTGAGGAGGGAACTATGCCCGAGGCGCTGGCGGCATCGGTTATAAATGATCTTAAAGGCTCAGATATATGCATTGATGTTCATTCAAGCAATATTTTTTTAATGGAAATACCTCAGATCAGGATAAGCGTTCCTACAGCAGAAGTCCTTGTACCCTATGCCAAAATGCTTAATGTAGATTTTATCTGGGTACACGAATCAGCCACGGTACTTGAATCCACACTTGCTCATACTCTCAATTCCATGGGAACGAAAACACTTGTTGTGGAAATGGGTGTCGGTATGAGGATAACAAAGGAATACTGTTTTCAGGTATTTGACGGAGTGTTCAATCTTATGAAAAATATCGGAATGTGGAGCGGGGAAACTGTGCCTGTAAGAGAGCCTGTTATCTCCCTTAACCGCTCTGTCGGCTTTGTCAATTCAGATGCGGCGGGCATATTCGTGCCCTGTGCAAAATTCGGGGATCATGTGGAAAAGGGTCAGCTCATAGGTCAGGTGCTTGATCCTCTCAACGGAAGTCCTGCTGCGGATATAAAGGCTGTTTGCAGCGGAATGATATTTACATTAAGAGAGTATCCCGTTGTATACGGCGGCTCTCTGCTGGCAAGGATACTTATGTCTGAGAGTGAGGAAAAGTGCCATGAATAAGGAGATAATATTTACACTTCGCTCTCCGTACAGAGAGAATATGGACGTTGTGGGATACCGTTTCGGCTCGGGAGAACGCTCTGCGGCAATTGTCGGCTCATTCAGGGGAAACGAGATACAGCAGATGTATGTCTGCTCACAGCTTGTAAAGATCCTCAGACGCCTTGAGGAAACAGGTCAGATCGTAAAGGGCAAGGAGATAATGGTTATCCCCTGTGTGAACTATTATTCCATGAATATCGGCAAGCGTTTTTGGCCAATGGATAACACCGATATAAACAGAATGTTCCCGGGCTATGATATGGGGGAAACAACACAGCGTATTGCAGACGGCGTATTTGCACGTTTGCAGGGATATGAATACGGCATACAGCTTGCCAGCTTCTATCAGCCGGGCAATTTTCTGGGTCATGTGAAGATGATGGAAACAGGGTTTACAGACAAGGAGCTTATGAAAAAATTCGGGCTTCGCTACGGGATAGTCCGTGAGCCTCGTCCCTACGACACCACCACTTTAAATTATAACTGGCAGATCTGGGAAACAAAGGCATTTTCGGTTTATTCGGGCAGCACGGACAGGATAGACGAAAATGCGGCACGTGAATCCATTGATGCCATACTGAGGTTTTTAAACGGTACGGGTATAATCACAAGGAAGGTGCGCCCGGGATATCTTACAAGCATAATACCCGAAAGCAATGTGGCGCAGATACATACCGAAACGGCGGGCATTTTTGTGAGCATGACCGAAACGGGCAGGGAAGCGGCTGAAAATGACGTCATAGGGAAAATAGTCGATCCCTTTGACGGTGAAACGCTTTCGCTTATACGTACACGATTTAGCGGGATAGTCTTTTTCGAGTACGACTCGCCGCTGATAAATGAGCATACCGTGGTTTTCAAGATAATAAGAGAATAAAAGCAGATATTCGGAGCAGGATAAGAAGGTTATCCTGCTCTTTTTAAAAAATAACAAGAAATTTTATAATATATTCAAAATTAAAGCTGAAAAAAGAGGAAAATTATCTTGCATTTTCCGATAAATTATAGTATAATAAGATTGATTATAAAATATTTAAAGCAGCTTCTTTTTGAAAGGAAGGTATGTTCATGGAAATGGAATGGAGCTATGTGGGTGCGGTAGTTATATCCGGACTTGTCATAGTTTTTACGGCTCTTCTGCTCCTGATACTTGCAGTATGGCTCATGGGAGAGATATTTGCGGTTATCAAGGGCGAAAAGAAAAAGAAGATAAAGCCCGAGGACAGAGAAGCCCCTGCGCCTGTTGTCCGTGTGCCTGTTGTTACAGAGCCTGCCGTGCAGGCAATACCCGCCGTGACCGATACAGAGTCTGAGGACGAGATAGCGGCAGTTATTGCGGCGGCAGTGGCGGCAATGTCAGCAGAGAGCGGCAAGGCTATGAAGATAAAGAGTATCCGTCCCGCAAGAGGCAGAGTGCGCACAAATGCATGGGCGGGAGCGGCGGCAAGCGAAGCCACCCGCACATTTTAAAGAAAGGGGAAGTGCTGTCTGAATGTTTACTATCTTTCTTAATACCATATCCGATCTCATAGCGTCCTCGGGGCTTGCCTCAATGACAATAGAAAATGCGGCTATGATACTTATTGCGTTTTTGTTTATGTGGCTTGCCATCAAGCATAAATTCGAGCCGCTGCTTCTGCTGCCTATCGCATTCGGAATGCTGCTGACGAATCTTCCCAACACGGGAATGTATCACCCGGAGCTATGGAACATAAACTCCGGAGAGGAGATAAGCTACAGCGATGTTCTCCATGAAGGAGGACTTCTTGACCTTTTGTACATGGGAGTAAAGTTACAGATATATCCTGCGCTCATATTTCTCGGTATCGGCTGTATGACCGATTTTGCTCCCCTTATCGCAAACCCAAAGAGCTTTCTGCTCGGAGCGGCTGCACAGGCGGGAATATTTCTGACATTTATCGGAGCGGCTGCATTCGGCTTTAACGGCAATGAAGCGGGAGCTATCTCCATTATAGGCGGTGCGGACGGTCCTACGGCGATTTATGTATCGAGCCTGCTTTTAAACGGCGGAGGATACAAGGTAGAGGTAGGTACTATTGCACTGGCGGCATATACCTACATGGCGCTTGTACCTCTTATCCAGCCGCCCATTATGAGGGCGCTTACCACCAAAAAGGAGCGCCTTGTCAGAATGACCCAGTTAAGAGCGGTATCCAAGACGGAAAAGATCATATTCCCCATAGCGGTAACGGTCATAATCGCACTGCTTGTACCCTCGGCAGCACCTCTTGTAGGAATGCTTATGCTTGGAAATCTCTTTAAGGAAAGCGGCGTGGTAGACAGACTTTGCAAGACCGCACAGAATGAGCTTATGAATATTATAACCATTTTCCTCGGTATCTCCGTAGGTGCTACAACTGTAGCCGAGAAGATAATTTCCATAGATTTTCTTAAAGTCATCGTTCTCGGTGTAATTGCGTTCAGTGTAGGAACGGCGGCAGGCGTGCTTTTCGGAAAGCTCATGTATGTTGTGACGGGCGGCAAGGTAAATCCCCTTATCGGTTCTGCGGGAGTATCGGCAGTGCCTATGGCTGCAAGGCAGTCCCAGAAGGTGGGTGCGGAAGCCGATCCCACAAACTTCCTGCTCATGCACGCAATGGGACCCAATGTAGCGGGCGTTATCGGTTCGGCAGTAGCTGCGGGTGTGCTGCTCAGTATCATACCCCACTAAAAATTATAACATTTTACGTTCATACTGTGTACAGGCGTGTACACAGATAAGGAGGCGGACAAGAGATTATAAAAGCGGATAATGCGTGAATTTTCGGAAATGTTAAGAAGGAGGAATTTTTAGATGGATACCAAATATGATATGTATTCCCTTGCTGTAATGGCAGTAGTAATATCATTTCTGGGATTTAATCTTGAAAACATCTGGCTGCTTATCACAAAAGGCTATGCCGATAACCGGAATATGCGTCTGCCGTTTCTGCTGGGCTACGGCGTAATAGTTACGGGAATGTATCTGTTTCTGGGACTACCTGCCGATTTTGCGGACAGAGTTGCCGCAATTTTTCCGGGATTGTCAAAGGTCAGAAGGTCAGCATATTTTATTATGGTCTTTATTATCGTCAGCGTAGGGGAGATCGTCTTAGGTACATTTATGGAAAAAACCTGTCATATTGAATACTGGAACTATGAATGGATACCCATGCACATCACCAAATACACATCTGTGCCGACAAGCATCGGCTTTGCCATAATAATTACTCTTTTTATGGAGTACTGCTTTGATCCTATCATGACAATTATATGTCAGATCCCTTTTCTGAAGCGCAAATACTGGTCAACGCTGCTCATTTCACTGCTGACAGCGGACTGTCTGCACAGCTACCGTGAAATGCGTCAATCGAAAGGTTTCTACAAGCTGTGGCAGTTCAATATGGAAAGAAAAGAGCAAAACGAGCATCATCTGATGCTTATGAAAAAATAATGAATATTCATCTTTTCAATATTTTAAGCAGACAGATAGCACGATCTGTCTGCTTTTTTTATATCCTGTTTTTATTTAACGCAATTCCTTATTTTTTCCCTCCGTATTTTGACCTCAGCGCAGAATTTAACCTGTCCGCCTCATGCTTTGAGGAAATAAAAATAACGGTAAAGGTAAACACATAAACAGCTCCCGTAGATATGACCATTGTCATGATCCCCTTAATGTCAGAGCCTACCCAGCCGAAGAACCGTCCCAGAGCTGTCATGACTGCACAAAGGGTAATATAATGCAGGAGGATACGCAAATAATATCCCCTCCTCGTCCTTGATTCTCCGCAGAAGAATGCAGTCGTTACCAACGATGTAACAAGGGCGGCACAGGGCATCTGTATCAGCATTTTTGTGCTGATACTGTCAATATCCTCTATAAGCATGACCGCAATGAATACAAATACAATGCCCGTTGTAACAGATGTAAAAAGTTTTATCAGATCTGTAATAAATTTCATTTTACTCACCTCTCAGCGATTCCCAGCTTTTTCTTCAGTTCCGGCACATACTGTCTTGAAATAATAACTCTTTCCTTATTTTTAAGAACAGCTTCAAGCCTTGAACCGAGTATGGGTGAAATAAGCTCTATCCATGAAATATTTACAATGACCGATTTTGATATACGCTGAAAATCTGTGTATTCAAATCTTTTTTCAAGCTCGTACAGCTTTTCTTTCACCTCATAAACTTCCTTTTCGCAATATGCAAAGACCCTGTTATCCACCGATTCAAAATAACATATATCCTTTAAAGAGAGCAGCTTCATCACCTTGTCACTGTAACCCGCAATGCGTGTCACTCCTCTCTGACTGAGGGAACGAATGAGAGACATCAGCTCATCGTCAAGTTCTCTGCACCTGATGATTATCTCATCTTCTTCGCCGTCATCGGGTGTTTCCAATCTTATTTTCATAAGACTACTTGTCCTTTCGTTTTATCATGGTTGTGAGTGCCGTTCCGAGGAGTGAGAAGAATATTCCCGCCGCTGTTACTATGATAACGCATTGTCCCGGCAAAACGCTGTTTCCGAAAGCTTCAAGGCTTATCCCCATAATATTTTTGTACCGCTCCGCCATTTCAATGGGCGCATCAGCAAAGGTAATATCCGCAGCAGTCCTTGTCATAACATCTCTGAACATTGCCGTAGAATAGATAACGGGAGTGCAGCTCAGAACATTTGCTACCCCCTGAGAAAGCTGTCCCACAGGGAGATAGATACCGCCCAGAAAGCCCACAAGCGTTCCGATTATCATACCAAGTCCGCTCCACGCTCCCTCGCTTTTTACAAGAATGGCAGCAGGATACATTACAGCGGAATAGGCAAAGGAATTTACAAGTATCATTCCGAAAAGCCTAATATGCTCTGCAAGGGTAAAAGCCTGCATACCCTTTACACACAGATATATTTCCGATACTGCGGCTGTTATCAGGCAGATCATCACAGAGGAGATACAGGCTGCCAGAATATAGGAAAAGGAAATTACAAAGCGGCTGACAGGAGATGTGCAGATAGAATTTATCTTCCCGCTTGTTTTGTCCTTTATGATCGAGGAAAGGGTCGTAAGGGTGACCATAACGGCATTTATGGGAATTATCCCTCCGATCGTCCATGCAGTGCATAAAAGCTCTGCGTTTTTTTCATCATTGGAGGTATCATGTCCGGGCAGCACGGCAAGCAGCTCTGTAACAGCGTCAACATTCGTATCTCCCAGAAAAACGAACATCAGCATAATAATTATAAGCATGGAAAGCATTGACATCAGCACTGCGCCCCGCTCACGGAAATACAGCAGCATATTTCTTTTTGTAAGGTAAAAAAGCTCCCACATATCAGTAATCCTCCTTTGTGATCTCCAGAAAAACATCGTCAAGTGTTCCGTGTATCACTTCAAAGCTGTCAAATCCTGCGTCAATGCTGTTAAGAATAGCAAGAGCCTCTTTTGCAGAACGGAGCTTTATGCTGACGCCATAGCTTTCCTCCGTACAGTCCTTATCCCTAAATTTTTTCATTATCTCCGACTTCTGACTGCTGCCGCAGTAAATTTTCAGTCTGTCAAAGGCATACGCCGCTTTAAGCTCATGAGGGAGTCCGCAGGCGATAATATGTCCCTTGTTGAGAATAATAATTTTATCCGCTTTAGCCGCCTCCTCCATATAGTGAGTGGTAAGGAATACGGTAAGCTCTGTTTTCCTTTGCAGCTCCTCAATTGCTTCCCACACCTCACGGCGGGAGGCGGGATCAAGTCCCATTGTGGGTTCATCAAGTATAAGTATTTCGGGGGTGTGGATAAGTGCCGCAGCTATCTCGCATTTCCTTTTCTGACCTCCCGAAAGGGTGCTGTACCGCTTATTCAGAATATCCCGTGACAAAAATATTTCGCAGAGTTTTGAGAGATCCTTTTCGACAGAGCTTCTGTCCGCACCGTGTATTATACCCCGACAGATGAGATTTTCCTTTACCGTCAGCGGGTCGTCAAGCACATTGTTCTGATAAACCACACCTATTTTTTCACGGATATGCCTGCCGTCCTTTTTTGTATCAAATCCGCAAATTTCTATTTTTCCCGATGCAGGTTCAAGGAGCGTGGACATCATGTTGATAGTTGTTGATTTTCCTGCGCCGTTTACTCCGAGAAAACCGATAAACTGTCCCCGTTTTACCGAAAAAGAAATATTATCCACAGCTTTAAAGCTGCCGTAGGTCTTAGTAACGTTTTCAAGATTTATTGCGTTCATATGTACCCCTCCTGTACATATCATAACACATACAGTCTTTTAAAGTCAATAAAAGATCGGTAAGCTGCATATTTTAAGGGGTAATATGCATTAAATGCCGCTTTTACAGACAGAATAGTATCCGCTGTCAAAGCTATGGTGATCCCGCTGCAAATCGGCTTTATGAATTTTCTTTCGCTAAATTCCGTAAAACTGTTGACTTCCATGAAATAATCATGTATAATAAATAACAGATTGTGAATGCATTTGAATTTCATTTCTGCAAGTCTGCCTGCGTGATCTGCACAGACAGCATAAACGATCGTTATCTGCATGAAAGGAAGTGTTTTGTTTGCAAGAAAATGGGGGACAAACCAAAAGAGAGGGGTTCAGGTCAAGGCTGGGTTTTCTTCTGGTAAGCGCAGGATGTGCCATAGGCATCGGCAATGTCTGGAAATTTCCGTATGTGGCAGGACAGAACGGAGGAGGACTTTTTGTACTTTTGTACCTTGTGTTCCTTGTTATTATGGGAGCGCCGATCCTGACAATGGAGCTTGCGGTTGGCAGAGCCGGACGAAAGAGCGTTGTGGGCGGCTATAAGGCGCTGGAAAAGGAGGGTACAAAATGGCACCTGCACGGCTGGGTGTGTATGGCGGGCTGTTATCTGCTGATGATGTACTACTCCACTGTTTCGGGCTGGATGCTAAATTATGCAGTCAAATTCGCAATTGGCAGTTTTAACGGCGTTACGGACAGTGCGGGTGTCGGACAGGTGTTTGAGGAAATGCTGTCCTCTCCCGTCCAGATGCTGGGATTTATGGCTGTTACGGTTGTGGGCGGTATTCTGGTTTGCAGCATGGGACTGCAAAACGGTATCGAACGCATTACAAAAATCATGATGACAGGTCTGTTGGTGCTGATAATTCTTCTTGCCGTTCACAGCATCACACTTCCCGGAGCGGGTGACGGACTGCGCTTCTATCTGCTCCCAAGTCCTGAAAGGGCAGCCGAAACGGGTATCCTGCGGGTGATAGCTGCTGCAATGAACCAGAGCTTTTTTACTCTTTCCCTCGGTATCGGCGCTATGGAGATATTCGGCAGCTATATGAGCAGGGACAACACGCTGGGCGGAGAAGCTGTCCGAATCTGCGGACTTGACACCTTTGTAGCGATAATGTCGGGACTTATCATCTTTCCCGCCTGCTTCTCCTACAACGTGCAGCCCGATGCAGGTCCCTCGCTTATCTTTGTAACGCTGCCCAGCGTATTTATCCATATGCCGGGCGGGCGCATCTGGGGAACGCTGTTCTTTGTATTTATGACCTTTGCAAGCTTTTCTACCATAATTGCGGTCTTTGAGAACCTGATCGCAGGGGCAATGGATAATTTCGGTTGGAGCAGGAAAAAATCGTCCCTGATAAATTTTGCCGTACTCCTTATAGCAAGTATTCCCTGTGCGCTGGGCTATAATCTCTGGTCAGGGGTAAAGCTCATCGGCGGCAGAGATATCCTTGATTCGGAGGATTTTATCGTCAGCAACATTCTTCTCCCGCTGGGTTCTCTCGTTTTTCTGTTCTTCTGCGTCACAAAGTGGGGCTGGGGCTTTAAAAATTATCTTGATGAAGCCAACACGGGTGACGGTATAAAACTGCCTGCGTGGCTTGGCGGCTATTTCAAGTTTGTACTTCCCGTTTTGATCCTTGCAGTATTTGTCCTCGGATTATAAAGCCGTCACGTAAAAACATCGGTACACAAAAACACAAAACGCCCTGCTTTCGGAAACAATTACCGAAAGCAGGGCGTTTTTTTTATCATCAGACGACTTTTATCCGATTCATTCCCGCCGCAGTATCTCGTTCATCGCTGCCAGCACTGCGGATATCTCAAGGGGTTTTGAAATATGTGCATTCATACCCGCCTGACGGCTCTTTTCCTCGTCATCTGCAAAAGCGTTGGCTGTCATTGCAAAAATGGGTACGGTTGCCGCATCGGGACGATCCATTGCACGTATTTTTTCGGTTGCTTCAAAGCCGTTCATATTCGGCATCATGATATCCATAAGGATAAGGTCATAATAGCCTGTTTCGCTTGCCTCAAACATTGCGACAGCCTGCTGTCCGTCCTCTGCTTCATCTATCTTAGCGCCCGTTACCGACCCTAAAAGCTCAGTGGCGATCTCACGGTTAAGCTCGTTATCCTCAGCAAGCAGAATATGTCTGCCCCTGAAATCGTAGCTCTTGCTTTCCCCGCTGCCGCTGTCTGCGGGACTGTCCGATCTCCATTCTATCATGCGGGAATTATCTGTAACTGTAAAGGGCAGCTCTGCCACAAATTCCGTACCCTTGCCGTATTCGCTGTTTACGGTAACACTTCCGCCCATAAGCTCGGAAAAATTGCGGACTATAGACAGTCCCAGACCTGTACCGCCGAATTTATGGGTGATCTCGGCGTTTTCCTGTTCAAATGCTTCAAATATCTTTTCAAGGTTTTCTTCCCTTATTCCCATGCCCGTATCCCTGACCGAAAAGCGCAGCAGAACCCTGTTCTCCTCATGCCGCAGCTCGCTTATGTCAAGTGTGACACTGCCGCCCTCGGGCGTGAATTTGAAAGCATTGGAGAGAAGATTTGACAGTATCTGATTAAGACGCAGAGAATCACCGCCGATAAATTCGTCAATGTTACCCGACAGCGTAATGCCGAAGTTTATCCTTTTCTCCTCTGCCTGCACACTGTAGATATTCTCGATATTTTCCAGAAAGTGCCGCAGATCGAAAAGCTCATTTTTAAGCTGTATTTTACCGCTCTCGATCTTTGACATATCCAGCACATCATTTATAAGGGACATCAGGTGCTTTGATGAAAGGGACACCTTTTTCAGACAGTCGTCCACCTTAACAGGGTCACCGACATTCTGACGGGCGATCTCAGTCATACCGATGATACCGTTCATCGGTGTGCGGATCTCGTGGCTCATGCGGCTTAAAAACTCGCTTTTTGCAAGGCTTGCCTGCTCGGCAGTCCTCTGTGCCTTTTCAGCCGATTCTCTTGCAGCTTCAAGCTGCTTTGAGTGCGCCCGCAGATTCATCATGTAAACAAAGAAAATAGCCAGTATCAGCAGCATTACAGTCGCCATCATGACAATAGCGTTCCTGTTAAGACGGAGACTCAGGTTTTCGGTCATTTCGTCCACGACTTCATAGGGCACCTCCATGAGCATATACCACTGAGTTCCCTCTATGGGAGCATAGTACATACACATATGTGCGCCCGAAGCCTTGAATATCGCCATGCCCGAGTGACCGTTCTCAAAATCCTGTTCGATCTGATCTACAGAGAAGCCCCGTCAAATACCGCATATTCTCTGAATTTGGAGATGATATTGCTTCCTCTCGGCAGATCGGAAAAAAAGGTATTATAGACGATAAAGCTGCCGTCCTTTGCTACGATGCTTGCATTTGTCTGACCGTCCGCACTGCGCAGAAACAGGTGTTTTCCGATGGAATCCGATGTGAACCCCGCAATAATGGCAATAATATCCGTGTCGCCAAATCGTATTGGCGTGATCTGAGTACCCAGCACGATCATATTGTTTTCAAGGAAGGTCTCATTATATGAAATCAGCTGATCCTCTCCGTCAAGCAGACGGGCAAGAAAGCTGAGCTTAGAGGCTGCGGGGCGCTTGCCGTCCGTGCTGTAATAGAAGCCGTTTTCATCGACAAATGCCATAAACTCAAAGTCATTGTTCTGCTCCGCATCGCTGATGAACCGTTCAAGCGTCTCTTCACTTTCCAGATCCTCCCCGTTGACACTTTCCGCTACTGCTTTTAGTCCGCTGAACCGCAGAGAAAGTCCCGATTTGAAGTTTGCCTGAGTAAGATTGGTCATTTCCCGCAGATAAAGGGTGTTCATATTTCCCGTAAATTCCGATGTGATGACCTGCGCCGCAGTGATAAGCCAGCTTACCAGCAGACATACAAGCAGGATCGCAGGTATCAGTATGATGTAAAAACGCCGATGTGAGATCCTTTTGTTATGATCCTCATTCATTTTCACTCACCGATACGATCCTTCCTTCTACCTGTGAACCTATCTCTTCATTGTTGTGGTTCAGGAAATATTCCTCCAACGCATCGCAGAAGGTATTTCCTGTTTCACGGACAAGCCTTACATTTTCGTCCTTGGGGACATCGCTGCTGTAGACGTTGAGCATGGTAAAGCCGTCGCCGTTGTTGTCAAAATATCCGCTGCTGCCCGCCATATAATCCGTTACCGCAAGAGTGTATACTGCGTTTTCGTCCAGTGGCGAACCGTCAGGAAGTGTCACAGATGCAAGCTGTGCGGGTGTATCAGCTGTGGGCGGCGTGAAGGAGTAGTGCAGCCCCGAAACATTAAGGAATCTGCCGCCCGGTATTTCGATATCCCGCAGCATGGCGGATAAACCGTTAGAAAGCATACTTTCTATGACGTCCGCAGTGACCTCAAGGATAACCACCTGATTTTCATATGGGCAGACATAATCCAGATCGTAGCTGTAAATATCGCCCTCATACAGACTGCCCCGTATAGAGCCGCCGTTTACTGCGGCAAAATCCGCACCTGTCATTTCCCTGACCGCATCGGCAATGAGATTTCCGATCTCAGTTTCTCCCAGACGAACATTATAGTTTTCCACGATCATATCGTGGTCTATAGTACCGATGGGGGCAGCGGTGCGGCTGCTGTCGTCCTGCATATATTCGTCTATTTCCGAAAACGCCGTATCCATGTCTTTCTGACCGCACAGCACAGCATTGCAGCGGTTTCCGAAGTAGCGCATGAAATCATTGGGGATAGAAATGTTGTAGCTGAACCCGTTTTCAATACAGCTCCTTATCCCGTCAGGAATTATATCCGAAGCGTGAGTATAGTCCACAAGATAGGAATAGGCAGCGCCCTTGTCCTTCATAAATGCGTCCTGTCCCTCGGGTGTAGACAGCAGTGAAAGTATTTTCCGACAGGCATCGAGCCGTCCCTCATTGCCCTCTTCGGTAAGCGCCTTATTGATACCGAGAAATGCGGTAGGAGCGGAAACCGTCCATGCATCATTTCCCTCATTGCTGAGCATGGGCAGCATATCAAATTCGTAGCTGCTGTTTTTGCGGATACTGTCAAGCATTGTAACACTGTCAAATGCTATCAGCATTTTTCCGCTGCTCATTTTTTCCTGAATGGGTGCGGAGTTGGAGGTAGATGTAAAGGGCAGCGGATCCATATACGATCTTTCGATGAGTGACAGCGGAAGATCCAGACAAGATTCAAGGGAGCCTTTAAAGGACGCTGTGCCGTTTTTCATGCTGTCAAGCCATTTAATGCCGTCTGAAAGTCCGAAAAAGTCGGGTATCCTTGTTGCAATGGCAAATGTGGCTGTGGTTGCAGGCGTACCGTTCACGGCAAAGACAGAGCCGTTCTCATCTGTCCCGATATGCTCCTGTGCAGCCTGTTCGAGCACTCCGAGCAGCTCGTCCTGTGTGGTGGGGACGGCAAGTCCGTTTTCACGCATGAGCGTCACATTATAGATATATCCGTAATACTGCGCAGGCAGAGGGATAAAAAGGTTTTTTCCCTCCTGTGAGGTCTTTTGCATAATTCCCGACTGATACGCCGATATGTATTCGTCTGCACTCAGGTCCGCAAGGTAGTTGAGTACATCGCCCGTAGCGAGAGTTGATGCCACAATATCGGTGCCGTGACCGTTGCGCAGCCGCCGTTCTGCTTCGCCGTCAATTGTACCCCCCGCATTTATTTCGATCTGAAGGTCAATGTGGGGATAATTTGTTTCCACCAGTTTTTCCAGAGTAGGAAGATCATCGGTGTACATCATTGTAACAACGATCTGTTCATCTTCCGGTGCTTCGGCAGTCTGTGAAGCGCAGCCGCCGAGACAGCAAAGTGCAAGTGTCAGGCAGATGCCCCTTTTTATTTTCATCTTATCACCATTTTTCTTTCTCCTATAGCATGGCGGCAGGCTGCTTTAACAGCATTTACCGCAATTATATTTTACAATATTTATTCCGCTTTGTCAATACCCGACAGCGCAAATGCTGCGGTATTATTGCGAATTATAAACAAGCCGCTCCGTTACAAATAATTCTATAAGGATAATGCATACATCTGAATTATTTATCGTAAAAGCTGCTCCCGAAAGAACGTATTTTATCATGTAAATTTTACATACTTTATCGGTTTGTTTTTCGATAATCGAATATTGTTAATTTTTTAAACATAATAAGTTAATTTTAGGTATTTAATTTCAATGATTTTACACAATTTTACCGATTATTTTGGGAAACTTCTTGACTTTTTTGTATAAAGATGGTACAATGTTAATATGTGAAATGCAGATATGCAAATGCAAAACAACGCAAATTTTGATTACGGGAGGCTGCATATGAGATTTGAAAATGACAACGGAGCATTGGTCTGCTATAACAACGGCGAAATGCTCAGGATCGAAGCATGGGGCAAGGATTCCCTCAGAGTAAGAAGCACAATGCTTGGAAAATTTACCGGAAACGACTGGGCGCTGACGGAAACTCCGTCTGTGACAAAGGCGGAGGTCAGCACGGAAATGATCGACCATTGGGCAGGCAATGGGGATATCGACAAACGTGAGATCGCTGTTATCGTGAACGGCAGGATAAAAGCGGTAGTTAATTTTGTAGGCATTATTTCTTTCTACAAGGACGATAAGCTCGTCCTGCGTGAATATTTCCGCAGCTATGACGGAACGATCTCACGGGGAAGCCGCTGCCTGAAGGTTATTAACAGGGAATGGAAGGGCATAATCGGCGGAACGGAATATTCGCTGAACGTAAAGTTTGACCCCACTCCCGGCGAAAAGATCTTCGGTATGGGGCAGTATCAGCATAACTGCCTTGACTTAAAAGGCTGCGTACTGGAGCTGGCGCAGCGCAACTCCCAGATCTCCGTACCCTTTGCGGTGTCCTCTCTCGGATACGGCTTTTTGTGGAACAATCCCGCAGTAGGACGAGTTACTTTCGGCAATAACTACACCGAATGGATAGCAAACTCTACACGGGAGATGGACTACTACATCACCGTTGCCGATACGCCTGCAGCAATACTGGAAAACTACACCGCCGCAACAGGCCGTGCAGATATGTTCCCGGAGGATCGTATGGGTCTGTGGCAGTGCAAGCTGAGATACAGAACTCAGGACGAGGTGCTGGAGGTTGCCCGCAAATACAAGGAGGAGGGCATAAAGATAGATCAGATCGTTATCGACTTCTTCCACTGGACTGTCCAGGGCGACTGGAAATTCGATAAGACCTACTGGCCCGATCCCAAAGCGATGGTGGACGAGCTTCACAGCATGGGTATCAAGGTAGTTGTGTCTGTATGGCCTTCTGTTGACAGAAGGAGCGAGAATTTCTGGCAGATGATGGAAAAGGGACTGCT
This sequence comes from uncultured Clostridia bacterium, assembly GCA_947625735.1. Classification (GTDB taxonomy): domain Bacteria; phylum Bacillota; class Clostridia; order Oscillospirales; family Ruminococcaceae; genus Huintestinicola. Next base: position 39,490 of record CANQPL010000009.1, read on the forward strand.
GATACGTACGGAGCGGGGCGCCGCACAGACATACGATTATCAGGGCGACTGCGTGGAGATAGACGTATTCAATCCCGAAACACGCAAATATGTGTGGGACGTGTGCAGGAAAAATTATTACGATCTGGGCATTGATGCTTTCTGGCTTGACAACTCTGAGCCTGACTACGGCGTTTATGATTTTGAGAATTACAGATACATTGCAGGTCCTGCATTGGAGGTCAGCAATATGTACCCCCAGATGTACAGCCGCACATTCTACGATGAGATGAAAAAGGAGGGCAAGCCTGTAGTAAATCTGCTCAGGTGCGCATGGGCGGGCTCTCAGAAATACGGCAATGTGGTATGGTCGGGAGATGTTCCCTCCACCTTTGAGGCGTTCGAGGATCAGCTCCGGTGCGGACTGAATATGGGTCTTGCAGGTATCCCATGGTGGACAACCGACATCGGCGGCTTCATGACCGACGACGTAAACGACCCCGACTTCCGTCAGCTGCTTATCCGCTGGTATCAGTTTGCAGTGTATTCCGCAGTGCTGCGTATGCACGGCGACAGAGGACCCTACAACATTCCTCCTCTTGACGACCGTGATTGGGGCGGCGGATATCTGCACACCGGTCAGCCCAATGAGCTGTGGAGCTACGGCGAGGACAATTACAGGATCATGAAAAAATACTACGATATCCGCATTGATATGCACGATTACATCAAAAAGCTGTATGAGGAAGCGCACACCAACGGTTCTCCCCTGATACGCACCATGTTCTATGAATTTCCCGCTGATCCCATTTGCTGGGAGCTGAAGGATCAGTATATGTTCGGTGATAAGTATCTTGTAGCACCGATACTGCATCTTAACCAATTTGAAAGAGAGGTTTACCTCCCCGCAGGAAGCTGGAAGCTCACGTCCACGGGCGAAACGTTTTCGGGCGGTCAGACGGTAAAGGTAGCTGCTCCTATCGAATATATGCCTGTTTTTGAAAAGAACTGAGCAGTGATTTCATAAAATCCGAGGCGTTACTTTTGCGAAAGTAACGCCTCCTTTTTGACTATTGAGCATCTTAGATCCGCTGTTGATAATGTATTTGCTCAGTGAAACACACCCGATTTTCAGCTGCGCTATTTATGCTCTTGATTGTATAATTATTTTTGTAGTTTACTATAAAATGAAAATTGTCACAGTACCAATGGACTTGTGGTTATAGACAAAGTGAATGCCGATTTTTTTGTACAAGCCTACAGAAATAAATTTTGTGAGATCATCAGGAATCAGGGACTTGCATACTCACAGCTTGCAATTTTCTGTTTATACATAAGTACCTGACAATAAAACATATTATCCTCTTCGTAAAACTTAACTACGCCGTCATACTTTTTCGCTATTGACTGTATTGTCTTTACTCCATATCCGTGGATATCGCTGTTTTTTGTACTCTGCAAATTTTCGTTTACTTCTAAAACCGATTCTTTTATTGTATTTGAAATAATAGTCAGAATTTTATCCTCATCAGCATTTACAGACACTTCGATAAAACCGTTATCACATTTTTCAGCAGCCGAAACAGCATTGTCAAGCATATTACCAAGAAGATTGCACAGATCTATATCATCAATTCCGCTGATATTGCTTGCTGCTGTACACAGCACTTTGATCCCCCGCTGTTTGGCAATGCTTAACTTTGAATTAAGTATCGCATTTACAAAATCGTTTCCTACATCAATTACCATATCAAAGCTTGACAGATTATCCGATATTTTATTTGCGTACCTTTGCGCTTCATCATACTTTCCTTCGCTGTGCAGCATTGAAATTACTGCAAGATTTTGTTTCATATCATGTCTTATTCTTCGTATTTCCTCGTACTGTTCCTTTATATTTTCAGCATAATGCGTCCTGAACTCCTCCTGCTGCCGCTGTATACGTAATTTTTCCGTTTCATCATTTGATCGGCTGAGGGCGTATGTCATATTAAAGCATACTATGTTCAGAATTATTATCCCTGACTCTGCTGCCAGAATTAATTTTGCATAATAATATTCCAACTCCACATTAACAGTCACAATGTGGATACACGCTGTAGAAATAAATGATATAAACAATATTGAAAGTATAAGCCTCCATTCATTAGCCTTCAGCTCTACAATTGAGTATTTTAAAATTATGTCATATATAAAATATAATAACACCTGAACAAAAACAATAGTTAAAACTCTTATAGTATTTTTCCCCTCATAAATTGAGTAGAAGCTGCTTTTGAATAATGATGAAGCAATGCTTGTAACAACAGCGCTTGTACATATCAATACAACATTTGTCAGAAAAGCAGCAAATACTTTTTTTAATACTGTACCTTTCAAAAATATAAATGAGTATATCAGATAAATGCTTATATATATGACGCCCAATATACCTTCATAAAATGTTATGCTGTTTAATAATGTCATAGCAATAAAATCCAATGCAACTCCGATCAGATATATAAGCTTTCCTTTTGTATTTTTAAAGTCATGGTGCAGAAAGGCACATAAAAAATGAATAACTACACATGATTCAAACAAATTGCTCCCTGTTTCAAATACATTCCATAGCAGCTCCATTAAAATATCCCCTAACTGTAATCCCTCAGATATTTTGTGTAAATTTCATCAAATTCTTTTTTATACGCCTTGCTTATGCTGATTTCCCTGCCGTCGCACATAATGACCCTGTTATTGGGGTAATCTACTCTCTGAATATTCGCCATATTAACAATATTGCGGTTGTGGATACGAACAAAAAAATCCGCCGATAAATTTTTCATTGCCGAATCCATTGTCCCCCTTACGCATAACTTGTCAGCGCCTATTATGCTGTAATACAGATAATTTGCCTTGCTTTGTACAGAAATGATCTTCACAGGCTCTACGTATTTCTTTTCACCATAGGGCATCTCTATACATATGGGTGTATGTGCGGAAAGATGAGAGATCAGCAGCTTTATTACATGCTGCAGCTTCGGATACAAAAGCTCCATTGAAGCCTTTGGAACAAAATAGAATGGTCTGAAATCAAAGCTGTCGTAAACAAGACTGCTTTCGGTAGTAACAAAAATAATATGTGTTCCGGGGGATACTGCTTTTATTTCTTTTGCAATTTCAAATCCTCCGGAATCCGGCAGCAATATATCAAGAAATACCACATCAAACGGAGACTTTTTGTGATGCTCCAGAAAAACCCTTCCGCTCAGATAGTCAGAGATATTATATTTAATATTATACTCAGACAGGCATCGCTTCACCATTTCCGATAAAATACTCAGGAAAGCTTTATTGTCGTCACACAAGGCTATATTTATCATAACAAAGCTCCTTTACAAAAGTATCGTAAATCTATATTTTTATGCAGAAATACAGATGAGGATATACAACTAAGATGTTTTTAAAAAATTTTAAGTGTATTTTATGATGTAAGCTCTTATCAGAAGCATAGTCGGAGGTGATACGGCTTTTGAGCTGCCGCATAAATGTCGTTATCTCAGATTTACTGTTAATGTTTCTATGTAAAATTATATACGGTATCGTTATCTGATTGCTATGTACCTTGTTTATATTTTACAACAATTTTATTGAAAAGTCAATGCTTTTTAGAAATCAGAAGTCATTGACAGTATGCAAATTTGCAGATATGCATATCTATCTTCTGATTTTTAACTTGTTGAAATTTCACGGCAATGCCATAATAAAAATTTGACTTTTGCAAAAAATTATTATATAATAGTGATAGTCAGATACATACGAAAGAGAAATGTGTGCGATTCATAACAATACCACTCTGAGGAGAGATATACTATGCCGTTTGAGATCGTTCGTCAGGACATTACAAAAATGAAGGTCGATGCTATCGTAAACGCAGCAAACCCACGTCTTTTAATGGGCGGAGGTGTTTGCGGAGCTATTTTCCGTGCCGCAGGCGAGCGGGAATTACAGGCAGCCTGCAATAAGATTTCTCCCATAAAAACAGGCGGTGCGGCAATAACACCGGGTTTTAAACTGTATGCAAAGTATGTGATCCATGCGGCAGGTCCTGTTTACGATCCCGTAAATAAAGCTCTGTGTGAAAAGCAGCTCCGTTCTGCTTACATAGAGTCTATGAAGCTTGCTGTGGAAAACAAATGCGAAAGTATAGCTTTTCCTCTTATTTCAAGCGGAATATACGGTTATCCGAAAGCAGAGGCATTAGAAGTCGCAGCAGCTGCCATTACCGATTTTATTTCGGAAAACGATCTGCGGGTATATCTTGTCGTTTTTGATAAGACTGCATTTGAGGTAAGTAAACAGCTTATGGGTGATCATATTGGCTCAGATATGATCCGCAGAAATTAACAGAGAATAAAGGCACTCTGATTTCATTGCCTGAACCGTTTTTGATGCAGAAGGACGATTTTTTCGGGAAGTGGTGTCCTATGCTCGTTTATATTCTGACAAAGGAAAAAGCGCATTGATAATCTGCCGGTAAACAGTAAGTCAATGCGCTTTTGGAGTGTTATAATATTATCACAACCTTGAACAAGTTTATTATATCACAGCTCCCTTTTCTTGTCAATTTGCAAATTGAACAAATTTTAACTGACAGGTGTTTTTTCACCGGAAAGGGCAAAAAAGATGCAAAATAATTCAGACTCTGTCTTTACAAGCTCTGCGCACGTCTTTGCGGCTATCGTCGTTAAGGCAGCACCGCACAAAGAACGCCTGACGGCTTTGTGCGGTGCTGCCTTTATGTTATGCTGCGTTACGGAAATACTCATAGCCGGTCCGCTCTAAAAAGTGCATTTTTCCAATTCGGGGGTTGACTGATGTCAAAAAATATAGTATAATCAAGATATCGGGGGGTAATTAAAATGATACGTATCACAAGGGAAATGATGGAAAAATGTCTGAATGATTATCGGAATGCTGCAGCCTTTTTTCCTGCCTACTGCCGCCGTTATAGCCATATTGATAATACTTGCGATTTTTACGGCATTCCCGGATCTTTGGTTTTTTATGCTGCTCATCTGCGCCGCCATATTCGGCTCAATATTTATCGTACACAGCAGTCTTAGTAAAAAAATCGCTTCTCCGGAGGGGAGAAGCAGGATTACTAAGAAGGCTTTTCAAGGTATACGGTACGATTATATTTCAGATGCGGCAGTAAACAAGCTGTTTGCTTTGATGAGCCAAACAGAGAGCTTTGCCGAACAGACAATGGTAAAGCTGGCTCTCTGCAATGTCTATGAACTGAGGGGAGAATATGACAATGCAATTGCCATGCTCCGCTCTATAAACAAGGGCGCACTGACAATGTACCCTTATGTGGCACTGAACTATTTTGATGTGGTTACGGATATTTATGCAGTCATAGGCGATCCGGGGAGCGTTATAGCGGCGGCAAACGATGCCGAGCCGTTTATCAATGAATATGCGGGAAAGAATTATCCATGCTGCATTCTTGCTCTCTCCATTCTTATACGAGCAGAAAGGGCAAACGCCGATCTTACGGGCGGGGGATATGGGTACGCTCTGGAAATGCAGCTTATGAAAAATGATTACATGAATCGTGCGGGCAGCGATCAGGGAACGCCCTTGTCTGTTATTGCACGGGGTGAGACTTTCTACGAAACGGCGGAGCTGTTTTTCCTGAATAACGATTACCACAGCGCCGCACAGTATCTGGATATGGGAGGACCGCTTCTTGCAGGCAGCAGTACAGAGCTTGCAAGGGCAAACGCATTATCACAAAAAATAAAAATAGGACTTGACATGATGCGCTGAATTATATCAGGCTTGTCGGGTATTTTATGACCGCAGCTTTTGCGTCAGATACCGGACGTAATTTTTTGAAGTAAAAAAAATAAAAAATGAAAGGCGGTATTAAATATGCCAAATCCTTATTTACCGATGTGGGAGTATATTCCCGACGGAGAGCCGAGGGTTTTCAGAAACCGAGTTTATGTTTACGGTTCTCACGATAATGCAGGCTCGGACAAATTCTGCGACTATGTACTCAAATGCTGGAGCGCACCTCTTGACGATCTGAGCAAATGGGTGTGTCACGGAGATATTTTCCGTACAAAAGCGTCATTCGACCGTCCCGCCGATACCGACTGGACAAACGATGCAAATTACCTGTACGCTCCTGATGTTGTTGAAAAGGACGGAAAATATTATCTTTACGCCTATATAATCAATTCCGTAGGGTGTGTTGCCGTAAGCGACAGACCCGAGGGACCTTTCAGACTTCTGTCAAAATATAAGTACACAATACCCGATGAGATATGCTGCAACGGCTGGTTCATAGACCCGGGCGTGCTTGTGGACGATGACGGACGCACATATATTTACTGCGGATTTCAGCGTTCCTTTATGGCAGAGATTAACAGCGAAAATATGTATGAGATAATTGACGGAACGTGCATAGAACACATTATCCCCATTGAGCAAAAGGACAGTTTTAACGAGGACGACAGTCTTTTCTTTGAAGCCTGTTCGCCGAGAAAGGTGGGGGACATTTACTATCTTATATATTCCCCGAAACGGGGCAGCCGTCTTGCATATGCCACTTCCGACAAACCTACAGGACCTTTTACATATCGGGGTTATATAATAGATAACGGGGTTGATTATCCCGGCGGCAACGATCACGGTTCAATTGCCTGCATAAACGGTCAGTGGTATATTTTTTATCACCGCATGACAAACGGCACTATCATGTCACGCAGGGGCTGTGTGGAAAAAATAGAGATCCTCCCTGACGGAACTATTCCCACAGTGGAAATGACCTCTCTCGGATTTGAGGATTCCCTTGATCCGTATAAGATCACTGCGGCGGAAATTGCCTGTGTTCTGAAAGGCGGGGCATTCATCACCGAGAAAAACGTTTTTGACAGAGTGATAACCGAGATAAGGGACGGGTGTGTTATCGGATACAAATACTTCGATTTCGGCGAGGATTACGGCAGCAAAACAATGGAATTTTCTGCTGATACGGTGGGAATGGGCTGTGACTGTCATATGCACATTTTTATTGACGGTGAGGACGGAGAAGAGATAGGCGTATGCGATATAGGCAGGAACGGCGGGATCGTGAACGCACGGGTGAAAAGTGTTACCGGCAGACATTCGGTATTCTTTAAAATATCTACCGATTATGTCCATGACTGGGCAGGAGATCCGTTCAGAAACAGATGCCTTTTTGAGATGAGATCCTTTGTATTTATGAAGTGAGAATTGGTTAGATTGTTTGCGGGCATCGTAAACGATCCCTCCCAAAATTAAACGTGAGGGAATATGGGGGATTGACTATTACCAAAAAATGTGATATAATAGTTACTGATAATTTCGGGAGCAGCCCAAAATTGTTCCCTTAAACCGGAGGTAAAAAATGAAAGAGATCAAAAAAACTGCGGGCATTGAAACAAAGTGCCTTCATGCGGGATATACTCCCAAAAACGGAGAGCCGAGGGTAATGCCTATCGTTCAGAGTACCACATATGTATATGATTCCACAAACGAGGTGGCAGACGTGTTTGACGACCCCACTCTCGGTCTTATCTATTCCCGCTTTGCAAATCCCACTACAGACGCTGTGGAAAAGAAGATCGCCGCTCTGGAGGGGGCTGCTGCGGCAATGTGTACTTCCAGCGGACAGGCGGCGTCACTTTTGTCCGTACTCAACATATGCGAGGCGGGGGACAGCTTTATCGCTTCTTCTTCGATTTACGGAGGTACTATAAACCTGTTCGGATTTACTCTTAAAAAAATGGGTATCGAATGTATCTGGGTAGACGTCAATGCTTCTGAGGAGGAGCTTAACGCCGCTTTCAAGGAGAACACCAAGTGTGTTTTCGGCGAGACTATAGCAAATCCCGCCCTTACCGTCCTTGATATAGAAAAGTGGGCAAGGGTTGCTCATGCACATAATGTTCCTCTGATAGTTGACAATACCTTTGCAACACCCGTTCTCTGCCGTCCTATAGAGTGGGGAGCGGATATCGTTGTTCATTCCACCTCTAAGTATATGGACGGTCATGCCGTTCAGTGCGGCGGCGTCATAGCTGACAGCGGTAAATTCAACTGGGAAAACGGGAAATTTCCCTGCCTTTCCGAGCCTGACGAAAGCTATCACGGCGTTGTCTATACAAAGCAGTATCCTGACGCTCCTTATCTTACAAAGGCAAGAATGCAGCTGATGAGGGATTTCGGCTGCTATCCTGCTGCTCATTCCTCATTCCTTTTGAATCTCGGACTTGAAACTCTTGCGGTGAGAATGCCTGTTTACTGTGAAAATGCCCTTAAAGTCGCAGCTTTACTGAAAAGCAGCGACAAGGTGGAAAGCGTTTCCTATCCGGGCATGGAGGGCGACAGATATCACGAGCTTGCAAAAAAATACCTGCCACTCGGGAGCAGCGGAGTAATATCCTTTTCAATTAAGGGCGGACGCGCTCAGGCGGTAAGGTTTATGGATAATCTGGAGCTTGCATCAAACGAAGTACACGTTGCAGATATACGCACCTGCGTGCTTCACCCCGCCTCCGCAACTCACCGACAGCTCAGTGATGAACAGCTTGTTGCTGCGGGTATAGACGGCGGTCTTATAAGATTTTCCGTAGGTCTTGAAAATATTGACGATATCCTTGCCGATATAAAGCAGGCGTTTGACAGAATATAATGGATGCGGATAAAATTCTGGAAAACTGCACTCTCTGTCCCCGTAAATGCCATGCCGACCGCCGCAGAGGAGAGGGCTTCTGCGGCGGCGGATATCTTCCGAAGGCTGCAAAGGCATATCTGCATATGTGGGAAGAGCCTTGTATATCGGGAACGAACGGTTCGGGGACGGTGTTTTTTTCGGGCTGCTCATTAAGGTGCTGTTATTGTCAGAATTACCCGTTATCATGGGAAAATTTCGGCGCACAGATAACAACGGAGCGGCTGGGGGAAATATTCCTTGAGCTTGAGCGTCAGGGGGCGCACAATATTAATCTGGTAAGTGCCGCCCATTATGTTCCGCAGATAATAAATGCCCTTGACATATGCGGAAAAAGACTTCATATTCCCGTGGTTTATAACAGCGGCGGTTATGAAAATACAGAAACTATCGAAATGCTTGACGGGTATGTGAACATCTTTCTGCCCGACATTAAATATTATGACAATGCTCTTTCGGAAAAATATTCCTCCGCTCCCAATTATTTTTCTGCGGCATCAAAGGCTGTGGGAAAGATGATAGAGATCGCAGGAAAGCCGCAGTTTGATGAAAACGGGATAATGCAGAGCGGCGTTATTATCCGTCATATGGCGCTGCCCTCTCATAGGAGGGATTCTGAGGAGATACTTAGGCGTATACAGGATATGTACCCCCCGGGCAGCTTTCTGTTAAGTCTTATGAGCCAGTATACGCCAATGCACAAAAGCGGTGAGCATAAGGAAATTTCCCGCCGCATATCCACATATGAATACGAAAAAATAACCGATCTTGCTGTAAAGCTGGGGTTTGAAGGCTTTATGCAGGAACGGTCGTCTGCAAAGGAAGAATACACTCCCGATTTTGACCTGTCGGGAATAATACGGGAGCTGTCCTGATAGGAAATTTGTGGGGATATCTACGAGATGAAAACGGAGGAAACAATGGAAATCAGCAGTATACTTTCAAAGGAATTTAATGTAAAACAGGAATACATCGAAAATATAATCGGTTTTCTTGACAGCGGCTGCACCGTTCCCTTTATCGCCCGCTACCGCAAGGAGCAGCACGGGTCACTGGACGATCAGACAATAAGGCTTATATCCGAAAGGCTTTCATATCTCAGGAATCTGGATAAACGCCGTGAGGAGATAACAAATTCCATTGCGGGTCAGGGTAAAATGACCGAGGAGCTTGCAGCGGCAATTGCAAATGCATCTGCTCTTGTTGAGCTGGAGGATATATACCGTCCATTTAAGCAGAAGCGCCGCACAAGAGCCACCATAGCAAAGGAAAAGGGTTTAGAGCCTTTAGCGGAGCTTATACTTGCGCAGGATAAAAAGACCTCACCTTTAAAGGAAGCAGAAAAATTTATAAACGCCGAGAATGAGATCTCATCTGCGGAGGAGGCTGTTGCGGGCGCTTGTGACATTATCGCCGAGATGATATCGGAGGACGCCGCTCTGCGGAAAAACCTGCGTACACTTTTCCATGCAAAGGGCATTGTAAACGCATCGGGCAGTGAGGAAACAGACACAGAGGGTACTTACCGCAACTATTATGATTTTTCTGAGCCTTTGAAAAAAATTGCGGGACACAGAGTGCTTGCCATTGACAGGGGAGAGCGTGAGGAAAAGCTGAAAGTTTCGGTAACACTGCCCGATAACAGTGCAGAAAACCTTATTATAAATGCCTACAAAAAAAATGACAGTGAATGCGGGACACTGGTGGAAAATACCTGCCTTGACAGCTATAAGCGCCTTATCTATCCCTCTGTGGAACGGGAGATACGCTCTGAGCTTACGGAAAATGCCTGTGAAGCAGCGATAAAGGTATTTGCTTCAAATCTGCGTCAGCTGCTTATGCAGCCGCCTGTAAAAAATACGGTAACACTGGGCGTTGATCCCGGCTACAGAACGGGCTGCAAGCTGGCAGTGGTTGACGGAACGGGCAAGGTGCTGGATACTGGCGTTGCTTACATTACTACAGGTGAAAAGATGAAAGTCGAACAGGGCAGGAAAAAGATAGCCGAGCTTATTAATAAGTACAAGGTAACTGCTGTAGCCATAGGCAACGGCACTGCCTCCCGTGAATCCGAGCAGATAGTTTCGGGCATAATAAAGGACAGTCCGCAAAAGGCGGCATATATGGTGGTATCAGAGGCGGGAGCGTCTGTCTACTCAGCGTCAAAGCTGGCAGCGGAGGAATTTCCCGATTATGATGTATCACTGAGAAGTGCGGTATCCATTGCAAGACGCTTGCAGGATCCGTTGGCTGAGCTTGTGAAGATAGACCCGAAAGCCATAGGCGTGGGACAGTATCAGCACGATATGCCCAAAGCCCGTCTGGGAGAAGCCCTTGGTGGCGTGGTGGAGGACTGTGTAAATTCCGTGGGAGTTGACCTTAATACAGCCTCACCCTCTCTGATGATGTATGTATCGGGGATCAATTCCGCCGTGGCAAAAAATATTGTTGCGTACCGTGAGGAAAACGGCGCATTTACCGACAGAAAACAGCTTATGAAGGTGCCGAAGCTGGGGGCAAAGGCATTTGAGCAGTGTGCGGGATTTTTGCGTGTAAGCGGCGGCAGCAATCCTCTTGATAATACATCTGTTCACCCCGAAAGCTACAAGGCGGCAGAGGAGCTTCTGAAGCTGTGCGGCTTTACGGCTGCGGATATAGGCAGCGAAAGGATAAAGGATATTGAAAGCATAGCCGTGAAAACGGGTCTTTCCCGCATTTCGGAGATGTCGGGGGTAGGCGTTCCCACTGTAAAGGATATAATAAAGGAACTCAAAAAGCCGGGGCGTGACCCGAGAGATGAGCTGCCCCCTCCTCTTATGAGAAGCGGCGATGTTATGGAGCTCAAAGACTTAAAACCCGGAATGGAGCTTATGGGTACGGTGAGAAATATAACCGATTTCGGCTGCTTTGTGGACTGCGGTGTTCACGAGGACGGACTTGTACACATTTCACAGATCTGCGACAGATTTATTAAACACCCTCTGGAGGCTGTAAAGGTGGGCGATGTGGTAAAGGTATGGGTACTTGATGTGGATACAAAGCGGGGGAGAATTTCACTTACAATGAAGCAGAAAAATGCACCGAAAACCGAATAGAAAAAACGGAGCTGCGATTTTTTTGCAGCTCCGTTTTTGGTCGATTACGCTTCATTATATGCCCTGTCAAGCAGTGGCTTTGCTTTTTCAAAATCATTGACATTTCGTATTGTCACCTGTAGATCTCCCGTTCCGAAATGACCCACATTCCGCATATCACGTGTAAAATTTTTTTCCTGTGTCACCGATTTGGGGTCAAGTTTCAGATACAGTATGATTTTTTTATCATAAATTTCCACACAGACCATATTCCGTACCTTTTTGTAGGCAAGATATAATTTTAACTGATTGGAAACGATATCGTCACCCAATGATTCTATGTAGTTACACACTGCATGATAAAGATTTTTCATTTCCGGAGAAGCTGCCGCAAGTTTTTCCGTGTGTGTTTTTTGTGTACTTATATTTGTTTCGGTATCATCGGAAACGCTGCCTGAAACAGGCTTGCTTACAGGTGTATTCAAGTGTTCAAAAAGGATAAGGTCATCATCATATTTTTTATAGCTTACCAGCTTGATATTACGCTGCATCTGATTTACGGCATGAACATCGTATTTGGTAAATTCGTGAGCAATACATATCACACAGGGAACCGACCAGTCAATTTTCTCCGCTTCGGTCATACCAAATTTTTCGATAACAAGCAGTTTAAAATCCGCCTTATGATCTAACAGCCAATCGAGATAAAAAAGCCCCTGATTTATTACATTTTCATTCTGGCTTCGTTTGTACTCAAAAATTACGGGGCTGTTATTTTCATCTATTCCTATACTGTCCATTCGACCATTGGTGATCTGATACTCGCTTTTTAAAAAGCGTACACCGAAAAATGTTTCCATATTTCTCTCGATCAAATTCTGAAGATCCTTTTCAAGTACCACTTCGGAAGATGTACGCTCTTTTATGGTTTCACCAACAGAAAACAATTTTATATCAGACATTTTAAAACACCTCAATAGTTTCCGAGCATTATATTTCTTTTTTATTATACTATTATACCACATACTTCCTATACTGTCAAGAAAATGTTTTTTTCAAACTTAAATTTTAACTATGAGAAAAATTGCCTGCTCATGAAATTTAAAAAATACTCTTGCAATATAACATCAGATATGCTATAATAATAAAAGTGAAATTTTTCCATGAAAGGTGATATGCATGAATTACGTTTTTTCCGATAAAATTTCAGGTCTGAAGCCCTCCGCAATAAGGGAGATACTAAAGGCGACTGCCGACCCCGATATTATTCCCTTTGCGGCAGGGAATCCCGCTCCCGATGCATTTCCCGTTGATGAGATACGCAGGATAACGGCGGATATACTTGCCGAAGATCCCATAGCCGCCCTCCAGTACAGCGTTACCGAGGGCTACACCCCTCTGCGTGATGCCGTAAAAAAGAGACTTTCCTCTCAGCACTCCTTTAAAGAGGGAGCGGATGACCTTATCATCACTTCGGGCGGTCAGCAGGCGGCAGAGCTTTCCTGCAAGGTATTTATAAATGAGGGCGACACCCTGCTCTGCGAATCCCCCAGCTTTGTGGGCTGTCTTAACTCTTTCAAGTCATATAACGCAAAACTGGCAGGTGTGGAGATGGACGATGAGGGAATAAGCGCACAGGCTCTTGAAAATGCCTGCAAGTCCAATAAAAATGTAAAGCTGCTCTATGTTATACCCAATTTCCAAAATCCTTCGGGCAGATGTATGTCTATGAAACGCAGAAAAGAAGTATACGATCTTGCCCGCAGATACAACTTTGTCATTTTAGAGGACAATCCCTACGGAGAGCTGCGCTTTTCGGGAGAGGATATACCCTCCATAAAGTCCCTTGATACCGAGGGCAGGGTAATCTACTCGGGCAGCTTTTCAAAGGTCATAGCTCCCGGAATGAGAGTGGGCTTTGTTTCTGCCGCACCCGAGATCATCTCAAAGATAGTGGTCTGCAAGCAGGTGTCGGACGTTCACTCAAATATTCTTGCACAGATGATATGCCACAGGATACTGACCGAATGTGATTTTGAGGCTCATATAGCAAGGCTCAGGGATATTTACCGCAGAAAATACGGCATTATGGCAGCGGGGATAAAGGAGCATTTTTCAAGCAGGATAAAGGTAACTGAACCCGAGGGCGGGCTGTTTGTATGGGGCGAGCTTCCCGAGGGCAGCGATATGACGGCGTTTGTGCAGACAGCTCTTGAAAGAAAGGTAGCTGTTGTGCCGGGCAGCGCATTCCTCCCCGATGATACCATGCCTACAAACGGTTTCAGAATGAATTTCTCCACCCCCACCGATGAACGCCTGAAAGAGGGCTGCGAGATCCTCGGAAAGCTCACAAAAGAGCTGTACGGCGAATAATTTACGAAAGGACGAATCAAATGTCAGATACAAATTCTACCGAAAAGAAGATCATACTCAGCGGGATACAGCCCACCGGTACTTTTACTCTTGGAAATTATATCGGGGCGATCCGCAACTGGGGGAAACTTCAGGACGAGTATCGCTGCATCTACTGCATTGCCGATCTCCACGCAATAACCGTAAAACAGGAGCCTGCAAAGCTGCGTCAGCATACTGTTGAAGCCTATGCCCTGCTTATGGCGTGCGGCATAGACCCGAAAAAATCTGTTGCTTTTATCCAGAGTCACAACAGCTGCCATGCGGAAATGAACTGGATACTTTCCTGCTCCACTCAGTTCGGAGAGCTTTCAAGAATGACACAGTTCAAGGCAAAGTCCGAAAAGCACCCTGATGATATAAATGCAGGACTGTTTACCTATCCTGTGCTTATGGCGGGAGATATCCTGCTTTATCAGGCGGATCTTGTCCCCATAGGAGAGGATCAGCGGCAGCATCTGGAGCTTGCAAGGAATGTAGCTCAGCGGTTCAATCAGAAATACGGTGAGCTTTTCAAGATCCCCGAAGCCTATATTCCCGAGGTGGGCGCACGTGTAAAGAGCTTGCAGGATCCCACCAAAAAGATGTCCAAATCCGATGAAAACGCCAATGCCTGCATATTTATCCTTGATGATAAGGATACTATTGTAAGGAAGTTCAAAAAAGCGGTCACTGATTCGGAAAGCTGCGTTCGCTTCGGCGAGGGCAAGGACGGCATCAATAATCTTATGGCGATCTACTCCTCGGTTACGGGAAAAAGCTATGATGATATTGAAAGAGAATTTGACGGCAGGGGCTACGGCGATTTCAAACTCGCTGTGGGAGAGGCTGTGGCAGATCATCTGGAGCCTGTACGCACGGAGTTTGCCCGTCTTATGAATGATAAGGCATATATCAGGGAGTGCTACACCGCAGGTGCGGAAGCTGCGGAGCGTATAGCACGCAGAACAATGACCAAGGCTTACCGCAAGGTGGGTTTTGTTGACGCATGACAAAAATACGGCTCCGATGAAATGTCGGAGCCGCTTATAATATGCTGCATGGTCGGCGCAATGCCGTCTTACCGCTTACATCTTCTTTATGGGAACACTTCCCACTGTATGAGCCGCTTTTATATCAGAAGATAGATAAGAGCGGCAAGCAGGGGCATATTTGCATTGTTTTTCCTTAGGATCACCAGAAGCAGCAGAAGAAGTATCTTTTCTTCATCAAGTCCCATATTCCCGAGAAGGTCAAAGCCGCCTGCCGCAGACGGAGAGGGGGAGTGGGGCTCTCTGCCGTTCTGAATCTGTCGGGAAACGGGGGGAGCGCTCATATTCCCGGACTGTGACGGCATACGGTCAGTCCCGTTTCTGGGGTAGGGAATGCTGCCGTACCGCACATTGCTGCGGGGAGAACGCTGATTATTTGTCTGTGTCATTGCAGTCACCGCCGTTTTTTAAAGAAGCTTTCCTATTTCGCCCAGCATTCCGCTGTCTTTCAGGGAGTTTATCACTGCAAGGAGCTTCATGAGCTTTACGGCTTTATCTATCCGCTCCTGTTTCGGCTCGGACAGATGAGGTCTCAGGGCGAGAAGCAGCTGTCTGTTGCTGTCGTTTCCGTCTGCGGCGGATACAGCCTGCATGAGCTTCATCACCGAGCCTATATCTGCTCCGCCGCTCTGCCCCGGGTCAGAGGCAGAGGTGTCCGACGGGTCTTTTGAGTCGTCGCTCCCCACGCCCTCAGCTTTCAGCATCTGCGCAAGCTCTTTTAGCTGCTGCATACTTTCGGGATCGGAGAGCACGGAGTTTAGCGCCTTGCCCAGATCTTCGTCCAACCTTCCTCGCCTCCTTATAAATTGAAAATGCTTTGTGCCGATCTGCTGCCTTTTTCGGACAGAGTTCGGGAGCAGGAAAATTTATGCCTTGCCGCTGTCTTAAAAGTAAGACCATGGAAATCAATCTTTGCAAAATTGATTTTGGGTAAAGCAAGAAGCAAGAATAAATTGTCCGCAAAGCGGAAGAGGTAAAAATTGTCGAAAGCATTTTCTTATCTTGCCTCTTGCTTTTTGCCTCTTATTGCCTTGCCGCTGAGAAAATCAAAAATTGATTTTCTCAGAGTAAGACAGCGTTACCTTTCGCCCGACAGCTTTTTGTATAGTGCCTGAGCCTGCGGGGCGCTCATGAATTTTTCCAGCAGTTTGGGATTTGAAAGCACCTGATTGAATTTTTTCGCCTCATCGGGCTTCATGTTTTTCAGCGCATTGTCAAATTTTCCCTGTTCAAGCTCCTTTCTGAGCTTTTCGGGTGGAATGCCCAGCTTTCCGCTCACAGTTCTGAGCAGTGCGTCAAGGTTCTGAGGGTTTGTGCTGCGAATATCCATTGTGATCCTCCGATCTGCCATAGGGCTTCTCAAAATAATAGCCGCTGTGAACGTGTTTTTAGCGGTCAGTATATTTTATGCAGGCGGGTGCTTTTTTGTGAGCGGTGACGGCTTTAAAAAATGTAAAAAATTTTATAAAATTAATAAAGTATGCTTTATTTTCCTTTGAAGATATGTTATAATGTATTTAAATATTGATGATCATGCTTGATCGGGAGGTGTTTATGTGCGGATAATTGCAATGGCGGACTCACACGGGAATTTAGACGCTTTGAAGAAAATATTTGAGCAGACCTCTCAAAGCGGGAATATTTTTGTACATCTGGGTGACGGGCTGAAAGAGCTTGAAACCATTAAAAAAGAGTATACCGCCCTTAACATTCGTGAGGTAGCGGGCAACTGTGATTACAGAAGCACTGCAAAGGCTTACGATTTCATCTTTGCGGGCGGAGCAAAGATACTTATTACACACGGTCATAAATACGGCGTCAGCTACGGAATGGAGGAGCTTACCACTCTTGCACGGGTAAACGGCTGCAATGTTGCGCTTTTCGGTCATACTCACTGCCGATGCAGTGTTTATGAAAACGGGATCTATTTTCTTAATCCGGGCAGCTGCGCAAGTCCGAGAGATTTCTCAAAGCCGTCCTACGGGTATGTGGATATCACTCCTCAGGGGATACTTACCAATATAGTTGATATTTAAGCGGTGTTTATATTATGAAAGCAAGGTTTATTTTTGTTGCTGTTATTATGTCGTTGTCAATGCTTGCTGCCTGTACTAAAAATGAGGAGCCGGTCACGGACAATGAAGATGCCCGGACTGCTGTGCAGACAGAGGAAACGGTAAAGGAACCCGAAACAGAGGAGGAATTTCACGCAGCTATGACAGAGCGATCTCTTTACAGCCTCGGCAATACCGAAAGGCTCAAAAAGGTAATTGAAAAATGCCGCTCGGGTGAAACGGTCACTGCCGCATATATCGGCGGCTCTATCACCGAGGGGCTTACTGCGGGAAGTGAAAGGTGCTACGCAAGACTTTCCTCACAGTATCTGGCGGAGCATTTCGGCACGGGGGACAATGTGATCTGTGTAAACAAGGGACTTAGCGGCACTCCCTCAAATCTGGGAGTTCTGCGCCTTGAACGTGATGTGCTTTCACAGTCTCCCGATATAGTTTTTGTGGAATTTGCCGTAAATGACGGTCAGGACAAAATAGCTAAGGAATCATACGAATCCCTTGTAAGGACTGCTCTTGAAAGCGAAAGCAAGCCTGCGGTAGTGCTTTTATTTAACGTGATAAAGTCGGGATATACGGCTCAGGCTCACATGAAGGAGATAGGGGAACATTATGACATTCCCATGATCTCCGCTGCGGACGCTCTTACTCCCGAATTTGAGGAGGGCAGACTTAAATGGGAGGATTATTCCGATGATGAGTCTCACCCCAACGTGTGGGGTCATGAGCTGCTGTGCGAATTTATCGGGAATCTGTTTACAAAAGCAGATGAAGCAAAAGAGGGAGAGCAGTATTCCGTTCCCGCAGGTTCGAGGTTCGGTTCTCCCTATGAAAATGCAAAGCTCATCACTCCCGAAGCTCCCGAGGCTGAGGGGATAAGCCTTTCAGATACGGGAGCGTTTGTGCCGAAAGACGGCGGAGCGGCAGGATTTCCCACATCATGGAAATATGACGGAGAGGGTACTGACCCTTTGAAATTTACCGTAAATGCCAATGCAGTTTTTGTTATCTATAAAAGGAACAACAGCAGCAGCTTCGGTTCTGTTGATGTTTATCTTAACGGAGAAAAACTCAAAACCGTTGACACGAATCAGTCTGACGGCTGGGGAGAGGCTTTTTCGGAGCAGATCATCAAATATCAGGGAGTAAAGGAGCTTGAAATAGAGCTGCGCCCCACTGAGGAAAGCAAGGGTAAGCAGATAGATATTCTCGGAATTGCCTACTCACAGAATGTTACCTTTTGACGGGAGTGATTTGAATGGATATGGATAAGCTGAGCGAAAGGGCAAAAGCGCTTATATATTCCTGCGGCTACGGCAGACAGCGCTTTATGTCGGAGGATTCCGTGGAGGAGTGCTTTAACTTCTACGAGGAGGAGGGCTATACTGTAACGGATACGCTCAGGGAGATCATAAACGGATTTTATATGATGTCCATAGGCAAGCTGGGACAGTTTGAAAACGGCGTTTTCATAGTAAAGGAAAATGCCGATATCGTAAATAAAATGGTGGTCTATCCCGAAAATATCTACGATGCCGCACCGCTTTTCGGGCAGCTTTCAAAGGCTGTGGGGGATACGGTCGTACCGCTGGGGCTTTTAAATGAGGATTATCTTGCAATCGGAAACAGCGGCAGGATATACATTATCGGTGATGATGTTTTCATCGGAGGGGAATCGTGGGAGGAGTTCCTTAACAATTTTGCGGATAATTTTCCCGCAAAAAAAATATGTGAATGATCTACAGCATAGGGACTGCGTTTTGCGGGGAGCTTTCGGGCTTTGCCGTGCATTTTGGCAGATATGTCCCTATGCTGTTTTTGTTTTGCTCAAAAAACGGGGACAATTTTTGTGTAATTTTCACTACATTTTTTTGTGCAAATTTCATGCATTTTATTGACATTGTCAAAATATTATGATATAATATATTTAGTAATAATAGTTATGAGGGAGTGAGTGCCTATGGCGGAAGCGGATAGCGAGCTTATATCGGGTATTGTGTCAAGGGCAGCAGAGCTGTGCGATCCGTTCATGATCTTTCTTGTCTCGAAAAAAAACAATACAAAGGGAGAGCTTACGGGTTTTAAGCTGTGCATAGTTATCCCTGACGGAATTGACCCGTCTCTTACAGAGAGAAAGCTGCTTCTCGGCATTGACTGCCCCGTACCCTGCGATTTTATCGTGTATAATCTGGAGGATTGGGACGAACACTGCGTTGACGACTGCTCCTTCGCCTACAGAGTTGAGAACGGCGGTGAAAAGCTGTATGTCAAGAGGTAGCAGAAAGACCGACAGCAAGCGGTATTACGACTGGATCTATCATGCGTGGCTTGACAGAATGGCGGCAGAACGGCTGAAAAACGAGCCTGTGCTTTTTTATACGGCGGCATTTCATTGTCAGCAGTGTATAGAAAAGGCTCTCAAAGGGTATCTGCTTTTCAAAAGCCGCAAGCTGCTTGACGGACATAACCTGACATGGCTGTGCAAGCAGGCTGCCATGATGGACAGCGGCTTTATACAGTGGATCGACGAAAGCGCAGTTCTCAACAGGTATTACATCGAGACCAGGTATCCTGCCGATATACCGCTGGAGATCGACGCCCGGCAGATGGAGTCTCTGATGACAATGTGCGGGGATATGATGGACTTTATATGCTCCGTTACAAAGTTTGATTTTAAGAGCTACCATAAAAAGGGCAGGTCAAAGGGGCAGAGCGGTGCGGGAGGTGATATGTCTCAATGATAGATTTTCACACCCATGCATTCCCCGACAGCCTTGCAAAAAGGGCAGTCGCTTCTTTGCAGGAGGGTGTGCGCAGAGCTGATGAGGGCTTTGACGACACTGCCTTTGCGGACGGTACGGCGGCGGGACTTTGCGGACTTATGGAAAAAAGCGGGGTTGCTCTTTCGGTGCTGCTTCCTGTGGCGACAAGACCCGGACAGCCTGACAGTATCAACAGGTGGGCGGCGGAGCTTTCGGAGAAATACCCTCAGATCATTCCCTTCGGAGCGGTTTTTCCCGATGAAAACGCTTTTCGTGAGCTGGAGAACATTGCGGCAAGGGGCTTTAAGGGAATAAAGCTCCACGGTGATTTTCAGGGGTTTTATGCAGACGAGCCGAGAATGACGGATATCTACCGCAGATGCGGAGAGCTTGGGCTTATTGTGGTACATCATGCGGGCTTTGACTGTGTATCTCCTCATGATATCCATGTTACGCCCGAAAGAATGGCAAATGTGCTTGACAGGGTAAGCGGCGTTACATTTGTGCTTGCTCATATGGGCGGTGTGCGCTGCGAGGACAGAGCCGCAGAGCTTCTTGACGGTGCGGAGGGGTTGTATGTGGATACATCCTATTCCGCAGGCAGGATCTCTCCTGAAAAGATGAGAATGTATATAGACTCATTCGGTGCTGACAGAGTACTTTTTGCATCGGACAGCCCGTGGAACGATCCGTCAGAGGTAGCTGCTCTTATCGGGGACACAGGGATAAGCGAGAGTGAAAAGGAACTTATTTTTCATTGCAATGCCGAAAGGCTTCTGGGAATTTCCCGAATGGTTACAAATTGACATAAAATGTTACAGAATACACAACCCTTTTCACAGGCTTTACACTTTTTTTAGGGCTTGTGTACAGCTAAAACAGTCTTATTTTGACTTTTTGTATAAAAACACATAATAATTGGTTACAATTTGGTTAAATTAACATATTGCTAATTTTTAGTCAAAATGCTATAATAATATATATTCGGAATATCGGCTCAGAAAAGGTCGTTTTTTCGGAATGAAGTTATTGTATTTCGGAGGTGTCACAGCTTAATGAAAACTTATATCTATACGGCTACCGACGTTCAGGGCAACACCGTCAAGAATCAGAAAATGAACGCCGAAGACGTAAACGACTTCCTCGAAAAGATCCACGAAAAAGGTCTTTTCTGCTCCAGCTACAGGGAAGCCAAAAGCGATGACGGAAAGAGCATGTACAAATTCTCCACAAAGGATATGTCCTATGACTGCCGTCAGATGTCAGCGATGCTTACCTCGGGTCTTACTCTGGTAAAGGCTCTGGAGATCATGCAGAGAGAGCAGACAAAAGAGGGTCCCAAGAAGATCTACCGTGAGCTTTACGAATCCGTGCAGAAGGGTACTTCCTTTTCCGATGCGGTCAAGGCGCAGGACGGTGCATTCCCCAACTTCTTCATCTCCATGATCGAGGCTGGCGAGACGTCGGGTAACCTTGACGTTGTAATGCAGAAGCTCGAGAAACAGTTCGATAACGATGCAAAGCTCAACGGCAAGATCAAAAGCTCGCTCACGTATCCTATTATACTGGGTATCCTCTGCGTTGCTATCGTAATTGGTATGTTCACATTCATCATGCCTACATTCAAGGATCTGCTGTCAGAGGAGGACATGAAGGGTCTGACAGGTGCGCTTTTTGCATTTTCCGACTTCATCAAGGCTTACTGGTACATACTCGTAGCGGTTGTTCTGTTGGTAGTTTTTGCCATTAGATATGCTCTTAAAGTCCCCGACATCAGATACAAGTTTGACCAGCTTATTACGAAAATGAAGCCTGTAGGTCCTCTGGTAGTAAAGATCTACACTGCACGCTTCGGTTCTACTCTTGCATCTCTTTATTCATCAGGTATTCCTATGGTTGAATGCCTTGCAAAATCCTCCAATATCCTTAACAACAGCTACGTTTCCAAGAAGTTCGAGACGGTCATAGACGAGGTAAAGCAGGGCGAATCCCTGTCGGTGGCTATTCAGAGAACAGGCATATTTGAGTCAATGTTCACTTCTATCATCTACGTAGGTGAAGAGGCGGGCGCACTTGATACCATTCTTACAAAATCCGCAGCTTTCTATCAGGAGGAAGCGGACGAAGCCGTAACAAGACTGGTAGGACTTATCGAGCCTGTCATGATCATCTTCATGGGTGTCTGCGTAGGTCTGGTTATCGCAGGTATCCTCCCCGCAATCTACAACTCCATGGGCAACATCGCATAAATTCCGAAAGGACACTATCGGCTGTACGGGAGGCAGCTCCCGTACATGACGAAAAAATAAATTAAAAAATAATTTGTGAGGTGACGAGAATGCTTTCATTTGATATTACTGACAGACACGTCCGCATTGTACGCGGTACTGAATCAGGCGGCAGGATAAGGATCTCATCTGCGTCCTCCATCGACGTTCAGGAGGGTCTGATCGTAAATGGTCATATAAAAGATATTCCGAAAATGGCAACCATCATCAACGACGAGCTTAAGCAGAGACGTATGGACGATAAAGAGGCAGTTGTTACACTGTCGTCAAACCTTGTTATTTTCAGAGAGCTGCGTATCCCCAAGGCAAAGAGCAGTGCAGAGCTGCTCACAATGGTAACCAATCAGATGCAGCATACTATGGGTATTGCAGAGGAGTACTCAATTTCCTACTCTATCGCAGGTGAGGTAGAGGAGGAGGGCGTACAGGCACTGAAGATTCTGGCTACTGCCTGCCCCTTTGAAGTGGTTGACTGCTTCAGAAAGGTATTCTCCATGCTTTCTATCTCCCTGAAATCCGTATCGGTATCCTGTAACGCTATAACGAGAATTATCCTCAGCGATAAGAAGATAGCGAACAAGATGCCAATGCTGGTAGTTCAGGTAGACCCCAACTTCGTAAGCCTTAACCTTTACGAGGACAATCAGCTTTCCTTCTCAAGATTTGCATCTATTGACCCTATCGACTATGATAATTCAGAGGACTATGTTTACGAGGCGGTAAACGAGAATATTTACCGTATGCTCCAGTTCCATAAGTCCAGAAATCCCGAAAATCCCATTCAGAATGTTATTTTCTACGGTGATACGGGCGAATACATACGTCTTACCAACTATCTGGAGGGCATGGATATCTCCACAAGCCTTTTAGGTGTTCCGGGAAATATTTCGGGTTATGAGAATATCGAGTTCCAGGCTTATGCAAATGCTATAGGTGCAATGTATCGAAGCGACAGAAAAACAGACCGTATAAATCTCCTTGAAACCGATTCCTCCGCAGGTAAAACCGAGGCAGGCTCCAGCTTCTTTATTCAGGTAGCAATTGCGGCAGGTCTTTCCGCAGCAGTTGTGGCAGCCGTTTACTTCGGCTTTAATAACCACATCAACAGCAATGATAAGGAAATTGCCGAGATAGATGAGTGGATGAATGCTCCCGAGCAGGTGCAGCTCAGTGAAGAAGTAGATGCGACCGAGGTAAAGATCGGCAAGGTTGAGCTTTATAAAACCGATCTGGATAATGCCGCATACAACTTTGACACCAAGCCTGATTTTACAAAAGAGTTAGTTGAAACTCTGACTGCAACTCTTCAGGAAAATGACTGCGACTGGAGAACGCTTACCATTGAATCCGGTCACGTTATGCTGGAATGCTTCACCGAAGAAAATACGAATCCAAACCTTGCAGTAGCAGCAATCTATGATCTTGACAGATTTGATAATATTCTTTATACGGGCTTTCAGATTGAGGAAGCCGGCGTAGAAAATGAGATCACCGGCGCTGAATCCACTGTAGGCGGATATACATTTAATGTAGAATTCGAGCTTCGTCCGAATGAAGTAGAATGGGCAGAGGAAGAAGCACCGGAAGAAACTCCCGATGAAGCTGTAGAGGAATGAGGTGAATCTGAATTATGAATATGAAACTTTCACACAGAGACAAGATAATCTTTCTTGTTGTTACGGTTGTTGTTGTTATCGGACTTGGAATATGGTTTTTGCTAAAGCCGAGATACGAGGATATGAAAGCATCTGATGATCGTTTAGTTGCAAAGCAGGCTGAGAGAGATGAGCTTCAGGCGAAGATAGATACGCTTCCGGACCTGAAAAAGACTCTTGAAAACAAGGTAGACGAAGTTGTCGAGCGTCAGGAGGACTTTATCAGTGAGCGTGAGATACCCGAGACATATCAGATAAACACTTATCTTATGGATCTTCTTGCACCGTCAGAGATTGAAATCACAGGCATGGATCATAACGTTCTTGAGGGTACAGAGCTTGAGGAATATACCTACAACAGACGTGCGCTGGGGTATGACATGAAGATGAACGGGGATATCGCAAATCAGCTCCCCGAAGATGTCTACAATGCATATAACAACAGCTACCCTGCACCTAATCCGTCGGTTATCACGGCTGCAACAGTAGTTACGATAAGTTACAGAAGTGACCCTGAATGTGAGCAGCTTTTTGATGCAATTCAGCTTATCGCAGATTGTGACAAAAACATTTACATGGAAACCTGCTCGGCAGACCTTACAGTCGAAGCATCAGATGAAGGTGTGGAGCCGTACGCAGAAGGCGAAATGGTTGTAACATTCTATGAGATCTATCCTATGGATCCCGCAGACGTTGACAAGTAATAAACACGTAAATATACAGGACTTACCCGAAAAAATGCATTTTGTTTTTTCGGGTGGGCTTGTTTAAGCGAAAACTACAACTGAAATTTTACGAAAGGGTGGTAGTATGACAAAGACAGATCGTAAGCCGCGCACTGCAAAAGGCGCCGTGCTTATCATGGTGCTTACGGTTATGTTTGTCCTGATTTTCCTATTGGCGGGTACTGTTGCAGTAGTTTACTCTACCAACAATCGTGTACTACAGAAATTCGAGCAAAGCCAAGCATACTATACAGCGCGCTCGGTCATGGATACGTACATTGACACGCTTCTTCACGACAATAACAACGACTCCAGTGTTCCGTATTACTACATTGACGGCACAACCTTATCCCACGTTCCCGCAAAGCAGGGTCGTGCGCTGGAGCTTGATCTTTATGATCTTGCCTGCGACCTTAATGCGGCAATACCCGGTGTACAGGCAGAGATGCCAACTGCTTCAAGTATTACCGATGTTCCCGATTGGGTAGCCGAGTACATAATCTATCTGGCAACAGACGGAATGAGCATAGACGATTATATTGATGCAAATTCCATTACCGTACCCGCCACTCAGACCAAGGAAGCAGTAGCGCTTGTATATTTAAAGAATCATGTGTCGGGAACGGAATTTCAAAGTATAATTGATCTTGCTGAGGACGACATCAACCCCAGTGATGATGCAGGTGTTAAATCATGGGATACTCCCACTACCTACACCGATCCTACACCTTACAGCAGCTTTGGCAATTTCTACGAGCAGTTCGAGGTAACAAATACCGATACGGTTGTTTACAACGTGCCAAAGGGAACAATGGCAAATTACGGTGAACAGGCGTCCGGCGACAGCTTCGGTACAGTTGTGTCAGATATAAACAACTTAAATACCGAGGACGCAAAAATTACCGTCAAGGTTCTTGAAAGAAAGTATCATATGGGTGAATACTCCGATAAGTACAACTTCAAGGCAAGATTTGACGGCGGTATCAGAGAAAAGGACTATATCAAGATCCAGATAAACTGCGAGATCAACTGGAACGGCGTTCCTACAACGACCTCCGCAATTTACATGACCATTGAGCAGTCCAAGCCACCCTCCAGTAAGGCGATCACGTCCCTGAGTGACATCGCATCGGGAACATCTATCGCCGCATATGGCGGTGCCTCTTCATTGTTTAAGGGTACACTGAACTGGACAAATAACTCGGGTACATCTGAGGATATCTTCCTTCAGGGCAATTATAATTCAGGTTCTACAGACCCCATGGTTATACTCAATGAGAAAAACATATTTTTTGTACGCGGTTCAATGATGATAAATGACAATGTTTTTACTGATACCCATGTTGACAAAGGAGCTACCTATTATCTTGGTACTCTGCTCATGAAAAAGGGTCTTGGTTCAGCAGGACATGAAGTAAATGTTGTTACAAAAAAGCTGTTTGTCAATGACTACAGCGATAATCCTATTCAAGGCAGAGTTTACTGCGAGGATTTCTGTATAAAATCTCCCAACGGAAACGGCAAGAATGTTGTAAAGGGCGATGTTTACTGCAATTACCTTGTACTTCCCAAGGACTATGTTGATACTTATTTTGATGAGGCAAACGGTAAGGTAACATTCTATGTAAACGTGAAGGATGACGGAAATAACGCCGCAGCGTCCACACAGATCATCACTGATGGTACCAAGCTTGATAATTTTGTTGTTGACGGCGTAAATCCCGGCAAAATATATGTTGCCAAGGGTATTAAGATTGTCGACGGCTATACAGATGTTATGGCTCCCGGCGCAAATTCGTGGGATCCTCCTGTAGATAAGCAGGGCAACTATGTCTTTGAGAGCGACCATGACGGTGAGCTGAATATCGGCGGTTCAATGAAAAAGAATCCCGGAGATGCAGCATCTTATACGGTAGATATTGATTTCACCAATATGACAAAATATGCTTCTCTTTCAAGTGAGCTAAAGCTCGACTATGAAGCTCAGGATATTGACGGAAACGGTAAATACGAAGCGTCTGAGCAGGATTTTTCCTATGATGCAAGCTCAGGTAAAAAGGTTCTGGGTCTTCCTGTACCTCTTATCGGTTCGGGTCAGTCATCTCTTACACTGGATACGCCCAAAAGCCTTTACTCCTCATATTTTGTACAAAGCGCAATAGGTACTGTATATCCGGGCAAACCCTTTGATATTTATGGTGACTTCAACGCTCAGAAAACAGATGCAGATGAGACCAATTATGACCCGAGTAAGCTGCAAACTGAATTTGGAGATTTCTCTAATTCAAATGCTAATTTCCGTACATTTGTTGATGAGCATATAGACCAGCCAAGCAGCAGAAATACAAACGTAAACCGTACTGCTCTTAATTATTCAGAACCGAAAGACATTTCTACGGCAGGAAGTGAGGTTCAGGCTGCATTAAGTCATATCAGCGGCAGTATTGCGGGATATTATGATTCCGACTTCCTCATTCCCTCCAGCAATGACCTTTCCCTTATCGGCAAGGACGGAAACTGGTTCAACAGCTATAGAGATAAGGTATATATTATTGACGCAACAGGTGGCTCTATAGATGTTCAGATGAGTAAGGGTACAGGCGGTGACTTCGGCGGAACATTTGTTGTAGTAGGCAATGGAGAAGTTAATTTCCTATTCCCCGATTCCGCAAATGATTATTCACTCGGAAACGAAAAGAAAATGCAGATCTATGACTATGATTTAGGCAATGCACCTTCTGACCTGTATCTTGGTTCAAACAGTCCCTCACCTACACCCGCGCCCAATATCTATTATATATGCAGCAATGGTTGTAAAAAGGTTGGGTTCGGACAGAATAACAGCGGTCAGGCATTCCAAGGCTATGTTTATGCGCCCTATACTACATTTGCACTTCTGGGCGGCAACAATGGTTTCAGCACAAAAATTCATGTAGACAGCAAGGACACAGGTTCTCACAATATTTCTGTTATTGGTTCTGTATTCTGTAAGAACTGGGACAGTGCGCAGACCGTCGGCGTAGCATTTATTGATCCCGGCAACACCTCCACAAATCCCGGTGAGCGTCTCTTCGGTTGGACGGACGTTCTTTACACGAGAGGAGCGTAACACATGAAAAAGATGAAAGGATTCACACTTATTGAGTGTATCGTAGCAATTGCAGTTCTCGGTGTATCCTCGGTGCTGCTTTGTCAGGGCTTTGCACAGCTTATGAAGGTCACCAATGAGAATAACACCATGTCAATGAGCATTGCCGAGCAGATGAGCGATGCCGAGTCACAGCGTGACGGCAGTGCAACGATGCTTTCAACACCTGTAAACTCGGACACCTATAATTCTTCCGAGGGAAGAACATTCAAAATGGAAAAAGAGGGTTCTTCCACTGTGTACACTACAAACGTAGAGGTGTACTGCGTAAACCCCTATGAAACAAAGGGTACACAGAATGCCTCGTCCACAAAAGATGGAACGGATATCCGTTACA
Organism: uncultured Clostridia bacterium; assembly: GCA_947625735.1. Taxonomy (GTDB): domain Bacteria; phylum Bacillota; class Clostridia; order Oscillospirales; family Ruminococcaceae; genus Huintestinicola. The sequence continues at coordinate 67,716 of CANQPL010000009.1, forward strand.
TCTACTTCCACCGTTAAACGAGAGGAGGACATACATGGTAAAGATCAAAGGCTTTACGCTTATAGAGCTGATAGTAGCTATAGCAGTATTCGGCATTATCATGTCAGGTGTTGTAAGAATATTTCAGCCTATCAGTGAAGCCTCCACTACGTCAAGGGTGCTGAACAATCAGCAGCGTGTCGAGGACAGCATAGTTACGTTTATCGGTGAAAACGTGAGATACGCTGAGGATCTTCTTATCGTTGAAGAGGGGGTAAGAATTACCCCCGACGGTGGGTCGTCCATAACAGTCAGTGACCCTGAGTCGGCTATTGATGCATTTTTTGCATACTGCCCCACCAATACAAATGCAGGTATCATTGATGGTACCAAAGACGAAAACCGTAAGAAGGTAAGTGTTATCTGCTTTGACAGCACCACCGCCTATAAATTCGGCGAAGCTAATAAAGACGTAAAGGGCAGGCTTATAAGCTCCACGGATAACTTCAATTATGATGCCTACGGCAATGTGACAAGTATCAAGCCAAGAACGGCAGACCTCAATTTCAACGAATCAAGCCTTAGCCAGAAAGGCGAGGCAAGCAAGCCTCAGTATCTGGTATTCGGCAATGACTACTACGGACCCGCAAATTACTACCTTAATATCTCCATAAACCCCGATACCCGCACATTGGAGCTTGTATGCGACAGCGACTACTACTACAACAACTCCATGACAGGCAGGGTTTCGAGAACAAGCTCCAATGCCACAACAGGCACATTTGAGCTGAGAAACATGGGTACAGGCAACTATATTTTCAAGTGCCTTGCAAAGGATACCGGCGTTGCGGGAATATCCATGGGCAGAGCGAATGATGACGAGGACGATGATACCGATGACGATGCAAAGAGAATAGACAACAAGGTATACTTTGTATTCCTCAAGGACGGCGAATCTCTGAAAAATGATTCCACAGGTGCGCAGGCTTCTGTAACAGTGAATACAGGCTCAGATGTTATTGAGAACAGAACAAGCGGCGTAACCGATTCCCGTTATGGTTCTCATGACAATTCCAGCAACTTTGATTCCAAGAAGAATAACAGCAGCTCTAAGGGCGGTTCCGGCGGCAGCGGCGGCAGCTCAGGCGGTTCCGGCGGCAGCTCAGGCGGTTCCGGCGGCAGCGGTGGTTCCGGCGGCAGCGGTGGCTCAGGCGGTACTCAACAAGGCGGAGGCTCCGAAACAACACCGACAACTCCTACTGAAACTACACCCACTACTCCCACCGAGACAACTCCGACAACTCCTCCCGAGACACAGCCACAGGGCGGCGGTTCAAGCAGTAGCAGTGGCAGTGAAGATCGAAAAGGACCCAATAATGCCAAGACCCCACCTTCCAATGTAAATGCAAATTCACAAGTTGCTTCTGGTGCAGGTGGATGGGATGGGTCACAAGTTTGGTCTTGTGATGTAGATCCCAATATTTGGACTGTAACTCAAAAAGATAATTTGCTGACATTTGAATCTGCCGAATATGGTACAGTGACATTTGAGATAGGATACTATCCTGCTCACATGGATTTCAAATCAGCCGATCAAAAAGCATCAGATAATTTTAGACTGGAATACTACTATGCTGACGGACTTGGTAACAATGCAAATGACGCAAGGAGTAGTGTACAAGGTTCCGGTACAAGTCATGATTTCTGGAATAAGTATGGTATTAAGTTTAATGGATAACTAAAAATCCCGTGCCGTGAGCATTCACCCACGGCACGGGAAATTATTCTGAAACTTTAACCTCGTGAAATCATATTCACATACATATCAAGCAGTGCGCCGTTTGTAAATGCGCCCACCGCAAGACCTATTATCAGAAAAGGACCGAAAGCAAAGGCATTTGAAGCGTTTTCATCGTTTCTGTTCTTAGCTTTAAGTATGACAGCATAGACCGCCCCCGTAAGTATCGCAACAATGCCCGCCGTAAGTGTAGCTTTAAGTCCCAGCATAAGACCTCCCGCAGCCATAAGCACCACATCGCCCATGCCGAACCCGAACACAGGACCCTCGGTGGCTATGCGGTTTTCAAGAAGCGAACGTCTTTTTTCAAGCTTTCTGTAATCACGGCTGCCCGTGTCAAGACCTTTCATTTCCTTTTTTATTCTTCTCAGCTCCCCATGATCCTCGCTTACAAAAGCAATGTAGAAAAGGGGAGTGATAACAAACCCCAGCACAAGCAGCACACCGCTTACGCTTATCATGCCTAAAAGTCCGTCTGTAAGATCGGTTCCCGGCATTGTGATATCCGATGAGAACTGCGCAAAAATCCGTGTTGCAGCAGCCATTATAAATGTGTAGATAAGCACGGAAACGCACATCTCTTGATTGTCAATATCCTGAAAGCAAAGCACGATAAGCCCCGCAAAGAACAGACACAGCATTACAGGATAATATCCGTAATGCATAAAGTCAAATTTCAGAAATACACCTAAAAACACAAACCCCGTCAGACTTTCCACAAGCATATAACGGGGAGAGATCTTCGCACCGCAGGCACGGCAGCGTCCTCTAAGTATCAGCCAGCTGAATACGGGAATAAGGTCATAACGCTTTATCTCTGTGCCGCAGGTCATGCAGTGAGAATTGTTAGTGATGAGTGATTCTCCTCTCGGAAGTCTGAGAATGCAGACGTTTAAAAAGCTGCCTATGGTTATTCCGAACAGGAACACAAAGACATAGATCGTTACATTCATCATCGTTTCGAGAGTATTGATGTCAAGATTTGCCATTTTTACCGCTCTCCTTTGATTTTAGAAAATTAGTGTAATTATATATTAACACATTACATAGAATTTTGCAAGCCATTAAGCGGTTTTTGCCGCAAAAAATTTCCCCGTCTTTGCCGCAGAGAGACGGAGCAGTATATTAATACCTCTGCGGAGAAGGAGTTTAAACAAAATGAAAAATATTCCTATCGGTCAGTATATGGTCAACGAGGGGATCATTACCAACGAACAGCTTGAAAGCGTGCTCGAAGCAAAAAAGAATGACAACACCCCCGGAAAATTCTTCGGTGACTACGTAGTCGAGCTGGGCTACCTTACCGACGTGGAATTCAGTCAAGTACTGTCCCGCAAGAATAACATTCCCTTTGTGGATCTTGACGACCCCGAGACTCAGATCGATCTTGAAGCCGTTAAAAAGATACCCGAGGCTCTGGCGAAAAAGCATACTATCATTGCTATCAAGGTAACAGGTAAGAGACTGACCGTTGCCTCCTATGACCCCGTAAACTTCTACATATTCGAGGATATCAAGGTCACTACGGGTATGGACGTTGTGCCTGTGCTTGCTACCAAAAACGCCATTACAAAGGCAATAGGACGTATCTATTCAAATGCAAATGTTGACAGCGTTATCGACGCCGTTGAGGGTCAGTTTCAGGAAGCCGAGGTTGACGAGGCTACCAAGGAAATTATGGACAGAGTCGACAATGCCCCCATTGTAAAGCTCTGTACTACAATTGTTGAAAATTCCTTCCGTGCAGACGCAACGGATATTCATATTGAGCCTTTCCAGACATACACAAGAATACGTATCCGTGTAAACGGCGACCTTATCGAGCTTATGAACGTTTCAAATGTGGTGCATAACTCCCTTATCACACGTATAAAGATCATCAGCGGCATGAACATCGCCGAAAAGAGAGTACCACAGGACGGTCGTTTTACTCAGGTCGTTGACGGCACTACCCTTGACGTCCGTGTATCAAATCTTCCGACCGTAAATGGCGAGAAGTGCGTTATACGTATCCTTGCCACAGGCGATGTGGGAGTCAGAAAGATAACCGACCTCGGTATGACTGACTATAATTACGACAGATTCTCGAAGCTCATCAAGGTACCGCAGGGCGTTATGCTTGTAACGGGTCCTACAGGTTCAGGTAAAACTACCACCCTTTATGCAGCGCTGGGCGAGCTTGCAAAGCCGAATGTAAACGTAATTACCGTTGAGGACCCTGTCGAGAAAAATATCGAGGGTATTAACCAGTGTCAGGTTAATGCAAAAGCGGGCATGACCTTCGCCGCAGCCCTCCGTTCTATCCTCCGTCAGGACCCCGACATAGTAATGGTCGGTGAGATGCGTGACCAGGAAACAGCCGAGATCGCTATCCGTGCCGCTATCACGGGACATATGGTGCTTTCCACACTGCATACAAACGATGCGGCATCAACTATAACCCGTCTTGTGGATATGGGCGTTGCCCCCTACATGGTTGCCACATCTCTTATCGGAATAGTTGCGCAGCGTCTTTGTAAGGTAGTCTGCAACGAGTGCAAGACCCCCCGCTACTCCACTCCCGAGGACAATGAGCTTCTGGGCATTGACGAATCCGTCACCATTTACGATCCCTGCGGCTGTCCCAAGTGCAACAATACAGGCTACACAGGACGTACCGCTATCCATGAGATACTTTTGTGTACTCCTGAAATGGCATCTCTTATCGCAGCGGACGGCAAGACAGACGCTATCTCCGCACTTTCAAGAGAGCAGGGCTGCAAGCTGCTTCGTGACAACGTTGCCGAGCTTGTGCAGATAGGCAGAACAACCATGGATGAGCTTATCAAGCTTACATTCGCCGTATAAGCGGACAGCTTTCAAGTATACATTTTTTTACCAATGCGTAAAAAATAAAAATAATATGCCGTGACAAAGCGGCAGAACGGAGGAAAATATGGATTTTGAAAAAAAATCAGCAGACAGAGTAGTGCTCAACATCGACAAGATACTTGATGAAGCACGAGTGCTCGGCTGCTCTGACGTGCATTTCACCACAAAAATTTCACCTATCGTGCGTCTGCACGGCACTTTGCGCAAGCTCAGCTCCTATCCCGAAATGACCGATGGTGCGATTATGAAGCTTGTAGAGCAGATGACAAACGCAAGAAACCTTGAAAACATCAAGAACAGGATCGACACCGACTTTTCCTATGTTACAAAAAGAGGCTACCGTCACCGTGTGAATGTGTATCATCAGAGAGGGGACACGGCTGTATCTATCCGACTTCTGAGAAATGATATCCCCACACTGGAGGATCTTGATCTGCCGCCTATTCTCGGCGAATTTGCAATGCGCCCCAGAGGACTTATACTTGTAACAGGTCCTACAGGTTCCGGTAAATCAACAACTCTTGCGGGCATGATCGACTATATCAACTGCAACCGTTCCGCCCATGTCATCACAGTTGAGGACCCTATCGAGTATATCCATGAGCATAAAAGATGTATGATAAATCAGCGTGAGGTCGGAGACGATGTTGAGTCCTTCGCACTTTCACTGCGTGCGGCTCTCCGTGAGGACCCGGACGTTATCCTCGTAGGAGAGATGCGTGACTACGAGACGATCACAGCAGCGGTTACCGCAGCCGAGACAGGACACCTTGTAATGAGTACACTTCATACCACATCTGCATCGGATACCATTAACCGTATAATCGACGCATTCCCCGCACATCAGCAGAACCAGATCAGAACCCAGCTTGCAACGGTGCTTGTAGGCATCTGCGCCCAGACCCTTGTCCCCAAGGCGGACGGCAAGGGACGTGTTGCGGCTCTCGAGATACTCAACGCCACCGACTCCATTAAGGCTATGATCCGTGATAATAAGGTACACCTTATCCAGACAGCCATTCAGACAGGACGTAAAGAAGGCATGGTCTGCCTCGATCAGGAGCTTGCCCGTCTTGTAAAGGAGGGCGTTATCACTGAGATGCACGCCCGTGAAAAGAGCCTTGATATTGCCGAGTTTGAGCGTTACCTGAGAGGTCTGGCGTAAGCCCTGCGCAAAGTAACGGTCTGCTCCGGATAAGAGCATATGCCGGGCAGTGATCTGTCCGGCATATATGCAAAATGTAAAAAATGCAGCTTTTTAGCAGATGTGCAATTATTGCAGCTGCTCTGCACTAATAATTACACTAATTATGAAAAAAATCACTTTTTTTTGGGACGTCATGATTTCAAAACACCATATTTCTTAATAACCGTACAAAAATCTAAAGGAAAAAGTTATAAAAATCAGTGATTCCGGGTTTTTTGAAGCATATGTTTTGTGCAAGTTGTATAGGAACACTTTAAAATAAAACGTTTAAATGAAAAATGTTCCAAATTCACAAAATTAGAGAAAAAAATCTCAGAAAACTATTGACAAATCAAAAAATATGAGCTATAATGTAATTACAGTCAAGGGAACAAAGAACAGAGCGAAGGCGGCAAGATCAGAAGGCGGTAACGTCAGAAACTTGCAAGGCTCAGGTACCCAAGGCTTAATGCATTGGCTGAATCTCTTATATAGGAGGGAATCCAATGGACAAAGTTAAAAGACGGACGTTAAGGGCATTTACGCTGTTGGAGCTTATTGTTGTAGTAGCAATTATAGCAATTCTGATGGCAATAATTGTCCCCAATACTCAGTCTTATATGCGGACGTCAAGGATTGAGGCTGCTAACGATCAAGCGCAGCAGATCTTTATGACAACACAGGATTATCTGGTAACAAAGCAGCTGCGAAATGAAAAGGTCGAAGGTATCTTCGGCGCAGCAGTAAGCGATGTTGTTTATGTAGGTGCAACGGTTCATGCAGGGCAGGCAATAACTGAAGCGGATATCTGGGCAACGAATGATTCCACAATGACAGCCAGTGAGGTTGTGGCTCTTAATCAGATCGTTTCCGGTCTTTCGGGAGATTTTCAAGGAGCATTTCTTATTCAGATTTATCCTGCGACCTACACAGTAAAAGCTGCTTTCTTCTGCGATCAGCCGTCACACAGCACGGGTGATTTTGACAGCGCCGCAGTTAAATATGTAGGTGATCCGACTAATCCCCATTATTTCACTACTCCTTTCGGTTCTTATACTGTTAATGGTATTGACCGTGCGCAGGAGGGAATGATTATGCAGGGTACAACTCCCGAGGAAAGACAATATGTCGGGCAGTACCCAATGCCAATCAATGATTAATACAGCACAGGGCTGTGTTATAAAAAATTATAATTTTTTAAAGGAGGAATTTCTCATGAGAAATTCAAAGATGAAGGGCTTTACCCTCGTAGAGCTCATCGTAGTTATCGCTATCATCGGCGTACTCGCAGCTATCCTCGTTCCTTCCATGGTTGGTTATGTAACAGATTCTCGTTACTCCACCGCTAACTCTAACGCTAAGCTTGCTTACACCAATGCAGCTACATGGTGCTCCAAGTGCGAAGTTAAGGGTTACTCTATTTCTGGCGCAACATTCAACAGCACTCTGGTTCCTTCCGCTGGTTCTGTTTCTTTCAATGGTACTGATACTGACCTCGGTGAGTGCCTGAGATCCCTTATGGGCGGCAACAATGGTGCTGGTATGGCTTATGTAGAGGTTAAGGATTCTGCTCCTAAGTTCTCTCAGTGGAGAAAGACTACTGCTGACAAAATTGTTGGTAACTATCCTTCTGCTGCTGACAAGGACAATACTGCAACTTGGGGTCAAGAGTTAACTTCTTCTGCTACCTGATTTTAGTTGGTTATCATTTAAACCAATACTTAAACTAAAAAGAGAAGTCCTCCCCACGGGGAGGGCTTTTTTTTAGCATCTTTAATCCTGTGCGGATTGATACATACAATCGTTACGCACATTTGTCCGCATTTACCTTAACTGCGGGTTTTAATTCGTGTATACCCTCAGAAATAAAAAGAAACCCTCCCACACAGGAGGGCTTTTTTCATTAAGAAAACAGTGGGAGACAAGCTTTTTTGGGCGTGTCTGTAAATATAAACTCTGCCGTATACAAAAAATATCTGCACAGGAGCGAATATCCGATACCCCTAATATTCAAATTCACTTCCCCCGATAAACTCTCTTATCAGTGAATCCGCAGGAACATAGCCGCTGTCAGCAGGGGAAAGCTCCCCTAAAAATTTAACTATTCCCGCATATTCGGGAAAAACCTCCAGCTCGGAAATATCCTCCACAAGTGAAAGCTCCCTCTCGATAATAGGCTTGTAGACGGACGGCTCATAAGCCATAAAGGTGTCAATATCAATATCCGCAAGGTGTTTGAAAGGGTAGATAAACAGATCCTCCCCCCGTGAAACTCCCGCAAACATACTGAAGATTTCCTTGTATTCTCTTTTCCTGAAAAGCCTGTCACGACACAGCCTGCGCATAAGACGGATATGTCTCGGGTGCAGCAGACTTCCGTCCGGAGCCTTTAACCTTGTGCGTACGGACACATACACCCTCTGTGCATATTTGTCCGCATTTCCCGTAACAATGGGGTTTAAGGCGTGTATCCCCTCGATAATGATTATTTCGTCCCTTTGTCTGCAAAAGGGAACGCTGCGTGGACGTGACTGAGTGGGAAAATCAAAGACGGGCATCATAAATTCCTCTCCCGCCCCCAGCTTTTCCAGATGCTCACTAAAAAGGGGTATATCCAGCCTGTGTGGGGATTCAAGGTCAATGCTGCCCTTTTCGTCACGGGGGAGCGTGCCTTCATTTTCGGGGGTAACGGGCAGAAAATAGTTATCCATTGAAAGTATTTTCACTCCATGCCCCAGCTCTTGTATACATTTGCCTATGCGCATGGCAGTGGTAGTTTTTCCCGACCCCGAGGGACCCGCAAGGAGTACCACGGGCTTTTTTGTTTCTGCTGTTATGCGTTCGGCAGCTTCTCTGATGTAAGCCTCGTAGTTTTCCTCCGCCGTTTCGATGAGAGCCGAGGGCGTATCGGATAGCATATTGTTAATAGACTGTGTTCTTACAAATTTTTCCATAAGATACCTGCCTTTAATACAGTACTGTGATAATTTTATTCTTATTATAGTATACAGAATTTTGCAGATATTGTCAATAATATGTCAAGAATTTCCGTGGAAATATATCTGTCACTTTAGCGGAAAAATATTAAAAATGCCGTTCTTGACAAATCCGTGACGGTGTGATATAATTAACCATATCGGATAAAGGAGATGTTTACTATGATGAATATGGATTTTATACGCAAGCTGCCTATTCCGCAGGAAATAAAGGCGCAGTTTCCCATTCCCGAAGAAGTCATGAAGCAAAAGGCAAAGCGTGACGCAGAGATAGCAGGCGTTTTTACGGGAGAAAATGACAAGTTCCTGCTAATAATCGGTCCCTGCTCCGCCGACAGAGAGGACAGCGTCATGGACTATCTTAACCGCCTTGCACGAGTGCAGGAGCGTGTTAAGGACAAAATTCTTATTGTGCCGAGGGTCTACACCAACAAGCCCCGCACCACAGGTCAGGGCTACAAGGGCATGGTTCATCAGCCCGACCCCACCAAGGGCGAGGATATGTTAGAGGGACTTATCTCAATAAGAAAGCTCCACACAAAGGCACTTACCGAAACGGGAATGGGCTGTGCGGACGAGATGCTCTATCCCGAAAATCATAGGTATCTGTCGGATATACTGTCATACGTGGCAGTGGGGGCTCGTTCTGTGGAGGATCAGCAGCATCGTCTGACCGCCAGCGGTCTGACCGTTCCTGTAGGAATGAAAAACCCCACAAGCGGAGATTATTCCGTAATGCTCAACTCAATCATCGCCGCACAGTCTGAGCATACCTTTCTTTACCGCGGCTGGGAGGCACGCAGCAAGGGAAATCCCCTTACCCACGCAATACTCAGAGGTTATGTGGACAAGCACGGCAATACGCACCCCAACTATCATTATGAGGATCTTATCAGGCTTTATGAGATGTACTCCGCAAAGGAGCTTGCCAACATGGCAGTAATAATAGACGCAAACCATGCAAACTCGGGCAAGCAGTACATGGAGCAGATACGCATCTGTCACGAGGTGCTTCACTCCTGCCGCCACAACAAGGATATAAAGAGCATAGTCAAAGGCTTCATGATCGAAAGCTACATTGAGGACGGCTGTCAGAAAGTAGGAGAGGGTGTCTACGGAAAATCAATTACCGACCCGTGTCTCGGCTGGGAAAAATCCGAAAGACTTATTCTTGACATTGCCGAGGAGCTTTAAAAGGCGCTTAAACGGGCGGAGCGCGCCCGTTTTTTATAATTTGGGAGCGCTGTTTTTTGCCTTATCCATAAAAAGTGAGATATCAAAGGAGGGGGAGCTGCCTGTGGGACTGCGCTGCTCCTGTCTGTCGTTTCGCATAGGTGCGGAGGGTCTTGCCGTTTTATTTGCGGAGGGCTTTGTGCGTTCGGAGAAGCTCTTAGCCTCCTCGGGGCTTTTAACACCGTTTTCATGCCATTTTTTGAGTATGGAATTCATATACTGAAAGGAAATGCTGCCCTTATTGGTAAGAGTGATGTCATAGGCAAGCTCCACCGTTTTAAGCTCCATATCCCATGCCGACCAGTCGTTTATGTATCTTTGCACCGTAGGGGAGAGCGCATCGGGAAGATGCAGGCTCTGACCTACCGCACTGCGGAAGGTGCGGCGTTTTTCCATTTGCAGGATCTCATTTTCAGCCTGTTCATGGGTAGTTATGTTTTTGCTGTTCCAGTCAAGAGCGGTTTCCTCTATAAACTTCATATCCGAGCGCCCCGACGAGCAGCAGCAGCCTATCAGCATTATTATAATATCTGCGGACATTCCCAGATGATCGTAAAAGTAAAGTATCGTTCGCTGATCCGTAAAGGTCAGCACTCTTTTAAGACACCCCTCCGCCGCATGAAATAAAAATGCGACCTCCTCAGAGCCTTCAATTCTTTTTGCTATCTCAGCGGGCAGCAAAGCCTTTGACGCTGCCCTGACCGCTCTTTTTTTATCTGCGGGAGAGGGTTCGGGGGGAGGGGCAAGCACAGTGACTTTTTTCTCTGACGGCTCAGCGTGAGAAGTGATTTTTTCCGTATCCGGTGAGGACGTTTTTTCACAGGTATTTTCTTCTTTGATAAGGATACCCGTCTGCTGCCAGTAGGAAAGAGCGTCCTCTATATCCTCCGTGGTGACGCCTATTCCGGCGGGATCTGCGGGCAGCTCCTTATTTTTGAGAATATACAGAAGTATTTTCAGCGACTTCCCCGAAGCGAGTTTCAGGTAATCGCACACCTCATCAGGAACCGCAAAAACGCCGTTGTTCCAGTTGATCCTATGATCCATAGCATTTGTTCTCCTTTAATTTTTGTCTGCATATTCATTATATCATTTTCGGGGAAAAAAAACTATATGAATTTTGCACGATTTTTTTCCTGTATTTTCTTCATTGAGAGCAGAGTGTATGCAAACAGGGAATAATTTTCTTAATTTACAATAGTGACGAGTTACGACAGTACCATGTGGAAAATAATGGTAAAATGTAGAAAAAAGAAAGAAAGGAAAGGGATATGCTGTATTCGATAATGGGTGAGCGTATCAGAGATCTTCGTGTGGACAGAGATTTCACGCAGAAGGAGATCGCCGTGTATCTTAACTGTTCGCAGGTATGCTACTCGAACTATGAGACAGGCAAGCGTTCACTTCCTGTGGAATATATCGTAAAGCTTGCATTTTTTTACAATGTCAGCACCGATTATGTTTTCGGTCTGACTGATAACAAGGGCAGGTATTCAGATGGGAAATTTCTACAGCTTCGTACGGATCAGCTTATGCAAAAATAATACAAAGATAAGGGGTAGTTGAGGGGGCGCCGACCCTATGAAAAAGTCTGTAAAAAGTCAGCCGACTGTGGTATAACAAATATAACACAGTCGGCTGATTTTAATTACAAGAAGAAAAAGAAAACGAATGAGCGAGGGAAAAATGCTTGGATCGGAAATGGACGAGCATTCAGGGTACCGTGAATATGAACTATCACAGCTTATGAATTTACAGAAATTTTTCACATAGTCAGATCGCCGGTTCAGGCGGTCTTTTCTTTTTGCATAAACGGGGCGGCAGGCGAATATATTGTGAAGAGGACAAATTGTCGGAGCAAAGCTCCGTCAGCATTATGCGGCAAAAGAATGAAAGGATGGTTTATATGGATCTAAAGATCAACAGAGAAACTGTCAGATCCCTTGAAAGGATCTGCGACAGCACTCAGGAGCAGTCGGTGGAGCTTGATTATGTACTTCCCGATTATTATCCCGAGATATTCAGGATCATCAGATGTACAGCCGAGCCGAGGATCACCTCCTGTGCTGTCAGCGGTGACAAAGCAGCCTATGAGCTGACAGTGTGTATAAAGGTGATCTACTGCTCGGAAAAGGGCTCACTACAGGCAGTGGATCAGAAGCTGAGCTACAGCAGAACAGTAAATTTAGAGGGCAGATGCCTGTCTCCCACTGTGGATATCAGACCCTTTGCCGATCACATAAACTGCCGCGCGGTGAACCGCCGCAGGATAGATGTGAGAGGAGCGGTCACTATACGCATATCCGCATTCGGAGAAAAGGAGACGCCTGTAGTAAGCGATGCATTCGGGTCAAGCATACAGCTTAAGAAAATGGTGCGTTCCTGTCCCTCGGACTATATCCGTGTACAGAAAAGGGCGGCAGTTTCCGATGAATTTGAGCTTGGAGGAGCGCCTCCTATAGGAAATATCCTCCGTTCCTCGGCGGATATCATATCATCGGGAAAAAAGATGATCGGGAGCAAGGCGGCAGCGAAAGGGGAGCTTAAAATCTCACTGCTTTATACTCCCTCGGGCGAGTCTGAGGAAAAGTCGGTAAACTCAATGCAGTTTTCCATGCCCTTTTCCCAGCTTGTGGATATGGAGGGAATGGACGATACATACGACTGCCGTGTAGATACCGAAGTTATTTCCTGCGATATTTCACCACGTTCGGAGGGTGACGGCGATGTAAAATCGGTGGAATGTGAGGTAATGCTGCTTATCACCTGTACGGCAGTAAAATGCTCAGTCTACGAGATCGCTGCCGATGAGTATTCCACAGCCTTCGCCACTTCTCACACAGAAGCGCCCGTTAGGATAAGCGGAGAGCCGCTGACGGTGGACACTGTGACAGTGATAAAGGGCGTATGCGAAAATAAGGACAGTCCCTTGTCTGTGATATATGATGCATGGTGTTCAGCTGAACGGCTCACCGCCGCAGCAAATGACGGAGCAGTATCCGTAACGGGCAGCGTCAGGATATCGGTTCTGGGAAAAACGGAAAGCGGCGATCATGTTATCTGCGAAACTGATGTTTCTGTAGATGAGGCGATCCCTGTTGAAAATAAAAGGATCGGAACGGACGCAGACATCAGGATAGGTTTTTCGGTGCTTTCCTGCACCTATACCATTTCCTCTGATAATACAGCGGAGGTAAAAGCGGAGATAGGCATAAGAGGCACTGTTACCGACTGCGAAACGATAAACGCAATTACGGAAATTACAGTTGATGAGGATTCTCCGAGAGAGAAAAACGAGGAGTATGCACTGCGGCTTTATTTTGCACATAACGGAGAGGAGCTGTGGGATATCGCAAAGAGATACGGAGCGTCTATAGATCAGGTCATGGAGGAAAATGAGCTTGAGGACACAGAAGCAGTCAAGGAAGGCAGAATGCTGCTTATCCCCATAAATTGAATACTGAAAGGATAATTAGAAATATGGTAAAAAATGATATTTACAGCGACATTGCCAGACGCACCGACGGCGATATCTATATCGGCGTAGTAGGACCTGTCCGCACGGGAAAATCTACCTTTATAAAGCGGTTCATGGAAAAGCTCGTCATTCCCAATATAGAAAGCGATTTCAGACGGGAGAGGGCAGTAGATGAGCTGCCCCAATCTGCTGCGGGAAAGACTATAATGACTACAGAGCCTAAGTTTATCCCCGAGGAGGCAGTGGAGATAGCCGTAGGGGAGAATGCCCGCTTTAATGTAAGGCTTATTGACTGTGTGGGATATATCGTGCCAAGTTCCATAGGATATATCGAGAACGAAGCGCCCCGCATGGTAATGACTCCATGGTTTTCCGAGGAAGTCCCTTTCAATATGGCGGCGGAGGTAGGTACAAGAAAGGTCATCACCGAACACAGCACTATCGGGCTTGTTATCACCACTGACGGCAGCATTTCCGATATTCCCAGAGCCGAGTATGAGGAATCAGAGCAGCGAGTCATAGGGGAGCTTAAAGCCATAAACAAGCCCTTTGTGGTGCTTCTCAACTGTGTAGACCCGAAAAGCGGAAAGTCTGCGGAGCTTGCGCAGACGCTTGAAGCAAGGTATAATACGCCCGTAATACCTGTAAGCTGTCCCGATCTCAGCGGTGAGGATATCGACAATATTTTAAAGCAGGTGCTTTTTTCCTTTCCCATAAGGGAGATAAATATTTCCATGCCCCGTTGGATAACGGGTCTTTCCAAAGGACACTGGCTCAGAACGGAGATATTTGACGCAGTAAGAGCAGCAGCGGAGGACGTAAAAAGTGTAAGAGACGCACAGGGGGTTGTGGATAAGATACGTGAATGTGAGGATATAACCTATTCGGATATCCGTTCCATAGACCTCGGCAGGGGCAGTGCAGACATATCCGTTACACTGCGCAGTGAGCTTTTCTACAGAGTACTGGGGGAGACTACGGGCATAGAGATACACAGTGAGAGCGATCTGCTGCCGCTGCTCAAAAAACTCACCGACATAAAGAAATCATATGAGAAGATAGAAAATGCTTTAAAGGAGGTTGAGGCAACAGGCTACGGAATCGTTATGCCCACAACCGAGGAGCTTACTCTTGAAGAGCCGGAAATAGTCCGTCAGGGCGGGAAATACGGAGTACGGCTAAAGGCGTCCGCTCCCTCTATCCACATGATGAAAGCGGATATAATAACAGAGGTAAGTCCCATTGTGGGGAGCGAGAAGCAGTCAGAGGAACTGGTAATGTATCTGCTCAAGGATTTTGAGGAGAATCCGGGAAAGATCTGGGAATCCAATATATTCGGAAAATCACTTCATGAGCTGGTAAACGAGGGACTTCATAACAAGCTGTACCGTATGCCGGTAGATGCCCGACTGAAGCTTCAGGAAACACTTGAACGCATAATAAACGAGGGCTGCGGCGGACTTATATGCTTTATTCTTTAAACATGACAGCTTGATAATACAAGAAGGCGGTGAGTGACCGCTGTCTGATCGCCTGTAAATTATGTGCAGATATTCTTAAACAGTGACCCGATAACTTTTATTTGCTGCAATGGAGATCATGGTTCAACATTTAAGCAAATGAGAGTTACCGGGTTATTTGTTAAAAAATTTATACATCTATAAATACAGAGTTATAGACTGTCCGTTATCTTCGTGCTGTTATATGCTCATCTCTCATTATCATCGGCGAAGGGAACAACATTTTTTACAGCCTGATCGGCAGTGATCTGTGTATCGCTGTTGTCCGTATCAATAAGGCGGTATCTGTCATTTCCCATGCCAAGCTCTTTCATAAAGCTGAGCTGTCTGTGACCGTGACGTGTCTCTATACGCTCTGCCAGTGCATGGCGGTCTTTTTCCGAAAGCGCATAGACCAGATCTATAGATGCCTGATCCGCAGCAAGGATATCAAGAGAAGCGCATATTCCGATATTAGGTGTGACAACGGGAGCGGCAGCCGTACCTTCACAGTCACAGGAAACCGACATATTACGCATCACGTTTATATAGCAGATGTTTTTCCCGAAATGATCGGCAACAGCCTTTGCAGATTCGGTCATTCTTTCCATAAATTCTTCTTTTTTGATATCCCACATATCGGAGGAGCCGGGAGTTGTATGGATCATTGCCTTTCCCACACGTCCGTCAGCGCAGCCTATACCGATATTTTTTACCGATCCTCCGAATCCGCCCTGAGTGTGACCCTTGAAATGCGTAAGAACAACAAGAGAGTCATAATTCAGGATATTTTTTCCCATGCTCATTTCCGTAAACCACTTTCCGCCCTTTACAGGGAGCATGACCGTCCCGTTTTCATCAAGAATATCTACAGGACAGAAGTTCCAGCCGTTTATTTCCAGTGTTCTGCGGTGCTGATCGGTGGTATAGCGGTCGCCCTCGTAGTAGGTGTTTGTTTCAACGATCGCCGCATCGGGGAGGGCGTTTTCCATAAGCGCCCTGACCCATGAGCGGGGGATAATATTCGGACCGTGAGCCTCGCCCGTATGGAGCTTTACGGCAATTTTACCTGTAATATTTTCGTTTACTCTTTCAAAGATCCTGCGAAGTCCGTCTGCCGACAGATCTCTTGTGAAAAAGACATCGGAGCATTCTCCCGTGCGCTCTGAATAGGGGACATAATGCTCTCCGCCTGTACCGGGAATGATTTTTGACATAATGTATACCTCCTTATTGCTTTTAAATATAGCCCCGAGCAAAACACCGAAAAACAAGTAATAACGCAGTTTTGCCGGGATAAAGTTTTCAAATTGTCACTAT
>CANQPL010000010.1 GCA_947625735.1 uncultured Clostridia bacterium
TTATTTTCTTTCCCTTTAGGCATAAAAATGCCCCCCTTTCGTTAGATTCGTTTCGGTATATTTATATTATACCACATTGTCCAACTTTTGGGGAGCATTTCAATTCGGGTATATAGGTACTTTTTTCTTTATTGACGTTAAAATAACCGAGATTTCTCAAAATTTGGAAATCTAGATTATTTTGTGCTGTTTTTTTACAGCGCCTTTAACATCGGTGCAAATGAGAGTTATCGAGTTACTATTGAAATATACACGCAAAAATATTGAGCGACCTGCGTGCGGGGTCACCCCGCCGACCTGCAAGCGGGGTCACCCCGCTAAATTTAACATCTTAATAACAGCACAACGAAGTCATATGCATGAAAAAAATCATCTGTATCAGCGAAAAAATAAAGCGGCAAAGATATACTGAGCCGCTTTATTGCAGATACTGATTTTAAAAATTACTTTTCCTTTTTATCACAGTAAACGATCCCCAGTCCCACAGTAGACATATAGCATCTTCCGTAGACATTCATATCACCCACAACGAACACGCCGTTGCCCGTGCCGCCGAAATTATGAAGATCGTCATTTACTCTTGTCCAGCTGCCGCCCTCGTCCTCAGACATATAAATTCCCTTGATATCCGAGTCCATAGGCGTTCCCCAGACGTAGATCACATAAGGATCGCCCTCGTTTTTGGGAGCGCCCAGACCTACAGCTTCGCAGAATTTAAGACCCTTTACAAGCTCAACAGTTTCCCCGTGATCCTTTGAAACCCAGAGACCGCTGCCTCCTGCGGGGATATACAGCTTGCCCTCTTCGCCCGGCGCAACCGCAAGACGCTGATAGTTTGATGATGTGTCCTGTTTTCTTGAAAAGGTTTTTCCGCCGTCAGAGCTTACATACAGCACGCTGTTTGCACAGCCGTATACATAGTCGCTGTTTACGGGATCTCCGATGAGATAGACAGAAGAACTGCCGATAATTCCCTCTGCCTTTTCCCATGTTTCGCCCCAATCCTCGGTGCGGTAGGTGTAGTAGGAGTTGGAGGGGCTCCAGAGCAGTACGGAGGCATCTGCGGTAAGCGCCACCTTGCCCTTGAAATATGCTTTTCCCGCTTCGGGAGGGTTGGTTATATCCGTCCATGTCTTGCCGCCGTCCGTAGTATAGCAGAGGAGCTGTCCCGACTCATCGCCGCCCACCTTTGCCCATACGTCATGATCTCCTGCCGCTACAGCTATACTTGTGCAGGAGCCTATCTGCTTTGTGTGACGCTCGGCAGAGGTGAATATATCCTCATGAACAAAGCCGTCATAATCCCCGATCGCTGTTATAAGGGGATAGTCCTTGTAGGAAACGATATCTTCGGGAACTACCTCCTCAATTCCCTTTGATTCAAAGTAAAATTCGGGAGCGGCGTCCCAGATATTGTCGCAGGCAAAAATACCGTTTCCCGAGTTTACAAGCACTCTGTCGGTGTCGCCGCTGTCCATGGCAAGGCAGCTGCACCAGTGTATCGCCGCATTTTTTATCCAGTCGATGCCGTTTGTGGACATGGTATATTTGCCGTCCAGCTCCTCCCATGTAGCGCCGCCGTCAACAGTGCGGTAGAACAGATCGCCGAATGCGCCGTTGGGCTGCTCTTTCCACACCTCAGAGGTAACAAGCAGGATATTGCTGTCATGATCGGGATCTATGACGATATCTCCCACAGTGAAGTTGGCAGGGGATATGTTCGTGCCTGTACCTGCATCGGTATCATACTTGTAAAGTGCGCCCTTGCCGCTGTTCCACGGTCCTTCGCTGACGCCGTAGGATACATAGAGCATTCCCCGTGAATCCAGATCGAAACGGGTGGGCATAAGCCCCTTTGCCTCATCTGTTATTCCGGGAAGTACCTTCCATGTTTCGCCCTTATCATCGGAATAGTATATGTTATCCTCATTGCGGCGGGAAACTCCCGCATATATCCTTGACCTTGCGCTGTCAAAAAGAATGATGTTAACGCCGTTTTCGTTGGGCGTGCTTGTAACTGGGAACGAGGAAACATTTTCCCATGTGACGCCACCGTCTGACGAACGTATAATTCCGCCTGTACGGCCGCCGCAGTAGATAGTGTCAGGGTCGTCAGGGTCAACAGCTATGCGTTCGCCGTTTCCTCTGCCCATTCCGTTGCCGCTTACCTTTATCTTGTCCGTAACGTCCACCTGTGTAAAATGCTCGCCGTAATCGTGTGAAATGAGAATACAGGTCTTGCCGTTGCTGAAATAGGACGTACCTGCCGCAAGATACACGTTAGCGGCATTTGTAGGGTCAACGGCTATTCCGTCAATTCCTAAAAGCCCCTTGTCGTCCTCTGTGATATCGTAGTTCAGGGATATCCACTTTTCAGCGTCATTATCCCACCGATATGCACCGCCCACATCTGTACGGGCATAGAAAAGCCCCGGCTCGTTTGTGTTTATGATACCCGTAACGAACCCGCCGCCGCCTATGGCTACCTGACCGTAATTCCAGTCGGGATTTTCATAAATTCCCGCATTTTCTTCCTCTGCGGCAGGCTGTGCTGTTTCTGCGGGACCCTCTGTTTCCTTTTTGCTGCACCCTGAAAGCACAGACAGGCTCATTACTGCCGCAAGCACAAGAGACAGGGTTTTTTTATATCTTGACATAGCTTCTGCTCCTTTTTTATCACGCTGAGAATGCTTCCTTTGAAAAAGCCTCCATTTCTGCTCTTGCAGACTTGAAGCACTCCATAAGAGAGGGGGAGAACACTCCGCATTCACCGTTTAAGATCATGTTGTAAGCCTCCTCCAATGAGTAGGCGTCCTTGTAGCAGCGTTTGCTGATAAGCGCATCATAAACATCTGCCACCGATACTATCTGCGCCGCTATGGGGATCTCGTCGCCTTTAAGACCGTCAGGATATCCTCTGCCGTCAAACCGTTCATGATGATAGCGGCATATCTCATAGGAATAGTCATAATAGCTCTTTTCCTGTAAGGCAGACATTGAGCGGATTATATCGCAGCCCTTGACAGTGTGCTTTTTCATCTCGTCAAACTCCTCCTTTGTGAGCCTGCCGGGTTTTAGGAGGATACTGTCGGGAATTGCGATCTTTCCCACATCGTGCATTGCAGAGGCTGAGGAGATTATCTCTATGGTTTCATCGTCAAAATTCACATCGTCCATCATTTCGTTTACATATCTTAAAAGTATTTTGGTAAAGCCCTTGATGCGGTTGATATGATCTCCCGATTCCACGCTTCTGAACTCTACCACCGTGCTGAGGATATCTATAATGCCGTTATTTATTTCCTTTAGCTTGCGTGTCTGCTTTTCACGGACAACATCGTCCACATCAAAGATAGTGACAAGCAGCTCGCCGCTGCTGCCGTCTATACGGAAAAAGTCTGCTTCCTTCCAGCGGAAATTATCCTCATTTCCATAGCGGAATTCTATTGAGCGGAAATTCTGTGTGCTGTCCTTTTCCTCTGACATCTGCCTTATCACCTCAGCAAGCAGCTTGAGATCAGAGCCGCAGACCGCTTTCTGGCAATATGCCATAAGCTCCTCAATGCTGCCGCTGCTGCCCTGTCCTGCCTTATTGTCCCTGCTTTCGAGAATATGATAATAGCCGCCGTTGCGGTTTACATACATAAACGTGTCATATCGTGTGCCGAGAATGCTTGCAACATTATTGTTGACACGCTCTGACTCTATCCTTATTTTTTCGGCGGCGGCGTCCTCCTCATTAATGGGACGGATAAGCCCTATGGCATGGACAGGACGCAGCTCCCTGTCCATTACCGCATTGAGGGAAATGCTGTACCAGCCGATATCGCCGCTTTTATTGTAAAGGCGAATGACCCTCTGTGAGCCTTTTCCCGAGCGGATATCCTCAAAAAGTCCCACAACGGCTTCCCTGTCCTCGGAAAATATCCTGTCAGCGGCGGTAAGAGCCTCTTCGGGAGAAACACCGTCCCCAAAGAAATCAAGTCCCTCTGAATTTCTCAGCACAATTGCAATTCCCTGATCTATGCTGTAATCGAAAAGGAATCCCTCATACTCTGCCGATGTACCCGCATCGTTTTTAAATCCGCCGCCCATGCGGTTATTGTCGATAACGCTGTCAGCAGGATCAATGACCATTCCGAAAATGCCTATAACGCTGCCGTCGTCATCGAGAACAGGCTCTTTATAGATGTCGTAATATTTGATGTCATGACCGCAGAGGGTGGGTGAAAGCATACGGCTGCCCTTTTTGCTTGCCATGATAGCCTTGTCGTCATCGTAAAAGCTCTTTGCTATTTCCTCGGACTGCTGGAGATCAAAGTCGGTCTTTCCGTAAAGACCGCCCCTCTCCACGCCGTTCAGGGTGTCGCATACTCTGTTGGTAAAGCAGTATTTGCAGTCGGTATTCTTGACAAACATATTAACAGGGATAGCGTCAAAGACCTTTTCAAGGTAATGATTGCGTTCTTCAAGCTCCTTTACACGCTGTTCAAGCTCCTGTATCCTATCCATAACAGCAGTCAACTCCTTTTCCCGATATTTTTACCTTTTATCAATAAGCCTTGCCCCAGTAGACCATTGCTTTTGCAGGCTTGCCGCAGCAGACGCACTTGTCAGAAAGCTGTTCCTGTTCAAAGGGTATGCATCTGGAGCCTACGCCCGTTACCTCCTTGACCTTATCTTCGCAGGCTTCATCTCCGCACCACATTGCTTTTATAAATCCGTCGCCTTTCTTTTCAAGGACATCTGTTATCTCGTCCATGGTAAGACAGGAGTATGTGCGTTTTTCCCTGTTTTCGAGAGCCGCCCTGTAAAGTCCGTCATGAACTGCTTTGAGCTTCTCATCAACCGCCTTTTCAAGCTCTGCAAGAGATACAAAGGACTTCTCCCTGTTGTGGCGTGTTACCATGACGCACTGATCCTGTTCTATGTCCTTAGGACCCAGCTCAATGCGGAGAGGTACGCCTTTCATTTCATACTCAGCAAATTTCCAGCCCGGAGAATTGTCACTGTCGTCCAGCTTTACCCTTATGCCGTGAGCTTTGAGCCGCTCTTCAAGCTCTCTTGCCTTGTCAAGCACACCCTCCTTGAACTGCTGAACGGGTATTATGACCGCCTGAACAGGCGCAACAGCAGGCGGCAGCACAAGTCCGTTATTATCGCCGTGTGTCATGATGATAGCGCCTATAAGACGTGTTGTCACGCCCCATGAGGTCTGGTGAGGGTAGACTTTTTTGTTCTCCTTGTCAGTGTACATAATGTCAAAGGCTTTTGCAAAACCATCGCCGAAGTAGTGTGATGTACCTGCCTGCAAAGCCTTTCCGTCATGCATGAGCGCTTCTATTGCATAGGTAGCCTCCGCACCTGCAAACTTGTCGCTGTCTGTCTTTCTGCCTTTTACAACAGGCATTGCAAGGCTTTCCTCGCAGAATTTTGCGTATATGCCCAGCATTTTTTCTGTTTCCTCCACAGCCTCCTCGGCAGTGGCATGGATAGTGTGACCCTCCTGCCATAAAAATTCTCTTGAACGCAGGAAAGGTCTTGTGGTTTTCTCCCACCTTACCACGCTTACCCACTGATTATAGAGCTTCGGCAGATCTCTGTAGGAATGTACGATATTTGCATAATGCTCACAGAAAAGCGTTTCTGAGGTAGGACGCACGCAAAGTCTGTCCTCGAGCTTTTCATTTCCGCCGTAAGTGACCCACGCTACTTCGGGGGCAAAGCCCTCTACATGATCCTTTTCTTTCTGCAAAAGGCTTTCGGGAATAAACATTGGCATACAAACGTTTTCATGTCCTGTTTCCTTGAACATACCGTCAAGTATGCGCTGAATATTCTCCCAGATCGCATAGCCGTAGGGACGTATAACCATACAGCCTTTTACACTTGTATACTCGATAAGCTCCGCCTTTTTGACGATATCGGTATACCATTTTGCAAAATCCTCCTCCATAGAGGTAATGGCATCGACCATTTTTTTATTATCCTTTGACATTGTGAACTACTCCTTTTTATCAGTATCATCATCGAGATTTTTTTCGCCCTCATAAATATCCTTTACCTTATAATCACCCGCCGCAGCGGGAGGAGGCTTTTCACCCTTTATCCCGAAAAGCCTGTCAACAGCGGCAGCTATTTTCGGCATAAGCTCCGTCACAAGATAGATAAGCACCATGGCAAGAAGCCCCATAAGCAGAGCCGCTCCTCCCGTTCCGCTGTCAGCGCCCGTATCTGCGGGAGCGGGTACCTCTGTATATGCAGTTGTTTCCTCCATACCGTTCACCTCACCTGTCTTACAGACAGCAGAAAATCAAATGTGCCCTTTTCTGTTTGCAGACTGCTTTCAAGCACCTTTGCAAGTATCTTCATTTTCTGCGGGATACGTTCCCTGCTGTCGGGGAAAATGCTGTCGTCAAGGAAAAAGGTAAGCACAGCAACTATCATTTCAGCGCTTTCATCGGGTGTATCGGTAGTGACAGTACCCTCTGCGATGCATTCCCTTAAAAGCTGCGCCAGCACAGGGGATATTACTTTCACAGCCACACAGTTGAGGATACGGTGGAGTGAAAGGTCATTGTTAAGATTAATGAAATGAAGCACATTTTTTTCCTTTGAAGAAAATTCCCTTTTTATCACGCTTTCAAACAGCAGCTTCATTTTTCCCGCAGCAGAAATAACTCCTCTTTCGCTCAGACTGTCAAGATACTCGCGCACAGCCCGTTTGTAGCATCTTTCCACCACAAGCTCCAGTATCTCGTCCTTGCCCGAAAAATAATAGTATATGCTGCCCTTGCCTATGCCCGCCCGTGCGGCAATAGCCTCCACAGATATTTCCCCGTAGGGCATTTCGGAGATAAGCTCCTCTGTGGCGGCAAAAATAAGTTCTCTTTTATCCTCGCTTTTCAAAGACAACACCCACTACATTTAAGTAAAACGGCTTATAATCCGCCTTTAAAGACTATTATATCATAATCCCCGGAAAATTTCAACTAAATTTCGGAAAAATACTTGACCTTTATGAAAATATGTGGTAAAATATATTTAACAATAATTCGACTATCGGTCGAAAATCCGTCAGATGCCGGTTCTGCCCCATTAAGCGGATACTCACCGAAAGAAAAGAGGGCGTTATTATGAACAAGTTAATTGCCGCTGCAGGGACGGCGGCACTTCTGGGCGCAGCGGGAACAGCGGCTGGCGCTTACACACTCTTCAAAAGAGTTATCCCCCGTCAGGACGAGGCCAAGGTGGACATCAGTGAAATGGCTGACATGAGCCGCTGGGAGGAATACAAGACAAACACCATTCACCCCAACAAGGAATGGCTCATGGCAAGACCTGCGGAGCATATCACCATAAAGGCAAGGGACGGCATCACTCTCCACAGTGACTATTTTGCAGCAGACGGTGAAGCGGATACCATAGCTGTATGCCTCCACGGCTACACAGGACAGGGACTGAGTGACTGCGCCACCATTGCAACGGTATTTCTGAAAAAGGGGATAGATGCCCTTGTGGTGGATAACCGTGCTCACGGAAAAAGTGAGGGGAAATATATCGGCTTCGGCATTCTTGACAGATTTGACTGTATGTCATGGATAAAGTATCTTAACGTGCGTTTCGGCGGCAAAAAGAAGATCATACTTTACGGCGTGTCCATGGGCGGCACTACTGTGCTTATGACGGCGGGATTTTCCGATCTGCCCGAAAATGTGAAAGCAATTGTTGCAGACTGTGCATTTACCTCCCCCTATGATGTGTTCGCTCATATTTTAAAGAGGGATTATCATCTGCCTGCGTTCCCTGTAATGAACATAAACGATGCACTGTGCCGCAAAACGGCAGGCTACGGCTTTAAGGACTACTCCACTCTTACTGCGGTAAAGGCGACAAGATGTCCTGTTCTGTTTATCCACGGCAAGGCAGATAATTTTGTCCCCACAGATATGAGCCGTCAGAATTATGAAGCGTGTACTGCTCCGAAAGATATTCTTCTTGTGGAAAATGCGGGTCATGCGGCAAGCTATTACGAGAACCCCCCGCTTTATGAGGAAAAGCTCTTTTCTTTTCTTGATAAATATCTCTAAGTAATAAAGGAGGACGGGTAAAATGAAGGAATTTACTGTCAACGGTTCGGTAATGAAATGCTACCCCCTTACTGCGGCGCAGCGGCTGCACACTTATACTATCAGATATGCTCCTCATCAGGTGATTTGCATAGGCACAGGGCTTTACGTTCAGCAGGACGTGGATTTCGGACTGTTAAAGGAAGCCATATATGAAACGTACACAAAATTCGATTCCATGCGTTTAAGATTTTTAAAGGACGATGACGATACTATCTATCAGTACGTTGTACCCTTTGAGGAAAGGGATATACCTTTCTGTGATTTCTCCTCATGGAGAGAGGAGGACGCCCACAATGAAATGAAAAAGTGGACAGCCGTTCCCTTTGAACGCTTCAACTCTCCCATGAACAGAATTGTCATGGTAAAGCTGCCCAACGGCTACAACGGCACATATTTAAAGGTAGATCATATGACTATGGATTCAAGCTCCATAATCGCATTTTCAAGCTATGTTCTGGAGCTGTACTGCGCCAAGAGGTACGGCACTCCCCGTCCCAAAACAGACCCTATGCCCTATCTTAAAGCAGTGGAAAAGGATCTGGAGTATGAGGCAGGTTCTTCCGCACAGAAAAGGGACGAGGAATTCTGGCTGGGCGAGCTTAAAAGAAGCGAGCCTATGTACACTGATTTTACGGGTATGGGAAGACTTCTCACCATGCGCCGTGAGATGAATGATCCTGATATGAGGAGCTGCCTTGTTATCTCAAAGGATCCCGCTGCGGATATTGCGGTATTTTCACTGGAAAAGGAGCCGTCTGAGCGGCTTATGGCATTCTGCGAGGAAAACCACGTTCCCATGGCAAGTCTGCTGCTTATGGGTCTGCGCACCGTACTTTCCAAGTTTAACAACGATGAAAAGGACGTTTCCCTTAAAACCTGCATTGCAAGACGAGGAACTCTCCTTGAAAAGCGTTCGGGCGGTACAAGGATACATTTCTTCCCCCTGCGTACCATTATTGAGCCTGAGACTGCATTCATTGACGCTCTGAATATCATTCAGGCAGAGCAGAACAAGATATTCCGTCATGCAAATTATGATCCCATTGCCCATACATTTAACAGAGTAAAGGAGCTTCACCTGCGCCCGGGCATGAGCTACGAGAGCATAAGCCTTACCTATCAGCCCCTTACTCTCAGGCAGAAAGATACAGAGCTTCCCGATATTCCCTACAAGAGCATATGGTACACAAACGGCGTTGCAGGACAGCCCCTGTACCTGACGGTAATGCACCGCACTGAGGACAGAGGTCTTGACTTTAATTTTGAATACCGCAAGGACGTGGTCAGCAAGGACGAAATGGAGTATCTCTATTATTATCTCTGCCGTGTTCTTTTCAGAGGTATTGAGGACAAGAACCGCACAGTAGGACAGATCCTTGAAATGATCTGATCACATTTACAAAGTAACTGCTTTTCATGTTGATGTGCCGTTTTTTGGAGAATTACTCAAATAAATTTCAAAGGAGATAGGTTTTTATGTTTGAACAGTTAAAAGAGCTTATTACAAATTATGTTGAAGCAGACCCCGATTCTATTACTATGGATTCAAGATTTATTGAGGATCTGAGTTTTAATTCCTACGACTTCATGAGCCTGCTGGGCGAGCTTGAGGACACGCTGGGAGTGCAGATGGACGAACAGGAGGTCGTAAAGCTCAGTACCGTAGGCGATGCGGTAAAATATCTTGAATCAATCAAAAAGTAAGGGGGATATGAAATGGATAGGAGCAATGTAAAAACCCTACAGGATCTGGTAAGGCTTGCGGCAGAGGAATACGGCGATAAGGCATATCTTAAAGAAAAGGGCGCACCCGGAGAGATTATAGAAACCTCCTTTAAGACATTTTTTGAAAATGCAAAGAGGGTCACTGCATTCCTTGCCTCTCTGGGCGAGGAAAAGATCCATGCAGCCGTTATAGGCACTACAAGCTCAGCATATCTTACCGCATATTTCGGCACAGTGCTTGGCGGAAATGTTACTGTTCCCCTTGATGCACAGCTTGCCTGTGATGATATCTGCGATCTGCTGGAAAGAGCGGACGTAAATGTATTTTTCTATGACAGCCGCTACTTACCCATGCTCCCTCAGATAAAGAGCGTATGCACCAAAATAAAGCATTATATTTCCCTTCAGCAGACAGATGAGGGACAGTGTCTTTCCGCAGTGCTTTCCTCAAATGAGCCTGCAAATCTCCCCGAGGTGTCAGCCGATATGCTTGCATCAATTGTCTACACATCGGGTACAACAGGCAAGGCAAAGGGCGTTATGCTCACCCACGGAAATTTCATTGACAACACTTTCTGCGCAGACAATGAAAGCTCCCCCGAGGATACTCTGCTCACAGTGCTGCCTGTTCATCATGTATACTGCTTTGCCTGCGACATACTGCTGTCACTGCGCTATGGCGCAACAGTATGCGTCAACGACTCCATGATGAGGATCGCACAGAATCTGAAGCTGTTTTCTCCTACAATTATACTGCTTGTACCCATGATCGCAGAAACGATCTATAAGCAGATAAGCGCAGTTTCAAAGGCAAAGGGTATTCCTCCCGCAGCTGCAGCAAAGGCGATATTCGGCGGACGGCTAAAGGGTATATACAGCGGCGGCGCATATCTCAGTCCCGAGCTTATACACGCATATCTTGATATAGGAATCCCTATTGCTCAGGGCTACGGCATGACCGAATGCTCCCCCAGAATTTCCACTGCAAGCCTTGACGATATCAGCGACAAGGGCGATGTGGGCAGGATAGTAAACGGCTGCACAGTCAAAATCGTTGACGGCGAGATAAGGGTAAAAAGCCCCTCTGTTATGCAGGGCTACTACCATAACCCCGAAGCCACCGCAGAGGCTCTCACCGAGGACGGCTGGCTCTGTACGGGCGATCTGGGCTATGTGGAGGATAACCGTATCTTCATCACAGGCAGGAAAAAGAATCTTATAATCCTGAGCAACGGCGAAAATGTTTCCCCCGAGGAGCTTGAAAACCGTTTTGCATCGGTTTCCCTTGCGGCAGATGTGCTTGTATATGCGGAGGAGGCGGTCATCACTGCCGAAATTTATCCCGATCCCGATGAAGCGGCAGCTCTTTCCAAGGAGGAGCTTATCAGCAGGATAAAGGAAATAATTGACAAGATAAATCTCACACTTCCCTCTGCTAAAGCAATCCGCCGTATAAGGCTCAGGGAAAAGGAATTTGACAAGACCACATCAAAGAAGATAAAGAGAAATCAGACAGAGCATGGAGAGCTTATCTGATAAAGAGTTCGATTATAAATTTACAGGGCTGCCGCATAGCGTTTGCGGCAGCCTTTCTTTGATCCCTTTCTGTGCAGATCGGCATATTTTGTAAATTTCCCGAATATATTTAGACTGACCTATCTATAGGCGTAATCTATATCCGGAGGTAATGCAGCTTGAATGGAAATGACCTTAACAATATGGCGAAACGCTATAAAGAGGAAATGATGAAGCTATACCGGAAGAGCGGTCAGACTTCGGCGTGTGCGTCCGCTGACACGGGAACTACGGGCATGGGAGCGGGTATGAGAGGAAATACCGAAGCCCCCTCTTCCGCTTCATCGTCAATGGCAATGAATGAGATGAATATGGGAAACGGCAGTGAACAGGAAACCGCCGTGCAGTCTGAGCGCAGTATGGAAGGAGCAGCCCACAGCATGGAAAGAGCAGCCCACAGCATGGGCGGAGTCCCCCAAAGTATGGGCGGATTTTTCTCCGCCCCCGGCACAAATCCGTCCGCAGCACATTCCCACATGGGCGATCATGGGGGACATTCCGGGGGACGTCCGGGCGGGGGAATGGGAAATGACCGTCCCCGTCCGCCCATGCCGCCTATGCAGGGGAATCCTCCCCCCGACAGGACTGTGGAGTGCGAATGCAGGTTCCCGTCAGCGGAGAGCATTATAAATTCCATTGCAAATACCCCCATGCCTCTCCCCATTACTCCCGCTGATAATCCCCGTCCTGTTGCGCCCGCAGAAAACAACTCCCCTATTCAGCCGAGAGGCGGGGCAGTCCTTTCCCGCACCTCCGCAGACAGCGAAAATAATATGACGGATACGAAACTTAAAAGCATTATACTGAACACCGCTCCCGAGGATCCCAACTATGCCGTACCCTCTCAGAATGAGGACAGACAGGAGATAATGCCCGATTTCTCCATGCCCTCCGATCTTTCTGCTGATGCAGACGGAGAAGTGCCGCAGATCGCAGATCTTACTCCGTCAAGATCATGGGCATCTCTTACAGGTGACGACACATGGGGATTTTTACAGGTACAGGTCTACACCTCTGAGGGGGACTTCCCTATAGAGGGAGCAATGGTCATTGTGAGAAAGAGGATAAATGCAGGTGTGGGACTTTCAAGGGTGCTTATTACAAATGCAAACGGATATACTCCGACTATCGCACTTCCCGCCCCGGGAAATATGTATGCCCCGTCAGATTCGTCCAGACCCTTTTCGGAGTATGAGATCACCGTAGTGGCAAGAGGGTATTATGTGCTGAGAAATATAGGTACAGCGGTGTTTGCCATGTCAAAAACAGTCCAGCCCGTTGATATGATCCCTCTGCCCGAATATCCCGCTTACCCCGTCTATCCGCCTCAACCCCGCAGCGGAGAGGGTGTTTCCGTGGGTTGACAGGTGACGATAAAGGAGCTGTAAAAAAGGTTATTTATGAGAGCCGGAGCATTGCCCCGGCTTTTTTGTGTTCACGGATATTTGAAAAAATTCACAAAAAGCGCTTGCAATTATCTGTAAAATATGGTAAAATAATAAAAATTACTTGTTAACCGGAGGTATACATATGACCCCTTTTAAACTTGATTGGAAAAAATATCTGGACAAGGCTGCAGAAACGGTTTCCGAGGGTATCGTCATGCTGAAAAACGATAATGCTCTCCCTCTTGAAGCGGGAACAGAGATCGCAGTGTTCGGCAGGATACAGCTTCATTATTATAAAAGCGGCACAGGTTCGGGAGGACTGGTAAATGTTTCCAAGGTAGTGGGAATTACGGACGGTCTTATTGAAAGCGGGCAGGTCAGGGTAAATGAGGAGCTTTTAAATGTCTACAAAAAATGGGACGAGGAAAACCCTTACGATATAGGCGTAGGCTGGGGCGGAGAGCCCTGGTCACAAAAGGAAATGCCCCTTGATGATGTGCTTGCGAAAAGGATCGCCGCACAGTGTGAAACGGCTGTAGTCGTTATAGGCAGGACAGCAGGCGAGGAGCAGGACAACAAACCCGAAAGGGGAGCATATTTCCTCAGTGACGGTGAGGAGGATATGCTTTCTGCGGTGAGAATGCACTTTAAGAAAATGGTGGTGCTTCTTAATGTAAGCAGCATTATGGATATGAGATTTGCAGAGAAATACTCTCCTGATGCGGTGCTGTACGTATGGCAGGGCGGCATGACAGGCGGCACGGGTACAGCCCATGTGCTTACGGGAAAGACCTCTCCCTCGGGAAAACTGCCCGATACCATTGCACGGGATTATACTGATTATCCTGCCTATGCAAATTTCGGCGATCCCCACAGAAGCATCTACAAGGAAGATATATATGTGGGATACCGCTATTTTGAGACATTTGCTCCCGAAAAGGTGGTGTATCCTTTCGGCTACGGTCTTTCGTATACCGAATTTGACGTTAATACTGCCGCTGCGGAGTTTAACGGGAAAACCATAGAGCTTGAAGTCAATGTAAAGAACAGGGGAAATTTTTCGGGCAAGGAAACTGTGCAGGTGTACCTTTGCGCCCCGCAGGGAGCGCTGGGAAAGCCTGTAAAAGTACTCTGCGCCTATGAAAAGACAAATTTACTTGCTCCGGGGGAGGAGCAGACTATACGCATGGCAATTGACCCCGCAGAACACGCCTCCTATGATGATTCGGGCGTTACGGGTCATAAAAATGCATATGTACTGGAAAAGGGCGAATATAAAGTCCTTGTGGGAACAGACTGTCGGAGCGCTCAGAAGGTGCTTACATATACTCTTGATAAGACACTCGTCACTAAGCAGTGCAGACAGGCTCTTGCCCCTGTCACGCCTTTTGAACGGATAAAGCCTGTAAGCGCAGGAGAGGGCTTTGAAATTTCTTATGAAAATGTGCCGCTGTCGGAAACAGACGAAAACAAACGCCGCATAGAGGAGCTTCCTCCCGATATACCCTTCACAGGCGACAGGGGGATAAAGCTCAGTGACGTAAAGAACGGCAGGAACACAATGGACGAGTTTATCGCCCAGCTTTCTGATGAGGATCTTGCCGCCATAATCAGGGGAGAGGGCATGGGAAGTCCCAGAGTTACCCCGGGTACGGCTGCCGCATTCGGAGGAGTTACCCGTTCCCTTGAGAGCTTCGGAATACCCGCAGGCTGCTGTGACGACGGTCCGTCGGGAATGCGTCTTGACTGCGGCACAAAGGCGTTTTCACTGCCTAACGGCACAATGATCGCTGCCACATTCAACAGGAAGCTGATTACAGAGCTTTTTGAGTTTACGGGAATGGAAATGACCGCAAACAAGGTGGATTGTCTTTTGGGTCCGGGAATGAATATACATCGCTATCCCTTGAACGGAAGAAATTTTGAATATTTTTCTGAAGATCCTTATCTTACGGGTACAGTAGCAGCCGCACAGCTAAGGGGTATGCATAAATACGGAGTTACGGGTACTGTCAAGCATTTCTGCGGAAATAATCAGGAAACAGGACGGCATACCCTTGATTCGGTAATATCCGAAAGGGCGCTGCGTGAAATTTACCTTAAAGGCTTTGAAATTGCTGTAAAGGAGGGCGGAGCAAAAACTGTAATGACTACCTACGGCTCAGTAAACGGGCTGTGGACGGCGGGCAGCTATGACCTTACAACAGAGATACTCCGCAAAGAGTGGGGATTTACAGGATTTGTCATGACCGACTGGTGGACGCATATAAACAGGAGAGGAACTGCCCTGGGAAATACCGACTTTGCCGCAATGGCAGCAGCTCAGAATGATGTGTATATGGTATGTGCAAGCAGCGAAAAAAATGACGATAACACCCTTTCGGAGCTTGAAAAGGGCTATATCACAAGGGGAGAGCTTCAGAGAAATGCAGCCAATGTCTGCCGTTTCCTGATGAATACCCATGCAATGGAGCGGGCAGAGGGGATCTTGCAGCAGGTTGATATAATCGGCCGTCCCGCAGATGAGGACATAACCGCAGGGGAAAATGTGAAATTCTACAAGCTGGAACGCAGTGCGGAAATATCTCCTGATGATATAGTGAGCGATAAGGGTTCAAGCTATATTTTTGCGGTCGATACAGAGCCTCTGGGAATGTACGACATCACCGTTACAGCCTCCACTGATACAGACGACCCCCTTGCGCAGATACCCCTTACCGTCTTTTCAATGGGTACTCCCTGCGGCGCATACACCTTTAACGGCACAGGAGGAAAGCCCGTATCTTTCACCTGCAAATCATACTTTTTCTCACGCTTTACTACCATAAGGCTGTATTTTGCACAGAGCGGACTTAAAATTCACAGCATACGCTTTGACCTGAGAGAGGACGGATAAAATATGAAGTATATTTTCCTCCACGGCATGGGGCAGACATCTGCTGACTGGGACGATGCGCTCAGTGCTGCGGGGCATACCGATGATATTCTTGTTCCTGATTTAAAGGCGTTTATCGGTAATGACAGCTATGCGGATATGTTTAAAAATTTTACGGAATACTGTGATGCATTTCCCGATAAATTCTGTCTTTGCGGGCTTTCTCTTGCGGGTATGCTCCCACGTGGGGAAAGCTGCATTATAAGAGGCTGCGGGCATGAGGTCAATACCGAAAAAAGCGGGCTTACAGGCAGAATAATTGCAAAAAGATTTTTCAAAGGAGGAGATCACAGATGATACTCTCTGACAGGACAATAATTAAAATGCTGGAGGAAAAAACGCTGACTGTCACTCCTCTGGAAAAGGGTCAGATACAGCCTGCAAGCGTGGATATACGTCTTGGCAGCACCTTCGGAATTGTGGAGGATCTTCCTACGGGGATAGTCACTCTTGATGAAGAAATAAAGTACAAGACCATTGAAACAGACCGCTATATCCTGCTGCCCGGGCAGTTCGTCCTTGCCTCCACTATGGAATATATCTCCCTGCCTGATAACCTCACCGCCTTTGTGGAGGGAAGAAGCTCCCTCGGGCGAATGGGACTGTTTATACAGAATGCAGGCTGGGTAGACCCGGGATTTTCGGGCGAAATAACTCTGGAGCTTTTTAATGCAAACCGCTGCGCCATTGAGCTGAAAGCCCGCCGCAGAGTGGGACAGCTTGTATTTGCGGAAATGGACGCTCCCGCTCTTGATCCCTACAGGGGCAAGTATCAGGGACAGAGGGGAGCTACGGGTACAAGGGTACATCTTGACAGCGACAGATAGCGTTCACATAAAAGTCATAATATGAATATTGCTTATTAATTGAAAATTTTCATGAAAGTGGTATAATGAAAATAAAGAAAAAATATCCGAAAGGCTGGTAGATATTATGTCACAGGAATTTATTGTTGAAACTTCCGCACGTCATGTCCATGTTACACAGGAGGCACTGGAAATACTTTTCGGCAAGGGCGCTGCTCTTACAAAAAAGAAAGACCTTTCACAGCCCGGACAGTTTGCCTGCGAGGAAAGGGTAGAGGTCGTAGGACCTAAAAAATCCCTTGCAAACGTGTCGATTTTAGGACCTGTAAGAAGTGCCTGTCAGGTAGAGCTTTCCGCAACAGATGCCCGTTCTATAGGCATTGCCGCTCCCATAAGAGAGAGCGGAGATATTGCAGGCTCGGGTGCCTGCAAGCTGGTAGGTCCCTGCGGTGAGGTGGAGCTTTCAGAGGGCGTTATCGTTGCAAAGCGTCATATACACCTTACTCCCGCAGATGCAGAGGAGCTTGGCGTCAAGGATAAGGACGTTGTATATGTCAAGGTAGATACTGACGGCAGAAAGGCAATTCTGGGCGATGTTGTCTGCCGTGTGTCGGACAAGTTCGCAAGGGCTATGCATATTGACACTGATGAATCCAACGCCATAGGAGCAGGTCCGGGTCTTACGGGTACTATCTGGCGTATGTAAGCCGTTAAGGCGTTATCTTCTTAGTACATAAAGCGCAATAAAAGGAAACAGAGGTTTACCTGTGGGGGCAGACCTCTGTTTTATACTGTCTGTTTTGCCGCAGGTGCGCATAACAGACCGAAAAAACTTATCTTTTAAATCCTTTCACATTAAAGGCGTTTATTCCGGGGTAAACAGCTGCTCCTCCAAGCTGTTCGCTGATACGCAGAAGTCTGTTATATTTGGCAGTCCGTTCACTGCGGCAGGGTGCGCCCGTCTTTATCTGACAGGCGTTAAGAGCGACTGCAAGATCGGCAATAAATGTATCCTCCGTTTCTCCCGATCTGTGGGAAACAACGGCGGTATAGCCTGCCCTGTGCGCCGTTTTTACGGCTTCTGTAGTTTCGGAAACCGTGCCTATCTGATTTGGCTTTATAAGAACGGAATTACCGCAGCCCATAGAGATGCCCTTTGATATCCTTCCGGTATTGGTGACAAAAAGATCATCTCCCACAAGCTGAACCTTTTCTCCCAGCTCCCTTGTAATAAGCTGCCAGCCCTCCCAGTCCTCCTCATCAAGAGGATCTTCTATGGAGATAATGGGATATTTTTCCGCAAGCTCTTTCCAGTGACCTGTAAGCTCCTCTGAGGAGTATTTTCTGCCCGATTTCGGGAGTATATATTCTCCCTTTTCAGAGCCTTTCCATTCGCTTGAAGCGGCGTCTATTGCAAGCAGGATATCCTTTCCCTGTTCATATCCCGCCCGTCTGACGGCTTCAAGGATATAAACTATAGCCTCCTCCTCGTCTGCAAGATCAGGGGCAAATCCGCCCTCGTCTCCCACAGAAACAGCAAGCCCCTCAGATCTCAGAAGTGCCGCCAGCTCATGATAAATTTCAGCTCCCATTCTCAGGGCTTCCTTAAAGTCGGGAGCGCCTGCGGGCATTATCATAAATTCCTGTACATCAATATTGTTTGCGGCATGAACTCCGCCGTTTAAAATATTCATCATAGGAACGGGCAGGCAGTTTCCCGCAGGACTCAGAAAAGTGTAAAGCGGTACGCCCGATGATGCCGCCGCCGCTTTTGCACAGGCGACAGATACCGACAGTATGGCATTTGCGCCGAGAGCGGACTTATCCTCTGTGCCGTCTGCGGCGATCATTGCCTTGTCAACAGAGCAGATATCCGAAGCGTCCATACCTGAAACGGCGCTGTTTATTACCGTGTTTATATTATTTACGGCTTTGAGCACGCCCTTTCCGTTATAACGCCCGTCCCTGTCACGCAGCTCTGCGGCTTCTGCACCGCCTGTGGATGCACCTGAGGGAGCGGCTCCCGTGGCGGTCGTTCCGTCTGAGAGGGTGACCTGTGCCTCTGTTGTGGGATTTCCTCTTGAATCGAGAATTTCTCGTCCCAGCACTTTTACTATTTCAGACTTTGCCATTGTTATTCCTCCGTTCTATGATCCTGTAATTAGCATATCCGTTTTTCCGGGATATATGCAAAGGAGGAAACAAATAAAATTTAATAGTTTATTTACAGAAATTTCCCATAAAAATATATCCTATCAAACGTATAAATAAATGAAAACGGTCAGGCGGGGTGAAAAAAATGACTGAAAGGGAATTTTCCCGAAGTATTGCCGCAGTGCAGCAGGGTGATATGCAGGGACTTAAAACAATTTACGAGGAATACGGTAAACAGGTGTATGCCGCTGCTCTGCAAATTTGCAGGGATCATCAGACGGCAGAGGACGTTACCTCAGAGTTCTTTCTGAAGCTGAAAAAAGCTGCATCGGTCTACAGAGAGGGCATGGGTCATAAAAAATGGCTTTTTACCGCCGTGCGCAATCTCACGGTAGATGTTCTGCGCCGTCAGCGGAGGGAGCTGCCTATGAGCGCACAGGGAGGGGACGACATTCACCCCATGTCGGAGATCCCAGACAGTGCGGACATAGAGGAAACAGTAACGTCTGATATCTCAGCCGTCAGTCTGCTGCAGAGGCTCGACGACAGAGAAAGAGAGATCGTAAACCTTAAAGTTTTTAGCGGACTTACCTTTGCAGAAATAGCGAGTATACTGAAAATTCCCCCCGGCACTGCCGCATGGCGGTACCGTACAGCCATAGGGAAGCTTAGAAAGATCTATGAGGAGGTGCGGATATGAAAAATTTTGAAAAGGACTACATAGATGAAATGAACTCCGCAGCCCCCGATATGGACGAACTCTGGAAACGGATAGAAAATTCAGAAGCGGAAGATGATGATATCACCCCGTTTTTGTCTGCCGCCGATGAATCCTCACGCTCCAAAGGAAAAGCCTTCCGCACTCTTGCCGCCGCTGCAGCCGTTTTCGCAGCAGTGTTCTGTCTGCGGCTTCTGATCCGCACAGACGACAGTGTGCTGCTTGACGAAAGCACCTCTTACGAATCAAACTATGAAAATTACGATGATGCCGCAGAGGAAGAACCCGACAGTGACGAGCCTGAGAGTAACGGGGGAATGCTCCTTGTAACGCCCGAAAACGGCTGGGATTATGCATCATCGGTTTCCTCTCACGGCGTTTCCGATTATGAGATGCTTAGTCTTGCCAATACCGATACCCCCGCATATACAGGGATAGGCTATGATGAGGATAACGCATATTTTGTGGAGGAGGACGTTCTGAGCGATACCGATTATTTTGTGGACGGCAGGATAATTTCTACTGAAATTTATCCCGATCATGCGGTATACACCATGGAGGTAATACATCTTATCTCCGACGCAGGAAAGGAAATTTCGAAGGAGTTTACAGCCGTTTCAGGCTCTCCCTACGCACTCAGGGAACACAGGGAATACCTTCTTCCCATAAAAGAGGAAAGCGGCACGGCTTATATCGTTTTTGACAATGCTCCTCAGATCGAGATCGCCGACGACAGAACGGTCATCTGTCATAACGGCTGGAAAACTCTTGCAAAGGGCGGGGAACACATCTCCTACCCGCAGGTATACGTTGACGATTACTTTTACGACCGAATGAATATTACCGCCGAAAGCACTCTTGAAGAACTATTCGACAAGTGGAAAAAGCTGCGGCTGTGAAAGGATAGGATATTATGAAGATGAATTACAGAAAAATGTTGTCGGGTTTTACAGCGTGTCTGCTCCTTATGCCGCTTGCAGGCTGCGGCAGCGCACCTGATAAGGAAATGACGGCATTGCCCGAGGAACGCAATTTTATGTATATGAACGACAGCGACAACAGCAAGAATGTTACGGGAGCGCAGCAGGGGGCAGATAATTATAATTATGCAGAAGTCGTTGCGGAAGAAGACTATGTGCAGAATGAATACGGCTTTGCTGAAATGGAACAAGCGGGTCAGATGAACGAGGGGGCGGCAATGGACGACGGAAAAACTGAATACAGCCCTGATGAATACAACACAGAGGAGTATAACCTGATAGAGGAAAACGGCTATGTGTCTGTGCAGACCTCTCCGCTGTCAACCTTTTCCGCAGATGTGGACACTGCGTCCTATGCAAATATCCGCCGCATGATCTATAGCGGTGAAAAAATAGACCCCGGTGCGGTGCGCCTTGAAGAGATGATAAATTATTTTGACTACAACTACTCCGACCCCGGGGAGGGCGAGCCTTTTGCGGTGCATACAGAGCTTTCAGACTGCCCGTGGAATGACAAGACACAGCTTTTCATGGTGGGGATAAACACAAAAAGCGCAGATTCGCTCCTTGAGGATCGTCCGCCCATGAATCTGGTATTTCTCATTGATGTGAGCGGGTCTATGTACAGTGAAGATAAGCTGCCGCTGGTGCAGAAGTCTTTCTCAATGCTCACTGAGAACCTGACCCCGCAGGACAGGATATCAATTGTTACCTACGCAGGCTCTGATGAAGTCCTTTTAGAGGGAGCGGACGGCGGCGACAGCGAACGTATACTGGATATAATAAATTCACTGGAGGCTGGCGGTTCTACAGCAGGCGCAGCAGGCATCACCACAGCATATGATATAGCAGGAAAATACTTTATCGAGGGCGGCAATAACCGTATAATACTTGCCACTGACGGTGATCTGAATGTGGGTATCTCCTCTGAATCAGAGCTTACAGAGCTTGTGGAGGAAAAGCGTGAAAAGGGAATTTTCCTGTCAGTGCTGGGCTTTGGCACGGGGAATTACAAGGATAATAAGCTGGAAGCCATTGCAGACAACGGCAACGGAAATTATTCCTATATCGACAGTGAGCGTGAGGCAAGGAAAGTGCTTGTGGACGAGATGAGCGGCACACTGTTCACAGCGGCAAAGGACGTGAAATTTCAGGTGGAATTTAACCCTGCAAATGTAAAGGGTTACCGTCTTATAGGCTATGAAAACCGTGTTATGCCCGATGAGGATTTTAACGATGATACAAAGGACGCAGGCGAGATAGGCGCAGGTCACAGCGTAACAGCACTTTATGAGATAGTTCCCGCAGGCAGCGATTTTGAGGTAGGCGGCAGCACGCTTAAATACGGGTCTGACGGCACAGCGGCAGAAAATACTGAAAATTCCGATGAGCTGCTTACGGTAAGTATCCGTTACAAGGAGCCTGACGGGGATACAAGCAAGCTCCTTGAATATCCTGTAAGCAAGTCACTTTACAGTGAACGTGCATCGGAAAATCTTACCTTTGCAGGCTGTGTGGCGGAGTTTGGTATGCTGCTCAGGAACAGCAGATATATAGGGGATATAACCTACTCGAATATTGCCACTCAGCTTTCGGAATATGATTATTCGTCAGATGAATTCAAGGACGAATTTCTCTATCTTGTAAATACCATGAAACGCAGATAAGGGACAAAAAGCACGGGTCTTTATTAAAAATTAAAAGCGCAGGAGACAAGGGAAAATCTTGTCTCCTGCATTATTATTTTAAGATGAGCAAGTATTCTTATTGACTTAAATAAATTAAAGTGGTATAATGGTACTATGAAAAAAATCAGAAAGAAAAGGCAGTGATAGGTATGCCCTCACCTCTTGCGGACAGGATACGCCCTAAAACTCTTGATGAAATTGTGGGGCAGCAGCAGCTTTTAGGAAAGGGAAGCACTCTGCGGCGGATAATCGAAAGCGGAAATATACCCAATATGATATTTTACGGTCCGTCAGGAGTGGGAAAAACCACGGTTGCACGGATAATCGCCGAAAATGCGGGAATGAAGCTGCATAAGCTAAACGGCACTTCGGCGGGCATATCCGATATAAAGGAGGTTATCGCCGATACAAACAGCTTTGACGGCATGAACGGCGTACTCCTCTATCTTGATGAGATACAGTATCTTAACAAAAAGCAGCAGCAGTCCCTCCTTGAATATATCGAGAACGGACAGATAACTCTTATAGCCTCCACCACGGAAAATCCATATTTTTACGTATATAACGCCATTCTCAGCCGAAGCGCAGTATTTGAGTTCAAGCCTGTTGAGGCTCGTGACATTATTCCCGCTGTAAAGCGTGCTTTTAATATCCTCTCAGAGGAATCAGGCGTGAAAATAAGAGTGGAAAAGGGTGTCTGTGAGCATATCGCAAGGGGCTGCGGAGGAGATGTGCGCAAGTCTGTGGGCGTGTGTGAGCTGTGTTTTCTGGGAGCGGAAAATGACGGCGTAACAGCCGACATTACCTTAGAGGAGGCAAGGTCACTTACTCAGAGAAGCAATATGCACTATGACCGTAACGGCGATGAGCATTACGACATTCTTTCTGCGCTCCAGAAATCAATACGGGGTTCAGATGAAAACGCCGCCCTCCACTATGCAGCAAGGCTTATAGAAGCAGGGGATATCATTTCCCTTTCACGCAGGCTGCTTGTAATTGCGGCAGAGGATATAGGGCTTGCATATCCTATGGCTATACCCATTGTGAAAGCCTGTGTTGACAGTGCCATGCAGTTAGGTCTCCCCGAGGCGCAGATACCGCTTGCAGATGCGGTAATTCTCCTTGCCACAGCTCCCAAGTCCAATTCGGGAAATGCAGCCATAGAAGCCGCCCTCGAGGACGTAAAGACCCGTGAGTGCGGCGATTTTCCCAGACATCTGCAAAATAAGCACTGTGACGGGCAGGACGCTGCTGTAAGGGGACAGCATTATCTTTATCCCCATGATTTTCCCAATCATTATGTGACACAACAGTATCTGCCCGATCCCATAAAGGACAGGGTATATTATCATTTCGGGGAAAATAAGACAGAGCAGGCGGCTTATTTATACCGCCGCCATATTTTAGAGGAGGAGGCAAAGCGCAGGAAATGATCAGGACCTGTATTCGCAAAGGGCGTGACCGCCTCTGCCGATAAGGATCGCCGATATTCCTTTGCGGCTTTCTTCTCTGCATATTATTTCAAGAGTACATTCTCCGCTGTCATATGATGAGGGAGAATAATTTTCCCCCGCCGCATAAACAGGAGGTGCGGAATTTTCGGGAGTAAGCCCGTTTACAGATGCAGGCACAAAGGAATAACCTCCCGCACTCAGATTAATATAAAAGCCCAAAGGGGCAGAATGAGCAGTTTCCTCAAAGGAGCGTTTCTGTCTTA
This sequence comes from uncultured Clostridia bacterium, assembly GCA_947625735.1. Taxonomy (GTDB): domain Bacteria; phylum Bacillota; class Clostridia; order Oscillospirales; family Ruminococcaceae; genus Huintestinicola. The sequence continues at coordinate 23,819 of CANQPL010000010.1, forward strand.
AGATAATATCGGAAATGCCGTCACACTCTTTACGAAGCGAACGGGCGGCAAGCTCCGCTTCATCGCAGGAGTAGAATTTTGCGGTTATCCTCATGGGGATATCCTCCTTTTCTTTTATGGTAATTTTATACAAAAGAATATATTTAATTTGCTTATCAATACTATAATTTGCTCAAAATCATGAAAATATACTTTCAAACCATTGCACTATTTATTTAAGATGTGGTATAATAAACCTTGTATAAGGAGGTCATGACCGTGGATATAAGAGTCGGAGACAGATTGACAATGAAAAAACCCCACCCCTGCGGCTCAAAGGAAATGATCGTGCTGCGTTCGGGAATGGATTTCAAGCTCAGATGTACGGGCTGCGGACATGAATTTATGACCCCCAGAAGCAAGATAGAAAAAAATATCAAGCGGGCAGAACGGTGTGAGGAATAAAGATTCTGACCGCCCCCGCTTTAAATACGGAGAATCAAGATGTTTGATAAACTGAAAGCCACAGAGGATAAATTTGAGGAGATATCAGCCGCTCTTACCGACCCCGCAGTGACAAGCGACAACGAACGGTATGCAAAGCTGATGAGGGAATACAAGTCCCTTGCTCCTGTAGTGGAAAAATACAGGGAATACACCTCTTACAAAAAGGCGGAGCGTGACGCTCTTGAGCTTATTGACGAAACGGGCGACAGGGAGCTTAAAGACCTTGCCCGTGAGGAGCTCGAGAGTGCAAGAGAGAATCTTTCCCGCATTGAGGAGGAACTGAAAATACTGCTTATCCCAAAGGATCCCAACGATGAAAAAAATGTTATCATCGAGATAAGGGGCGGCGCAGGAGGAGAAGAGGCAAGTCTTTTTGCAAATTCCCTTTTCAGAATGTATTCCATGTACGCCGAGGCAAGACGCTGGAAGATAGATATTTTAAACGCCAATCCCACAGAGCTTGGGGGATATAAGGAAATATCCTTTTCGGTGGAGGGCGACGGCGCATATTCAAGATTTAAATTTGAAAGCGGCGTTCATCGTGTGCAGAGAGTACCCGAAACGGAATCTCAGGGGCGCATACACACCTCAACTGTAACAGTGGCAGTGCTGCCCGAGGCAGACGAGGTGGAGCTGGAGATAGACCCTGCGGAATTAAAGATAGATGTTTTCCGTGCATCAGGCGCAGGAGGACAGCATATAAACAAGACCGAATCCGCCGTGCGTATCACTCATCTCCCCACAGGGACGGTGGTGGAATGTCAGGACGAGCGCAGTCAGCACAAGAACAAGGACAAGGCGATGAAAATTCTCCGTTCCCGTCTTTATGACCGCCTTCTTGAGGAGCAGAACAGCCGCATAGCCACAGAGCGGCGTTCACAGGTAGGCAGGGGCGACCGTTCTGAGCGTATACGCACATATAATTTCCCCGAGGGACGGCTTACCGATCATCGTATAGGTCTTACCGTTTACAGACTTGAAAGCATTATGAACGGCGCAATTGACGAGATCATAGATGCACTTATAACGGCGGATCAGGCGGCAAAGCTGGCATCAGACGAATAAAGTATGAAAGATGATCTTAAATGTATGATACAAAAATTCTTCCTCCCACTCCCGAGGGGATAAGGGAGGCAGCTGAAATTCTGCGAAACGGCGGCATAGCGGCAATTCCCACCGAAACGGTATACGGACTTGCCGCAAATGCTCTTGATGAGAATGCCTGCCGTGAAATTTTCAAGGCAAAGGGCAGACCCTCTGACAATCCGCTTATCGTTCATATCGGACGGTTTGAGGACATATATAAATATGCAGAGGGTGTATCGGGAAACGCTTTGCGGCTGGCAAGGGAATTTATGCCCGGACCTCTTACCATGGTACTGCCCAAAAAGGACATTATTCCCGCCGTTACAAGCGGGGGGCTTGATACAGTAGGAATACGCTTTCCCGCAAATAAGACCGCACAGGCTGTTATAAACGAGTGCGGTTATCCGTTGGCAGCGCCCTCAGCGAACCTTTCGGGAAGTCCCAGTCCCACAGTTCTTTCCCATGTGGTGCGGGATATGAGCGGCAGGATACCCGCTATTGTAGACGGCGGCTGCTGTACGGTAGGCGTGGAATCCACAGTGCTGACCTTTGATGAAGAGGACAGGGCGGTAATACTCCGTCCGGGCTTTGTAACGCCCGAGGATATAGGAGGTGTTATCGGGGAGGATAATGTTATCTGCTCTGCAGGCGTTACCGAAAGGGTTGCAGAGGGGGAAAGGGTACTTTCTCCGGGAATGAAGTATAAGCATTATGCTCCGAAAGCCAATGTTACCATTATTGAGGGCAGCTATGACAGATATGTGGAGTATGTTGCGGCTCATAACGGCAGCGGTGTTTTCGGTGCGGTGGAGGATAACAGAAGCTACCCGTTTTCTTCCCTGTTCTGGGGAGCTTCGCCCGAGGAACAGGCAAGGCGGCTTTTTGACGTGCTGAGAGGTCTTGACGACCGTAATGCGGTGCAGGCGTATTTTCCCTGTCCCGGGAAAAAAGGAGTGGGACTTGCGGTGTACAACCGGCTGCTCCGTGCTGCGGGATTTGAGGTGATACGCTTGTGAAAAGTCATGTTATAGGTCTTACGGGGCAGAGCGGGGCAGGAAAAACCACGGTAAGCAGGGTATTCGCAGAAAAGGGCTTTTCCGTTATAGATGCCGATCTTGTGGCAAGAGAGGTCATGAAAAAAGGCTCTCCCTGTCTTGATGAGGTGGCTGAGCATTTTGGCAGAACTGTACTGCGTCCTGACGGGGAGCTTGACAGAAAAAAGCTGGGAACGATAGTTTTTTCCGATAAGGACAGGCTCAGGGAGCTTGATGCTCTTTGCTATCCTTATATTATAAAACGTATCCGTGAAAAGATAAACGAGCTTTCCGAAAAGGGCAGTGAGCTTATCCTGCTTGACGCTCCCACTCTCTTTGAAGCAGGAGCAGATGAGCTTTGCGATCTTGTAATAAGCGTCACAGCTGATGAGGAAACAAGAGAAAAAAGGATAGTTGCCCGTGACGGGATAACCCCCGAGGAGGCAAAAAAGCGGTTTGCGTCCCAGTATTCACAGCATTTTTTTGAAACTCATTCGGATTATGTTATAAGGAACAACAAAACACACACGCTTCTTTGCGAAAAGGCAAGGGAAGCCGCCGATAAGATAAAGGAGTATTGCAATGCCCGAAACAGTAAGGAGACGTCGCAGGCGTAAAAAAAGAAAAAGCGTCCTGCTTCCCCTTGTGCTTGTTATTGCCATTGTGGGAGGAGTATCAAAACTGCCGGATATAAGCAGGAAATATTTTTATCCCGAGAAATATTTTATGCTGGTGGAAAAATATTCGGGAAAGTATGATGTAGACAGAAATCTTGTCTTTGCGGTGATAAAGACAGAGAGCAATTTTGATCCCAATGCCCGTTCCGATGTGGGCGCAAGGGGACTTATGCAGCTTATGGAGGATACCTACGAGTGGGTAGGCTACCGCATGGAGGATAACAGGGAGCTTACCTATGATAATATGTACGACCCCGAGTACAATATAGAGTACGGCACATATCTGCTGCGGCTTCTCTATGAGGAGTACGGTGACAATGAAACTGCGCTGGCTGCTTATCATACAGGGCGGGGAAATGTTAATAAATGGCTGGAGGATAAAAATTTCAGTGCGGACGGAGTTAAGCTCGACACAATACCCTCAGCTGCCACAGAGCATTATGTGTCCAAGGTCATGAAGGCTTACGATGCATATAATAATTTATATTGATAGGGAAAGGTGATAGGTCATGTCGGAAAATAAAGAAAAGTCAAAGGCAAAGCTCTTACAGGAAAAGCTCTGCTCCGAGAGGAAAAATGCTGCTCTTAAAATGAGCAAGGATGATGAATGGAAATGTGATGATTTTTGCAGCGGCTACAAGAAATTTCTCGATGCTGCAAAAACCGAGCGTGAAGCGGTGGAGTATGCAGTAGAAGCCGCAAAGAAAGCGGGCTTTATCCCCTTTGAAAAGAATATGGATTTAAAACCGGGGGACAAGGTTTACAGGGTCAACCGTGAAAAGGCTGTTATACTTGCAGTGATAGGCAGTTCTCCCATAGAGGAGGGCGTTCATATTGCGGCAGCGCATATAGATTCGCCCCGTCTTGACTTAAAGCAGCACCCTCTTTATGAAAGCGAGGAGCTTGCATATTTCAAGACCCATTATTACGGCGGTATCAAGAAATATCAGTGGGCAGCGATCCCCCTTTCTCTCCATGGAGTTATCGTCAGAGCAGACGGCAGCAAGGTAAAGGTGTCCGTAGGAGAGGACGAATGTGATCCGGTATTCTGCGTTACCGATCTGCTGCCCCATCTTGCTCAGGAGCAGATGAAAAGAACAGCCTCTGAAATAATCAAGGGAGAGGAGCTTAATATTCTTATCGGTTCCCGTCCCTTTAAGGACGATGAAGTGAGCGAAAGGGTAAAGCTCGGCATAATGGAGATACTAAATGAAAAGTACGGCATTACCGAGGACGATTTTATTTCGGCGGAGCTTGAAGCCGTTCCTGCCTTTAAAGCCCGTGATATAGGCTTTGACAGAGGACTTATCGGCGCTTACGGTCATGACGACAGGGTTTGCGCCTATACCGCATTTGAAGCGCTGCTTGATATAAAGGAGATCCCCGCAAAGACAGCCGTTACAGTGCTTACCGACAAGGAGGAGACAGGTTCGGACGGCAACACGGGTCTGAAGTCTGCTTACCTTAAATTTTTCATTGCTGATCTTGCGCAGTGTCTGGGTTCGGACTGCCGCACGGTACTGAGCAGTTCGGAATGTCTTTCCGCAGACGTAAACGCCGCTTTTGATCCCACATTCCCCGATGTGGTGGAAAAGAGAAACGCCGCATTTGTAAATTACGGCGTTGTGGTAACAAAGTTTACGGGTTCACGCGGAAAATCGGGTACTTCGGATGCATCTGCCGAATTTGTGGGCAGAGTGAGAATGCTCATGGATAAAAACGGCATATTCTGGCAGACAGGAGAGCTTGGCAAGGTAGATCTGGGCGGCGGAGGAACGGTTGCCGCATATATTGCTAATCTCAATGTGGATACCATTGATGTGGGCGTTCCCGTTCTTTGTATGCACGCTCCCTATGAGATCGTGGCAAAAGCTGATGTGTATATGACCTATAAAGCGTTCCATGCTTTCCTTTCCTAAGCGGGCGGGTGGAACCCGCAGCCAACTCGTTGGGTAATTTTACGTAAATTTTTTAAATAGTGACTCGGTAACTTTCATATGCTGCAATAATAAAGTGTGTTGAACCCGCAGCCGGGTCGTTGGGTAATTTTACGTAAATTTTTTAAATAGTGACTCGGTAACTTTTATTTTCTGCAAAAATAAAGCGTGCAGGGCGGGCGGGTGGAGCCCGGCGGGGTGACCCCGCTTGCAACTCGTTGGAATATTTTGAGTAAATATATTAAATAGTAACTCGGTAACTTTCATTTGCTGCAAAGGTAAAGTTTGCAGACCCCGCTTGCACCTGTAAATAAATATTGTGAAAATAATTCAGATAGCAGATCGGCAATACTAATCCCCGATTAAAGTGCAGACAAATAATCTGTGCAAAACCGCATATATGCAAGTTTTGTTTGATTTTTTTGCACACTTTTTAATTGGGGATTAGTATAACTTTTATTTACTGCAATGGTAAAGCAGTCAGAACCCGCCGGGGTCACCGCCCGCCCTCCCGTTCAAGAGAATTGCTCCTGCCCTCTCTCATAAGGGCAAGTTCACTCAGAAAATGTGGAACGGTTGGAAGCTCAGCACCGCCGTTTTCCACAAGATATTCCTCTGCCGCAGAAAGAGCAGAGAGCATCTGCTCCCTGTTAAAGCTGCTAAGCAGAAAAAAGCGTGACATGGCTTTATAGCAGCATATCTGTCTGCCCTCACAAATGCGCTTTGCAATGTTTACCGCAAGAGCGGTAAGCTGTTCCATATCCTTTACAGCGCCCGAGCGTATCAGACCCGCAAAATCCGCAGGATTCCCGCCTATGACAGACGACTTCACAAAATAATCCCTGCATCGTGCAAGCAGAGCTGCGTCCTTTGAGGACGTAAGCTCATATACGATCCGTGAAAATTTCATCAGAAATGAAGCCGCATAATAGGGACTTTTAACCTTTATCCTTTCCAGATCGTCAAAGGGCTTGTCAATAATAAAATCAAGCCACCGCCCGTCAAGCTCCACAGGCATACGCAGACAGAGCCTCTCGTTATCTTCACCGATAAAAATATGGGGAGCGCCTATCTCAAAGCCGTTCTGACCGATATTAAGTCCCGAAAGAGTACGCATTATTACGGTGTAGCCCAGCGGTTCACTGCGAAAGGCTTCGTACTTGTCATAGGCATTGCCGCTGTCCGTGATAAAGTCCGCATAAAATCCCGCAGGCGCAAAGGCTTCGGGATAATTGTCCGCAAGACGTGAAAGGGCGGCAACAAATTCCGACTCATTCCCGTCTGTCATTCTTGCATTTGCCGCTGTATTTATAAGAATATCGTTTAAAAAACCGATCATATCGGTCTTTGAGCCGTTCTGCTCCTCGAGTATGCACCGCTCCTCCAGAAAGGGCGGCATTCCCATGTCTGAAAGCTCGTCAGATGTCCAGTGTATGTCAAGCTCACGTATCCTGCCTATACGCTGCCCTATCTTCTCGCAGGCGTGCAGCATTTTATCTGATTCCTTGAAAAGACAGGCACTGAGCAGACAATACGCCTGCCCTGCAAGCTCCCTGCCTGTACCGGCAGAAAAGGACATCTGATGATCATCATATTCGGTGTAGTCGACTACAAACTGTTCAAGCTGCTCTGCCCCACGGTCAGACATTACATCGCTCCTGCACATCATCATATAGGGCAGCAGCTTTATTTTGTCTGCCTGTTTAAGATCCCTGCTCCAGAATTCATCTGCCGCCCTGCATCTGAAACGGCAAAGCTCATACATCATTGCACGCCTTTTTTTGCCAAAGCTGCGGAATGTACGGAATGCAAGCTCTTTAAATTTTTCATCATCTCTATAGAAATTGTTCATATTTTTGACCTCGACCTGATTTGCTCCTATAATCTATTAGTCTAATTATATAATAATTGTGTTGTCAAGTCAATGATTTCGTGTCAATACGGAAAAAATTAGGAGAAATTGCAAAAAAAATCTTTAAATTTATTTCGGAATATGATATAATAAATAAAGAGTGCAGATATAAAAAAAACGCTCTCTTAAAGTTTAAAAGGAGGCAATTGTCTTGGGCAGCAACAGAAAAAAAACGTCCTCCACAGCTGAGGACGATCAGGTCAGAAAAATGCCTGCAAAGAAGAAAAAGCATAAAAAGAAAAAGAAATCCAATCCCATAAAAAAGACATTTACTGTAATCGGCTCAGTGGTGCTTTCACTTATACTGGTGTCGGTCATCAGCATTTCTATCATAGCAACAGCCCTTACTGTGTATGTGATGCAGTTTAGGGAAAAAACTCCGGTTGATATAGATCTTGAAAATCTTGATCTTGCATATACTACATTTATCTACGGATATGACGAATACGGCAACGAGGTAGAGCTTGCAAACATCAGCCGAGGTGCGGACAGAATGCCCGTATCCCTTGAAAGAGTTCCTCAGCACGTAAGAGATGCTTTCGTTTACACAGAGGACGAGCGTTTTTATGAGCATACGGGCGTGGACTGGAAACGTACCTTCGGAGCGTTTGTGAATGAGATCCTTGATCTTCAGGACAGGTTCGGCGGTTCAACCATTACTCAACAGCTTATCAAGAACGTAACAGGTGACGACAGCCCCACATGGGACAGAAAGCTCCGTGAGGTGTTCCGTGCAGCGGATCTGGAAAGATACCGCACCAAGGACGAGATTTTAGAGGCGTATCTTAACTGTATAGGCTTCGGAGGCAGGACTTCCGGCATACAGGCAGCGGCGCTCAAATATTTCGGCAAGGACGTTTCCGAGCTTGATCTTGCGGAGGGAGCCTGCCTTGCGGCTATCCCCAAAAATCCCGAAAAACTCAATCCCTTTGCCGATCCCGAGGCAAACAAGGAGCGTCAGGAGGTGGTTCTGGGGCTTATGCTCAGCAATGCCGCCATTTCTCAGGAGCAGTACAATGAGGCGATAAATGAGGAGCTTCAGTTCAGGGATACTTCTACAGAAAAGCGTGAGGATCAGATCCGCAACTGGTATCTGGATATGGTCATCAGAGATGTGTCAAACGATCTTATGGATCTTTACGGCGTTACATGGCAGGAAGCCAACGATATGCTCTATAACGGCGGCTACACCATTTATACGCCTGTTGATCTTAAAATGCAGGAGCAGATCGAGGAAAAATTCAAGGACTACAGCACATTCTCCAACAGAGTACTTTCCGATCCTCCTCAGGCGGCGTTTATCGTGCTTGACTATACCGGAAATGTGCTTGCGGTGGCGGGTGCTATCGGTGAAAAGGCTACTACAGATGCATTCAACTACGCTACAATGGATCCCCGACAGCCCGGTTCGAGCTGGAAACCCCTTGCGGGCTACGGCTATTCTATCGAAAACGATCTGATAACATGGTCAACCATTATGCAGGATCTGCCTATTGACATTCCCGATGAAAATAATCCCGGTCATACAAGAAAATGGCCTACAAACTACAGCTCATCAAGCAGGAGCAATGTGTGGAGCGGCGGTTCTTACTATATATTCCAAGCACTTCAGAGATCGCTCAACACCGTTTCGGCAAGGCTTGTAAAGCAGGCGGAGCCTACAAAGGTTTTTGACTTTGTGCAGAGCCGTTTCCAGTTCACAACTCTTAACGCCTACGATGCGGATCTGTCGCCTATGTCGGTGGGTGCGCTGAATAAGGGCGTTACTCTGAGAGAGCTGGTAGCCGCATATCAGGTGTTCGGAAATGGAGGACAGTATTTCTCTCCCACCTCATACACCTATGTCCTTGATCCCGCAGGCGAGGTGGTACTCCAGAATAATTACACGCCTATACAGTCCCTGAGTGAAGAATCTGCATATGTGATGAATAAGCTGCTGCAGCAGGTCATTGAGGATCCTAACGGTACGGGTAAAGCGGCAAAGCTCAGCAATGTGCCTGTGGTGGGAAAAACGGGTACATCTCAGAACTGGGCGGACAACCTTTTTGTGGGCTGTACACCTGATTATGTAAGCGGCGTATGGTACGGCTATCCCGACCATAAGGAAGTGCCTTCGGGCGTTTACTACGGCACAGCTCAGCTGTGGAAGAACATTTTCGGCGACATTGCAAATCAGGGAGAAAGAACGGAATTCCCCGAATGTGATACGGTCATTGAAACAAGCTACTGTGCAAATACGGGTCTGGTAGCAGGTCCCAACTGTCCCAAGGGCGGCACGGGATATTATAAATCCACCTATGCGCCTGTATGCACAAGATGCGGATAAAAAAATCGAAGCAGGAAGCAGCCTTGCCTCTTGCTTCTTTTCTTAAAAGACAGGAGTTTTTTTATGGAAAGGATCACACTTAGCTGTCCATGTCATTTCGGCTTGGAAAGGACGCTGAAATTTGAAATTTCGAGGATCGGAGGAGAGAATATTTCCGCCTCTGACGGACGTGTTGAATTTGAGGGCGACATTTCACTTATAGCAAGGGCGAATATCTGCCTTGCAACTGCGGAGAGGGTTCAGATAAAATTAGGCGAATTTAAGGCGGATACATTCGATATGCTTTTCGAGGGAGTAAAGAAGCTCCCTTTGGAACGCTTTATCCCTAAAAACGGAGCTTTCCCCGTAAAGGGACACTCCTTGAACTCAAAGCTCACAAGCATTCCCGCCTGTCAGTCCATTATCAAAAAAGCCGCCGCAGACAGGCTCTGCGGTAAATACGGCGTGGGATTTATGGAGGAAACAGGAGCGGTCTATCAGCTGTCCTTTAATATCATAAAGGACAGGGCTGTTATATATCTTGACACCTCGGGAGAGGGACTGCATAAGCGCGGCTACCGCAGAAATGCCAATGCCGCCCCCATAAGGGAAACGCTTGCTGCGGGCATTGTGGATATAGCTATGGTAAAAAGAGATACTGTTTTTTGCGATCCGTTCTGCGGGAGCGGTACACTGCTTATAGAAGCGGCTTACAAGGCGCTGAACATTGCACCGGGACTTAAACGGAAATTTGCAGCCGAAAAGTGGGAATGTATTTCCGGGGAAATATGGCGCAATGAGCGTACAAGAGCTATGGACGGAATTATAAAGGACAGCAGCTTTTACGCATACGGTTATGATATTGACCCTGAATGTGTGGAGCTTTCCCGTGCAAACTGCGTCAAGGCGGGAGTTAAAAACCGTATTCGCATTGACAGGGCGGATATACGCAGCTATGAAAATAAAGCGGATACCCTTACTGTCTGCAATCCGCCGTATGGTGAGAGAATGCTTGAAATACGTGAAGCAGAGGAGCTTTACCGCATAATGGGAAAAGTTTTTGCGGGTGACGCCGCTCATCCGTGTGCGGTCATTTCCCCTCATGAGGATTTCGAGAGCTTTTTCGGCAAAAAGGCGGATAAACAGCGTAAGCTCTATAACGGTATGATGAAATGCAGACTTTACAGCTATTATAGAGGATAGATGTCTGATTTTGTTTTTATGTGCGTTTACCGTCAAGCCTGTTAATAAAAGCTGTCGGGGTACTACTGTTTTAAAGTGTTAAGAGTGGAGTGATAAGTGTTGAGATATCTTATCACTCCACTCTTAACTCTCCACACTTATAAATTCCTATGATAACCGTCAAAAAAGAAGATTTTTTGCAAAAATATCCTCCATTCCCCCGAAAATATTACAAAACGATTAAAAATAGCAAAAAGCCCTTTACTTTTATCTTTTAGAGTGCTAAAATAGAGTATATGGATATGACACATTTTTCTGAAAGGAAGTCTGAACGCTATGAACGATAATTGTACTGACGAAAAAAGCATGAATTACCTTTACGAAGCATTTCTCTGCCTTGAAACAAAGGAGGAATGCGCCGCTTTTCTTGACGACCTGTGTACCTCGCTGGAGCTTAAAAGCCTGTCTCAGAGAATGCAGGTTGCAAAAATGCTTTCCGAAAAGAAAATATACAATAACATTGTTGCAAGCACAGGCGCCAGCACCGCCACCATAAGCAGAGTAAACCGCACTCTCAACAGCAAGTACAGCGGACAGGGCTACAAAATAGTCTTTGAACGCCTTGCAGGAAAGGACGGCGGCAAAGAGGATATTAAACAATGACAGGCTACAGGTCCTTTGCTTACTTTTACGACAGGCTCACAAAAAACATTGATTATAAAAAACGGGCGGAATATTACAGCAGTCTTGCAGAACGCTTCGGCGGGAAAAAAGGCATACTCTTGGACCTTGCCTGCGGTACGGGCAGCCTTTCCGAAGAATTTGCAAAAATGGGATATGACGTTATCGGCACGGATATTTCCGAGGAAATGCTCAGTATCGCTCTTGATAAAAAAATCGAAAGCGGTTTGCCTATACAGTACCTGCGGCAAAGCATGACGGAGCTTGATATGTTCGGCACTATAGATGTGACTGTCTGTGCGCTGGACAGCCTTAATCATCTGCCCTCCCTTGCGGATATCCGCAAGACATTTGAGCGGGTATCCCTTTTCTGTGACCCTGACGGGCTGTTCCTCTTTGATATGAACACTCCCTACAAGCATAAAAATATTCTGTCAGATAATACATTTGTCTATGATATGGAGGACATTTACTGCGTGTGGCAGAACAGCTTCCGGGAAAATTCCCCCGATGCAAGAGTGGATATTTCACTGGATATCTTTGAAAGCACGGATAATAACTGTTACCGCCGATACTATGACGAGCTTTCCGAAATAGCCTTTGACTGCGGTACAATTGAGGAGGCTCTCTCCCATGCGGGAATGGAAATTGCAGGTATTTTCCATGAGGACAGCTTTTGTCCGCCCCGCCCCGACAGTGAACGTCTTGTTTATGCTGCGAAAAAGAAAAAAGCTGTTCTCTGAAAACAGGACGGGGCATTCGGGCAGATGCATGAATAACTGTTAAACGGACGAGCAATCCCCGTAAATAAAATTTTTAAAGATAAGCAAAAATAAGGAGATCATTTTAAATGGCAAAAATTATCAGAACCATATCCGAGGACGCTTCTGTGACAGCAACTGCCATTGACGCTCTGGATATCGTTTCGGAAATAGAAAAAATACACAAAACCTCCGCTGTGGTAACTGCCGCTCTCGGCAGGCTCACCATTGCCGCCTCCCTTATGGGAATAGGGCTAAAAGGCAGGGAGGACACCCTTACCCTGCGCATGAACGGCGGAGGTCCTGCCGGCGGAATGACCGCTGTTGCCGACAGCTTCGGAAATGTAAAATCCTATGTGGTAAATCCCGTTGTGGAGATCCCTCTCAATTCAAAGGGAAAACCGGACGTAGCGGGTGCTGTGGGAAAAAACGGCACGCTTTCTGTGGTAAAGGACATGGGACTGAAGGATCCGTATGTGGGACAGATACCCATTGTCAGCGGTGAGGTGGCTGAGGATATCGCCTCCTACTTTGCAGTTTCCGAACAGGTACCCACAGTCTGCGGACTGGGAGTGCTTGTAAATCCCGATCTTACCGTAAAGGCGGCGGGGGGATATCTTATACAGCTTCTGCCCTTTGCAGACGATAATGTGATAGATACCATTGAAAATAATATAAACACTCTCCCGTCAGTCACGCAGATGCTCTCATCGGGAATGAGTGCCGAGGACATGGCTATGAAGGTTCTGGAGGGACTAAAGCCGAATGTCCTTGATGACCTTGACGCCTTTTATAAATGCGATTGTTCAAGAGAGCGTGTGGAACGGGCAGTGATCTCAATAGGAAAGAGCGAGCTTGAAAAAATGGCTGAGGAGCAGGAGAAAACAGAGGTATGCTGTCATTTCTGCGGCAAAAAATATTTGTTTACTCCCGCTGAGATAAGAGGACTTCTTAAACAGGCTAAGTAATATTTTTCTTATCCTTTGAGTAAAATTATAACATACATTCCGTTTAACAGGAGGATAAATAAGACTATGGCAAAAACAAGAGTAGCCGTCATTTTCGGGGGAATGTCCAATGAGCATGATATTTCCCTGCTGTCGGCATCAAATGTGATCAAAAATTTAGATAAGGAAAAGTACGAGATTATCCCTATCGGCATTACAAAAAAGGGGAGATGGTTTTTCTTCCCCGGGGACGTTTCCTGCATCAAGGACGGCAGATGGGAAACAGACCCTGACTGCACACCTGCTGCAATTCTGCCCGATCCCCTTTACAGAGGTATCATGAAGATACAGGACGGGTATATGACAAAGGTCAAGGTAGATGTGGTATTCCCCGTTCTTCACGGCAAATACGGCGAGGACGGCACGATACAGGGACTTCTTGATATGTCGGGTATCCCCTATGTGGGGTGCGGGTGCTTTTCCTCTGCTGCCTGCATGGACAAGGAGTATGCTCATAATGTGCTGGGTTATAACGGCATAAATATGGCAAGATACCGCACAATAAAGCAGTCAGAGCTGAGCAGCCTTGACAGGATATGCGAGGATATAGCCGCAGAACTGGGTTATCCCCTTTTTGTAAAGCCTGCTTGCAGCGGTTCTTCTGTGGGCGTTAACAAGGCGGGGAACTTTGAGGATCTGAAAAATGCGGTAAAGCTGGCATTTACCCACGATAAAAAGGTGCTTGTGGAGGAGTATATACAGGGCAGAGAGCTTGAATGTGCCGTGCTGGGGACTGATTCGCCTTTTGCCTCTGATGTGGGCGAAATAATGTCCTGCAACGATTTCTACGATTATGATGCAAAATACATACTTGGAAACACAGGTCTTGCCATACCCGCTGAGATAAGCAAGGAGGCTTCACGGGAGATAAGGGAAACGGCTGTAAAGGCATTTACTGCTCTCGGGTGCTTCGGACTTGCAAGAGTGGACTTTTTTCTTGACAAGACAGGCAAGGTCTACCTTAATGAGCTTAACACCATGCCGGGATTTACTTCTATCAGTATGTACCCGAAGCTTATGGAAAATCTCGGCATTCCCTACGGCGAGTTGCTTGACAGGCTTATAAAGCTTGCCTACGAAAGAGTCTGAGACGAAAGGAACGGTATATTATGGCTGAACTTACCGTCGAGACAAGCGATAAGCCTATCGGCGTATTCGATTCGGGGCTTGGAGGGCTTACCTGTGTAATGGAGCTTATGCAGCTTATGCCCAACGAAAATATAGTCTATTTCGGCGACACTGCACGCATACCTTACGGCACAAGAAGCAAAGAAACTATTACAGAGTATGCAAATCAGGATATAGGCTTTATTAAAAAGCATGATGTAAAGATGATAATTGCCGCCTGCGGTACTGTTTCCTCGGTGGTGGGAGGTGTTAAGGATCCTGCGGGAGAAGTCCCCTTTACCGGGGTGGTAATACCTGCTGTACAGACTGCCTGCGCTGCTGCACGAAACGGCAGGATAGGCGTTATCGGCACGGCAGCCACGATCCGCTCGGGCGCTTACGGCAGGGCAATAAGGGCTATCCGCTCTGATGCAGTGGTACTGGGAAATTCCTGTCCCCTGTTTGTTCCTATGGTTGAATCAGGGATCACCGACAAAAACGACCCTGTGGTGAAAAGCATGGTGGAAAGATACCTGTCGCCTATCAGGAATGAAAATGTTGACGTTCTGATACTGGGCTGCACTCATTATCCTCTGCTCCGTGATGCAATTGCTGATTTTATGGGGGAAGATGTAACCCTTATCTCCTCGGGAGCGGCGGCGGCAAAATATGCCATGAATCTGCTTGCAGGCAAAAATCTCCTCTCCTCAAGAAAGGAAAAGGGGTCAATTACATATTACACCTCTGACAGTGCGGAGCTTTTTGCTCAGAATGCTCAGTCATTTATCGGAAGAAGCTTCACAGGAGAGGTACGAAAGGTCACTATTGATGAGCTTTGCTCATAATTTTTCAGGATAGAGGTACAAATATGGATCGCAAAAAAGCAAATATAACACTAAAGACTATTTCACATCCTGCAAACTGTCCTCCTGATGCCATAGAGCTTATGACGGAGGGCACTCTTTCAAGCACCGAAAAGGACGGCGTGGAATGCTGGGAGATCTCCTATGACGACACTGAAGCTACAGGCTTGATAGGTTCTACAACTACTGTCCGCTGCTTCGGAGATGCCCTTGCCTCAATGGAACGTGACGGAGACGCTTCATCTCTGCTTATTATCGAAAAGGACAAAAAGCATCACTGTCATTACGGCACTCCGTTCGGCAGTATGATCATGGGCATCTACACCAATAAGATCGAAAACAAAATGACAGAAAACGGAGGACGTATATATCTTAACTATACCATTGACATAGATTCCATGCTTGTCACCAGCAATGAGGTGATGCTGGAGGTCAAAATAGTATAAAAAACGTCCGACAGACCTTTGCCTGTCGGACATACTATATAAAACGGTGCTCGGTACCGAATCGGCGGGTAATTCTGCGGATACCCGCTGCGCTTCGGATACCGCCCGCCGCAATTTGCCCTTTTCACACCGCTTGGTATATTTTATGCGTGTTACGCTTTATCTGTTAATGACCCATACTGCGGCAGAATGCCCCTCTCTGCAAAAAAACGGGCTTGTCTTCTGCCCTGCTGCCCCCGTTTAAGGGGTAAAAAACGCCATAAAAAGGAATGAAAAATTTTATGAGGCTTATGATCGCTTCCGATATCCACGGCTCTGCCCATTGGTGCAGAGCTTTACTTGACAGATATGAATCCGAACGTCCCGACAAGCTTATTCTCTTGGGGGATATCCTTTATCACGGTCCCCGCAATCCCCTCCCTGACGGATATGACCCCGCCCGCACGGCAGAAATGCTCAACCTGATAAAGGACAACATTCTCTGCGTAAGGGGAAACTGCGATTCTGAGGTAGACGGAATGGTACTTCAATTTCCCGTCACTGCCGATTCCCTTCTTATTCTTCTCGGAAACCGCACCGCTCTGTGTACACACGGTCACCTTTTTGATCCTGAAAATGCTGCGGGTGTCCGCTGCGGGGATATTCTTATAAGCGGTCACACTCATATTTATGGGGCTGAGGAAAAAAACGGGATAACTTATCTTAATCCCGGATCTGTTTCCATGCCGAAAAACGGCAATGTCCAAAGCTATGGCATACTTACGGAAAATTTCTTTGAAATACTTGATATGCAGGGCGGCATTCTCTGCAAATATTCTTTCGTATAAGACTGCTATTTTTCTATCAGCTTTCTCAGCTCCTGCATACGATAGTCCGTCTCGTTTATAATATCAGCGCACTTGCGAAGCTCTGCGGCAATGTATTCCTGATCGGAAACGTCCTTTTTATACTTTAGCTTATGGTCAAGACTTGCCCAGAAATCCATTGCAATTGTGCGCAGCTGCACCTCCGCCTTTACATACCGCTTTCCCGCAGAAAAAAACACGGGTATTTCTACAATAAGATGCAAACTTCTGTAACCGTTTTCCTTAGGATCAAGAATATAATCCTTTTTTCTGATAAGGGTAACATCGTCCTGAGAAGTAAATTGCTCCGCAATTTTGTAAATATCCTCGGGGAATGAGCAGATTACCCGTATGCCCGCTATATCGTATATGCTGTTTTCGATACGTTCGATAGACCCGACAATATTTTCAGGATCAATGCTGATACCCTTTCTTTCCAGCTTTTCAAGTATGCTGCGGGGCGATTTTATCCTTGATTTTATGGATTCAATGGGATTGCGGTCATAATTGAGCTTGAATTCATCATTTAAGACCTGAAACTTTGTCTCCACCTCACGCAGAGCGCAGCCGTAATATGTCATAAGCTGAAAAAAAGGCTTGCTCCTGTCAAAAAGCGTTTCAAGATCTGCATTGCTGATATTTGAGATCATGTTGGTATTCATTCTTTGTCCTCCGTTTATACAAGTGTAGTCTTTGACACTACTGCTTTGAATATATGAAAATAAGGAAGTATCACAATGAAAAGTATCCTCTGGCTGCTTACAGGAGGCACATTCTCCTGCGAAAGCTCCGTAAACGGACTTTATCCCGCTGCTGATAATGCACAGGCGGGAAAAATGCTGAGCCGTATTTCCGCTGCCGCAAATGTCAGCCCTGCCCTGCTTATGAACATTGACAGCACCAACATGACTGCCCAACATATGCGCTGCATTGCAGAAGCCGCTGACAGTGGGATAAAAAAGGGCTTTGACGGCATAGTCATTACTCACGGGACTGATACAATGGCGTATACCTCCGCTTTTCTTTGCCAAAGTCTTGAATCCCCGCCCATACCCGTAATACTTACAGGCTCCCAGAAACCATTTTTTGCTGAATGCTCTGACGCCCCGAAAAATCTGGAAAATGCCCTTGCCGCCGCCTGTGATGAGCGGTTTCGCGGTGTGCATATCCTTTTCGGGGATAAGGTTTTGCGGGGGGACTCGGCGCATAAGGAATACTCCATGAGCGAAAACGCCTTTATTTCTCCTGACGGATATGCCGCCGTAATAAAAAACGGCACTTTTATAAATGTTGACCCCCTGCCCGGAGGAAAATACGCATATCATCGGGATTTTTCCGAAATGGCGGCTGTAATAAAGCTAAGTCCCCTGACACGTCCTGAGGATATAAGTCTTGCTGTTTCCTCGGGTATAAAAGGGGTCGTTCTTGAGGGGTACGGCTGCGGCGGTGTTCCTGAAAGACTTCTCCCCGAAATTAAAGCTGCTGCGGACAGGGGCGTGCTTTTTCTTCTTGTTTCACAGTGCTTTTATGAGGGCGTTGACACTCATATTTATGAGGTGGGAGAAAAAGCCGCACGCTGCGGTATTATTCCGGGGGGAAAAATGACGGCGGAAGCCGCTCTTGCAAAGCTCATGTTTATGATATGAGAGCTACTCCTTTTCTTCTCCGCCCTCGGGAACTGTCCCTGGTATTTTTTCAAGCTCTCTGAATATTTTAATTGCAAATGAACTTATTGTAAACATTATAAAGGCAGGTCCCATAAGCAGTCCCACAAACTGTGTTGTTGTGTTCCAGCTTATGACCAACACCTCAAATGCAACTATGACAACCAGAAAAAGCGAACGCAGAAAATACCTCATGCTTATCTCAAAGGAATTTTTCAGGGTTGCAAAAACCGTATTTTCATAGCGGGCAAGCAGCGGATAAGCGTAGAGAAAGGAGAAAGTGAAAATATACGCAGTCACAATTCCGATTATCAGAAATATCACATTATGCGCTGATGCCGCATTCATTATCTGAAAATCAAGATACACCGCCCAAAGACAAAGCAGATTTAAAAATGTCATGGCGATCCCCTGCTTTAAATTGCTTCTGAGTGCCTTGAAAAATTCTTCATGGATCTTACCCTCTCTGTCCTCAGACATTCTGAGGGTTACACTGCTGACAGCTATGGTACACGCCCCAAGCGTTATTATGGGCAGAGAACAGACAAGCCAGAGCAGACTCAGCACAACAGTATCTGTCAGACGCTGCATAAATTGATAGAACTTGCTCTCAGGACTGAAAAATGACGCCATGTCTTAAACCTCCCTTTTCTCTGTGGCTATGGATATTATACCATATTAACTTTAAAAAGTCAACAGCAAAAAAAGCGGGTGCCGAAACACCCGCTTCATATTTTTTATGTCTGAAAGTGTTATCTTATCTTACTTCGTCTTCAAGTGCGCATCTGATAGATGCTTCATTCTCGCACCATGCAAGGCATACGCCGTCAGGGTCATACTCCTTGACCTCAGCGGTCATAGTGTCAATTATCTGATTGAACTCATCATCGGATTTTGCATAGATAGCCTTCCATGAGTTGTTGACGATAGACTGCTTTACCTGCTCCCATACGATCTTCAGCTCTGCATCTCTGTCAGACTCTGCATAAGATGTGGCAAGGGATACCTTGTGAGGAAGTGCATCAAGATATTCCTGTGCATTGTATGCGCCGCCTGCAAAATCTCTCCAATCCTGAAGAATATCATACTGAGCGTCTACACGTCTGCTTACCCAGTTATCCGCATTGTATGTTTCGCCGTTGGAATCAGGGTTGGAAGCGTCCTTTGACCATGTGGTGTTGTTTGCCTGGAATGTGCCGTCATTGAAGTTTCCGCCGCCCCACTCATCAGGCATAATGGTGCTCTTTCTGTCAGCCTTTGCAGCTTCGCCCAGCTCGGTCAGATGGCTGTAGCCCTCATCATCATAGTACCAGCAAAGATCCTTGGGTCCCCAGTTGTATGTCATGTAGCCCTCGGGAGTTGTCAGATAGTTGATGATAGCCATGCAAAGCTCGGGGTATTCGGAATTTGCGCCGATCGTCCAGATTCTGTTGCCGCCCAGTACGTTCATGCCGTAGCAGAGAGGTGTAGCGTCCTTGGGAATTGCGGGATACATTGCAATGCCCGCTTCAAGATGATCCTCACTGTTGAGGAGCTGAGAACCTGCATAGTCAAAGATAGAGAAGAAAGTTCCGCCTGCGGCTACCTTTTCGCTCATCTCATTATAGGTCTGTGTCATGGAGTTGGGGTCGATAAGTCCTGCCTGATAGCATCTGTTAAGGAACTGAAGCGCCTTGATATAAGGACCGTCCGGCTCGGTAGCGTCATGGTATTCGCCTGTTTCAACATCATAAAGACCGAATCCCATTTCATCATAGCCCCAGTAGCAGGTAGCAAATGCCTTTGCATACATTACCATGTTGCCGTCCCAGTCAGGCCAGAGGGACATAGCATAGGTTTCGTTGCCGTTTTCATCGGTAGGATAGATCTCCTTCATTGCCACAAAGGTATTGAAAAGATCATCAAGGTTATTAAGCTCGGGATATCCAAGCTGCTTGTAAAGATCCCAGCGCAGGTCCATTGTGTAGAAGAATGCCTCATGATCTGCTGTAGTGGTCGCAACGTTGTGACCAAAGCCGTAAACTACGTGTTCACCGCCTATAGACTCGTTAAAGTTTGCGTTGTTCTCCAGTGCATAGGGCATATTTTCCTTGATGTAAGGACCATATGTAGACAGAAGATCCTCATCGTTCCAGTCAAAGAGCATTCCGTTATTGGCTGCCTGCTGATACTGAGAGCCGTTTGAACCGAAAACAACGATGTCGCCCAGATTTCCTGACTCCATACGTGTATCAAACATACCCTCAGAATCGGGAATAATGGTCATTTCACAGTTGAATTTCCTTTTCATGACCTCGGCAAACCAGCCTGTCAGCTTGCCCGAATAGTTTGCAAGCTGGCTGTAAACCGTAAGCTGTATAGGCTCATCAGTGCCGTAAAGCTCAGAGAAATCCACATCTGCTTCTCTTGTAGTGTCAACAGAAGCTTCGGTGCTGTCCTCACTTCCGCCGTCTGCTGCTGCCTCAGTGGTATCGCCCTCTGCTGCTGCTTCGGTGGTGTCGCCCTCCGCTGCTGCCTCGGTGGTATCAGCAGAATCGCCCGCATCGGCAGGCGCTGCTGTTGTGGTGTCGCCGTCTGATGTGGTGGTTGTCGGTGTACCGCAGGCTGCAAGTGAACCTGCCATTGCAAGAGCCATAATGCCTGCAATTATTCTTTTGGTTTTCATAAATTTCCTCCTAAGATAAAATTTCTGCCGTTCACAATGAATTATCCCTTTACAGCTCCCAGCATAAGTCCCTTTTCAAAATACCTCTGCATGAAAGGATATACACACAGGATAGGAATAATGGTAACCATGGAAATAGTATACTGAATGATCTTCGTATTAAGTGATGTGGCAAGGTTGCCTACATCTGTCGTACTGCTGCTCATGATCGCACCTAAGTTTGAGCTTGAGTTCAGATAGATGTAAAGTCTGTGCTGGAGAGTGTAAAGCTCAGGGGAGTTTGCATTGAGGATAAGTGAATCCTGGAAGGAGTTCCACTGTCCCACTGCTCCGAAAATGGCAATGGTGGCAAGTATAGGCTTACTGAGGGGCCATATTATCTTGCGGTATATGGTCCAGTAGCTTGCGCCGTCCATAAATGCGCTTTCCTCTATCTCAGCGGGGATAGACTCCACATAGGTCTTTACCAGAATGATGTTGTAAGGCGAAACGATGCCCGGAATAATGTATGCCGCAAAGGTATTTGTAAGTCCCAGCATGGACATATTAAGGTACCACGGTATCAGTCCTGCATTAAAATACATGGTGATAACAAGAAAACGATACCAGAACTGTCTGTGCCACATCTCACGCTTGGTAACAAGATAACCCGCCAGAGAGGATACTACTACCATAAGCGCAGTACCCAGAAATGTTCTGAGAAATGTGATGAGAACCGAATTCCACAGATCGTTTACCGCGCCCATCTGCTTGTAGTTTGACAGGGTAAGCCCTTTCGGAATAAGGGTGATCGCTCCTCTTGTTACAAGTGTAGGGTCGGAAATGGTGTTGATGAATATGTAGTAAAAGGGGAAAATACAGGTAAATGTAAATATAAAGAAGAACGCATAGTTTATGATGTTGAAAATAATGTCCCCTGTGGTGAGCTTGATATGCGACTTGTTCTCGCCGCCCTCTGTTTCGTGCTTTTTCTTTAAAGTGATCTCTGCCATATTCTCCCCTCCTTATACGATGCTTTCGCCGCGTATTGCCTTGGATACGCTGTTCGCCACAAACAGCAGGATAACGCTGACAACCGACTTTACCATGCCTATAACGGTAGAAAGCGGGATAAGTCCGCTGTTGATACCAAGGTTATAAACGTAAAGGTCAAGCACCTGCAAGCTCTCTCTGTTCATGGAGTTGGAGAATACCATGTACTGCTCCATGCCGTTTGAAAGGATATTCGCAATTGACATAAGCAGAAGCACGCAATAGGTGGGAATAAGCTCGGGTACGGTGATGTACCACATTTTGGCAAATCTGCCTGCGCCGTCTACTGTTGCCGCCTCATAAAGCCCCTGATCTATGCCTGAGATAGCTGCCACATAGATAATGGCACTCCAGCCCACGCCCTTCCAAAGACCCCATGCAAGCATTTTCAGCCACATATGGTCGGCGCTCATAAGGTAGTTGGTGCTGTGTCCTGCTCCGTAAAGGCTGTTGAGCATGGTGTTGATAAATCCGTCAGTGGAGAAGATCGCAAGTGCAATGGCATATACCAGCACCCAGCTTATAAAGTTCGGAATGGTGGTAAAGGTCTGCACAAATCTTCTGAACCTCATGTTCTTTATCTCGGAAAGGAAAATTGCAAACGCCATAGGTATCCAGCTTGTGATGATACCCAGACCGCTCATGGCAAGGGTATTTTTGAGGACTGTAACGATATCACGCTTTGTAGCAGAGTTCTGCAAAAGCTGTGTGAACCATTTGAAGCCCACATAATTTTCCGAGGAAAGCACATCGCCCGCCTTGTAATCGTAAAATGCATATCTCCAGCCGTAAAGAGGGAGATAGCTGAACACAAACGCCAGCGCAATAATGGGGAGCATCATCAGGAAAAGCTGAAACTTAGGCTCCATGTCAAATCTGTCGCTTTTTTCGGGTGCGGGAATAAGGAAAAAGATGCCCACAGCGCATACTATGTAAATAATTGCAAGGACAAGATACAGAGTGTTGATGCCTACAGGATAAAGAGGCTCAACATTTTTCATTCTGTTTGAAGCCGTTGCTTCATTCACAATTGCGACATATATCTGCCTGAGCCAAAAGTATGCACCAAGCTCCATAAGACCCGATATGAGTGTAACCACAAGACCTGCCTTTTTCATCTTTCTGTTTCCGAGAGACATACAGCCCCCCGCCGCTGCTACAACAACAGCCAGAATGATAAGTGCGGCGCAAAGGTTCAGAGCATGGAACGTACCCTCTGTGACCCAGCCCTGTCTGAACGCACGTCCGAAGTTTGAAACAATAGATTGGTAGGATACACCGCAGGAAAACAGGGAAAGATTACGGTTTATCATTCCGCTGAGCCGTGCGGGGTTAAAATAAGGGAAGAAAAGCATTACGACATTTGCCACCACAGCAGCACGAAGCAGCCAGTAGATCTTGTCTGCTATGCGTTCTGACGGCGTTTTTTCGGCTTCTTTTCTTCTGACCACGGGACTGCCCATAAGCAGATCCGCTGTACTGTTTTTTGCCATAGGCTTATCAACTCTTTTCTGAGCCGCCCGAAGTAAACGAACAGCGTTTTTTACATATCCCGCATAATATCCCCATGCGGGAAAAACAATTTAACGGATCGGCGATAAATTAAAAATACAGACTGCCGCCGCCGGAAGCGGCAGTCGGCAGTCTTTCAAAACGGCAGGCATCCGATCCAAACGCCGTTTATTTCAGATCGCTTGTCAGTCAGAAATACAGATTACTTTCTGCGGGAAACAAATGCTGCTGCGCCTGCAACTGCCATTACTGCTGCAATTGCGGAAACTGCGGCATTGCCTGTGGTAGCAGACTGTGTTTCGCTGTCAGCTGCGGGAGCGGGCTCCACAGGAGCTTCCTCGGCAGCTGCCTCCTCAACAGTTGCTTCTGCGGGAGCTGCCTCCTCTGCGGGAGCTGCTTCCTCTGCTGCTGCGCCTGCATCGCCCAGACCGGAAACTGTAAACTGGATCTCGATAGAATCAGTAGGCATTGTGTAGCCGAACAGATCCTGAATATCGGAGTTCCAGATGTTGATGCACATGAGATTGTAGTACTCAGGCTCATCAGGGCTCAGATATGCCTCGTCAAAAGTGTACTTGGTGTTGCCGTCAATGATAACCTTTACATCAGAGAAGGTTGCATTTGCGGTAAGAGGAATATCGGTGGAAACGAACAGAAGGTTCATGGACTCGTCCTCGCCGAAATCAAAATCGGTTACCTTTACGCTGTATGTGCCGTCGCCTGTGATAACTGCGTCGGTAAATACGCCGCCCTTGTTAAGAGGAGTATTGCCGTCCCAGCCTGTGATCTGGTCAAAGAATACGGTGCCGTCGTCGCCTGTAACGCCCTTGCCGTATGTAGCATCGTTCCATGCATTTCTGAAGCTGTAGCTTGCGGACTGAACGCCGATATAAGCATTGTAATCATCAGCAAATGCAGTAACTGCGGTAAGGCTCATAGCTGCCATTGCAGAAACGGCTGCTACCGTAAAAATTCTTGACTTTTTCATGATTTATCTCTCCTTAAAAAAATATTTTACTGCGGTGTCCGCAGCACAAGTTTTATACTTAATATAATTTTAATATAAAATCGCTCTTATGTCAATTATTATTTTTACCAAATATATTACTCTCCATATGTAATTTTACACAAAAAAATACTAAAAATAAAATCAAAATATACAGAATTTACCTGTATATTTTGATTTTTTGTGAGATGTAAACGGTTACAGACTGTTAATCATCAAGGCAGGAATCAAGTCCCTCGATAATACTTTTCTTATCCATATCCTTGCCTATGAACACAAGCTTTATCTCTCTGTCGCCGTATTTTTCGTCCCAGTCTGCGGCAATGTCGGGATACTGCTTTAAAAGCCTTTTCCTCTCGCTTTCGGGAGCGCAGGCAAACCACTTTCCGGAGGCTGTGGCTGTCACCTGAATGCCCGCCTGCTCAAATACAAAGGCAGTTTCCGTATCATCAGAGAACCACAGCATACCCTTGCAGCGGATAACGGCTCTCGGCCACTCCCCTGCCCAGTCTGCAAAACGGCTTCTGTTAAAGGGTCTGCGGCGGTAGTATACAAACGTACCTATACCATACTCCTCCGCTTCGCCGTGGTCATGATCGTGGTCGTGGTGGTGGTGATGTGCATGATCATGCTGATCATGATGCTCTTCATGTTCATGATCCTCGTCATGTTCATGATGTTCATGCTCGTCATGGTCGTCATCATCATCGTCATCATCATGAACTCCCGATTCATAGGCAGCCGCCCAGCCCGCAGATGTTACCACCTGTTCAAAATCATAGCAGTGAGTATCCAGTATATCCGCAACAGGGAGTTTGCCGTAGGAGGCTTCGATTATCCTTGCCTTTGGCTGGAGGGTGCGGATCATCGCCTTTACCTCGTCTAACTGTCCCTGCTCAACCTTATCGGTCTTATTAAGGACAATAGTTGAACAGAATTCTATCTGCTGGATAAGAAGATTTTCTATATCCTCCTCGTCAATATCCCCCCTGAGAAGTGAATCGCCGCAGCCGAATTCTGTAGCCATTCTGAGTGCGTCTACAACTGTAACAATGTTGTCAAGACGGCATATGGGCTTTGTTCTGCCGTCCCTGCCCTCCAGAACTGCGATAGACTGCGCAATAGGCAGAGGCTCGCAGATACCGCTTGCCTCAATGAGGATATAGTCAAATTTTCCCGTCTTTATAAGGTCTGTGATCTGATTCATAAGATCCACCTTTAAGGTGCAGCAGATACAGCCGTTGGAAAGAGGTACAAGATTGTCGTCCTCCAGCGTAACTGCGCCGCCTCTGCTTATAAGATCGGCATCAATATTCACCTCGCCTATATCGTTTACGATAACAGCGACCTTGTAGCCCTCCTGATTGCTGAGGACATGATTGATAAGGGTTGTTTTTCCCGCTCCCAGATAGCCTGTGAGCAGTGTGATGGGGATAAGCCTTTTCTGCGGCATAATGCATTTTCCTTTCATTAAAAATTAATACTTATTTCAAAATCCACATTTCCTGCGGAAATATCCGTCCTTACACATTTTACTCTGACACGCTGTCCTACAGAGTATATGGACTTGCCGTCCCTTGTAAGAGAGAAATGCCCGTCATACTCATAAACACCGTCAGGGAGAGTTTCTGTCTTTATAAGCCCCTGAACCGTGTTGTCAAGCTCGGCATACATTCCGTAATCGGTGACGGACACTATCATGGCATCAAACTCCTCCCCCAGATGAGAGGACATATATTCGGCAATATAGCAATCCTCGCATTCCCGCTCCGCACGCATGGCGGCAAGCTCACATTCAGAGGAGGAAAGAGCCGCTTCATGTGCGAATTTACCGTACTTCTTGGCAAGAACGGCAGGCGGCGTCTTATTGTAGCACAGGTCGGTGAGTATGCGGTGTATTGCAAGATCGGGATACCTTCTTATAGGAGAGGTAAAATGCGCATAATCCGTCAGCACAAGTCCGAAATGTCCCAGCGGTTCATCGGAATACTTAGCCTTTGCCATGGAACGCAGCACCATATTGTTGATAATGGGCGAAAGCTCTGTTTCCCTTGCGCTTTCAAGTATTTTTGCCAGATGAACAGGTTTTACATTCGTAAACTCGGGGTGAGGGATATTCAGCCTTTCGGTAACCTCTGTAAGCTCGGCTATCTTCTCGGGAGAGGGGTCCTCATGGACACGGTAGACAAATGGTATCTGACGTTCTCTTGCAGTCCTTGCGGCGGCTTCGTTGGCTGTGAGCATAAACTCCTCAATTATACACTCTGCCTTGCCCCGTTCACGGCGGGAAACATTAACACAGATGTCATTTTCGTCCACAGTGAGCTTGCACTCGGAAGTTTCTATCTGCGGCGCTCCTCTTTTTAACTTTCTTGCTGTCAGTATGTCCGCCAGCTCCTCCATTAAGAATATGGTGTCAAAAAGCCCGTCATACTTTTCTTTCAGAGAATCGGAAGCCCTGTCCTTTTTTTCAAGTATCTCATTTACCTCGCTGTAAACGCCCTTGACACGTGAACGAATGACCGTCTTTGAAAATTTATATTTCACGCACTCCCCCTCGGGTGAAAGCTCCATAAGGCAGGAAAATGCAAGCCTGTCCTCCTGCGGGTTCAGGGAGCATATTCCGTTGGAAAGCTCCTTTGGCAGCATGGGTATGACCTTGTCTGCATAGTATACAGACGTACCACGCAAAAAAGCGTCCCTGTCAAGCTCAGAGCCCTGCTTTACATAGTGGGAAACGTCTGCAATATGGACACCCAGCTTATAGCCGTTTTCCGTTTTTGAAAGAGAAACAGCATCGTCAATATCCTTAGTATCTGCGCCGTCAATGGTAAATATTATCTCATCACGAAGATCAAGACGGCTGAAAATATCCCTGTCGGTTATCTTCATATGTGCAATATGCCTTGCCTCATCAAGAACGGCAGCGGGAAATTCCGTTTCGATGCTGTTCATATACAGCACTGCCTGCGCACTTGATGATGCACGCTCAGAACTGCCGAAAACAGCGCTTACCCTGCATCTGTGTTCTGCATGGCGTTCGCCCCTGTGGGTAATGACCGCCAGCACCTTATCTCCCTCACGGGCATCTGACGGGTCGCTTACCTCAATATTATCCCTTGCGGCAGTGTCGGGACGGACAAAAAACCTCCCGCCCTCTTTTATAAGCGTTCCCGTAAATTCGGAAAAGCCCTCTTTTGCAACACACACCACCTCTCCCTCGGGAGAGTCGCCTCTTGACGGGATAAGACGGCATATGACCGTATCCCCCGGCATTGCGCCCAGCAGGAACTTGCCCGGAATGAATATCTCCGCGCCGTCCTCCCGTCTGACAAAGCCGAAAGTTTTGTTTATCCTGCTGACTGCGGCGGTAAAAAGCCCGTGAGCGGAGCAAAGAATGATCCCCTGCTCCCCCTCTGCGATCTTTCCCTCAGATTTCAGCTTTCCAAGTGCTTTGCGAAATTCTGCAAGCGTCACCTTTCTGCCCTTTACCTTGCCAAACAGCGCCTTTTCGGAAACTGCCCTTTTACCCGCCTGTTCCATTACATTCATTATCCTTGCAGCACAGATCTGCAAATTATCTGCCATATATTCCTCCTGACTATGAAAAAAACGCTCCCGCTGTCATGCAGGAGCGACGCTTTAGCTTCTGAGCCTTAACCCTTTGCGGAAATAACGGAAATAACATTTACCGCTATCGTCACAATAAAGAAAATAACGGCAACTATCTTTGTAAGCCTTTCAAGAGCCTTTTCTCTTGTATTCTGAGAATTTTTATTATAGAAGCTGTCGTTGTTGGAGCCTTGTATTGCGCTGGTCATGCCCTGCTGCTTCTGCGACTGCATAAGCGTGATCACAACTATAAATACGCTGCATAATATCAGCAGAATACCGCTGACTATCTCAATAACTCCCATTTTACCTTTCCTCCGATAATTTAATACCATGTCTTAATTTAACAATGGTATTATATCACAAAACTGTACAGATTGCAAGAGCTTTTTTACAACTTTATGCAATATGCACAAATTTATTTTATCAAAGCGCACTCCATATAACATTCTGCAGCTTTCTTGTAAGATCGGTACAGCCCGAATTTGTCTGCTGGATAAAATAAAGCATGGCAAGTTCCTCCGCAGGGTCAACAGACAGATAACAGCCAAGCCAGCCGTCCCAGCCGTATGCCCCCTCAGTCACATGAACGCCCGCCTCTGTGCTGTCACGAAGTACACGCATAAGACAGCCGTATCCCTGTCCTTTCATGCTGTCCCAGTCAAGGGACTTTATCTGACTAACGCTCAGGAAATTCCTTGTCATAAGCTCAACAGTCTTTCGTCCCAGTATCTTTATGCCGTTGTATCTGCCGTATCCCATTAACATTTTCGTAAAAATTCCGTAATCTTCCATAGTGGAGAACAGTCCTGCCCCTCCCGATTCAAAGGCAGGAGGACAGGTCACATCATAAATGCAAAGATTATGACCCGTAAAGGGAATATTTCCGTTTTCCGTGCGGTCGTAGACCTGCACAAGACGGGAGAGCTTCTCCTCAGGCACGTAAAATGCGGTATCTGTCATTCCCAGAGGGTCAAAGATCTCTTTTTTCAGAAAATCTCCGAAAGTCACTTGGCTTACTTCCTCAACCACTGCCCCCAGCACATCTGCCGATGAACCGTACATCCACCGCTCCCCGGGCGAAAAGGCAAGAGGACATCTGCCCATTTCAAGGGCAAATTCACGTGTAGATAAGGGTGCTTCTCCCTTTTCAATGCGCTGTGACTGTCTGCCCCAGACCTCGCCCATTTTCATTCCCGCAGGCGTACCCTCAGGGTAGCACACGCCTGATGTCATGGTAAGCAGATCTGCTATGGTAATATCCCTTTTGGCGGGGCGAGTGCCCTTTTCATCGGATACAAGGGGATTTTCAAATGTGGGCAGGAACCACTTTACAGGATAACGAAGCTCAATTTTTCCCATTTCTGAGAGCTTCATCACAGCAGCCGCCGTAATGGGCTTTGTCAGGGAGAAAAGTCTGAAAATATCTCCCTCTCCCATTTTTCTGCCCTTTTGGGCGTCCGCAAGACCAAAACTCTCACAGTAAACCGTTTCGCCCTTATATATGACGGCTATCCTGCCGCCCTTTATGACATCATTGTCAATTGCGTCCCTCATCACAGGCTCAAGATATTTCAGATTACCGAACATCATACCGCTCCCTCTTAACGTTAAAACTTCCTTTTCTTCTTTACCTTGCGCACCTTTCTGCGCTTTTTCTTGTTTACACTTGCATACACAATAATATAAACTATCACCAGAAACAGCGCTATACCCGCCGCCGCAATGAACCAGCCCGAAAAAACAAACTGTTTTGCCTTGTCAAAGCTGTAGGCAAGCTGAGAAAGTCCCACGTCCTCCTGTGCGCACAGGTCAACAGTGCATATCTCCTCACCGGAAAGAGAAAGAGTGTATTTTCCGAAAACCTGTCCCTTCTGCACAGGTGCTGTAACAGTGCCGTCCTCATTTAAAAGGCTCTCATCAATTGTGATGGATTCCTTGAGCCTTGCAGTATCAACTGTAGACAGCCACATACAGCTGTACTCCTCACCTGTCACAAGGCGGACAAAATCGCTGTTATCGCCGAATTTTACCTGAAGCTCCGTAACCTCTTTATTGGGCTGGACTATCTGCTTATACTCGAAATTCTCAAAAGCCCATTCGTACAGATTGCGGTGATCCTCATAATGCAGGTAGACAGTATTGCCCTCCTCATCATACTGAGGAGAATTAAGTGTCACAAGCAGATAATTATTTCCGTCCCTTGAACCCAGAGTAACAAGATTTCTTCCCGATTCATCAAGAGTTCCTGTTTTAAAGCCCTTTGCATACTGATAATAATAGCTGCTCTGACGGTTTATCATGCTGTTTGTATGATAAATATGCGCCCAGCCCTCCTCATGGTAATTGGTGGCGTGCATCTCATACTCGGGCGTGCAGGCTATTTCTACCAGTTTGGGGTAGTTTTCCACGGCATACTTTGCAATAAGTGCCATATCGTTGGCATTTGTATACTGATCCTTATCAAAAAGACCGTGGGGATTTACAAAATGCGTACCTTTGCACCCTATCGCCTGTGCTTTCTGATTCATCATATCCACAAAATTGGGGATACTTTCTCCGCCCACGTTGTAGGCAAGTATACCCGCAGATTCACAGGCGGATTTGAGCATCAGCGAATAAAGCAGATCGGTAACGGTCGTGATCTCTCCGTTTGAAAGTCCTACCGCAGATGCACCCTGTCCGTAAAGCTCGTCAAACACCACAAGAGGCGCTTCAAATTCGGTGTTGTCGATATCCTCCACATTATCAAGCACCACCATTGCGGTGACTATTTTGGTAAGAGAGGCGGGGTACATCTTCTTATCCGGATTTTTTGTGTATATGACTGTATCCTTATCCAGATTTATCATGACTGCCGCTTCACTGGATATGGTAAAATTTGGTGTAAATGTTATCGCTTCACTATTCAGGGCAAAGCACGGACAAATCAGAGCGGCGGCAAATGCTGCGCACAGAAACAGTGCTGTAAGCCTGATACGGTGTAAAGTCATAGTTATCTATCCTTTCCTTTGATGAGCCGTATTTCTATCTGCTTTATATTATAACAGATATTTTCAGAAAAAGGAATAGGTTTTACAAAAAAATTTTCGGGGATTTTATCACAGACAGACGCCTGCAATTATCCGCAGTCAAAATTATACAGCACCTGCGAAAGATCTTCCTTTGCAAGCGCCTCTCCGGGGATCATAAAGCACCCTGTTCCCATATCTCCCCAGAGAACGTCATAACCGCTGTCTGATGTGCTTTCTATGCTGTCGAGCATAAACAGCACACGGTCGTACTTTGCAAGCCCGTTGCTTTCACTTCGGGGATCATTCTGGGAAAAACGGGGATAGCCGCCCATATATGCAGTATATCCGCTGTTTCGCTCAAACAGCTTTTGGGCTTCCTCGTCCCCTATCTCCCACAAATGAGTGATACTCTGTCCTGTACGGGCAAGATATGCGTCCTTAAACGCCTTTTCAAAGCGGAAATCTGCTGCACTCGCAGGCATTTTTCCGTTCTCTTTCGGAATAAGCCTGAACTCTCCCCGAAGCGGAAAATCCTCTGCCCTTTTATGTCCCTCTGACAAAAGAGCGCCTATCTCCTCATCAGAAAGCACCTCTCCCTTGTCTTTGAGAATGTTTTCATGATAAATAACTCTGAACCCGTTCTGCGCAGTGAGCGGCTCTCCATAGCCGAAGCTGTCCTCCCCGTCAGCAATGAATATCTGCAAAATGCCCTTTCGGGGAAAGCCCTCAACAGGGGGAAGCTCCTCAAAATTCAGCTGAACAAGCAGGCGCAGAGGCTTTCCCTCATACTCTCCCATTCCCTGCGGATAATCCGTATTACGGGGAAAATAGGGCGTTCCGCCCAGCTTGGAATCAGAAAGACCGCATTTTTCCTTACGGATATCAAAGCTCAGCACAGGAAGGGGAGGAACGTTCTTATCCGCCATTCCTGCAATGCTTTCTATATCGGGCGTTTCCTCTCTGTTTTCCTCTGCCGCAGCACGAGGCGCACTTCTCACACTTCTGTACACGCAGTAATGAGATCCACCTGAAAATCAAAACTTATCTCCGAACGTGTATTCTTGCTGCTGTCCTTTACAGCAAAGGCGAGGGCAAGCAGGGCTAAGGAAAACAGGAATACACTGCGGCTGTACTTCTTAATGAAAAGTTTCATTTTTCGCCTCAGCCCGCAGGCCATGTAAAATCTCTGCCCGAAAGCACATGGAAATGAAGATGATGAACACTCTGTCCTGCACAGTCGCCGCAGTTGGAAACTACTCTGAATCCCTCTGTCATGCCCATATCCTTTGAGAGCTTTGCAATTACCTCAAAGATATGTGCCACTACTGCCGAATTATCCCCTGTCACCTCTGCGCAGGAGGCTATATGCTCCTTTGGGATAACAAGAAAATGAACAGGAGCAGCGGGTGCTATGTCGTAAAAAGCATAGCACTGCTCGTCCTCATAGACCTTTTTTGAGGGGATCTCACCCTTTATGATTTTACAGAAAAGACAATCTTCCATTTTTATACGCTCCTTATTTTACAAATTCCCTGACAATATCGGGCAGCTTCTCAAAAGCCTTATCTATAAGGGAAACATCTCCCGCACCTGCCATTGCGCTGTCGGGACGTCCGCCGCCCTTGCCGCCTGTAAGTGCAGCTGCTTCCTTAACTATCTTCCCCGCATTTGCTCCCGATGCCACTGCATCCTTGCCGCATACACAAAGAAGTGAAGCGGAATTTCCGTTGACTGCCGCAAAGAGTACGACTGCATCAGGGTTCTTGTCCCTCGCTTCATCGCCCATTTTACGGAGGGCATCAACAGCTACATTATTCAGCTTTACCGATGCCGCCCTGACAGAGCCTATCTGCACAGCCCCCGACATGATGTCGCCTGTCTGCGCTGCGGCAATTCTGGCATTAAGCTCGCTTTTTTCTCTTTCAAGCTCCTTTATCTGCGCCTGTGCAGATGTGCATTTTGCGGGGATATCCTCTGCCCTTGAAGCCTTGAGGATCGCTCCTGCTGTATTGATTATGCCGTCATATTTTTCAAGGAGCTTTAATACTCCCTCACCTGTAACGGCTTCTATACGCCTTACGCCTGCTGCAACGGAATTTTCCGAAATTATTCTGAAAAGTCCCAGCCTTGCTGTGCTGTCGATATGAGTACCGCCGCAAAATTCCACCGATACGCCCTTTGCCTCAACTACACGGACGATATCGCCGTACTTCTCGCCGAAAAGCGCCATAGCTCCCAGCTTTCTTGCCTCTTCTATGGGCATTTCCGTCATTGTTACGGGGATCGCTGCAAAAATGCTTCTGTTGACCTCTGCCTCTATCTCCGCTATCTGTGCAGGTGTCACCGCTTCAAAGTGGGAGAAGTCGAAACGGCAGCGTTCATCGTCCACATATGATCCTGCCTGATGAACATGATCGCCCAGCACCTTTCTGAGCGCCGCCTGCAAAAGATGCGCTGCGGTGTGGTTTCTCATTATTGCATATCTTCTGTGAGCGTCAACTGCCGCATTTACTGTATCACCCTTTGAGATACCTCCGTTTTCCGCAATACCCATATGCAGGTATACACCTGTACCCGTTTTCTTGGTATCGCTTACGGCAAAGCTGCTTTCTCCGATAGATATAATTCCCGTATCTCCCACCTGTCCGCCGCTTTCAGCGTAGAAAGGCGTTTTATCAAGGACAATGATACCCTCCTCACCCTCAGAAAGTGAATCTGTTTCCTTGCCCTCCTTATAGACTGCAATTACCTTTGCGCTTTCCTCCAATGAACCATATCCCGTAAAAACGGTTTTCGGCAGATCTGCGCCGCTTACTGCGCTTTCGTCCCATGACGAGCCGCCTTTGGAAAGATAATCGTCACGGGCTATACGCCTTGCCTCGCTGACACAGGTATTATAGCCCTCCTCATCAACGGCTATCCCTCTTTCCCCGGCAATATCCTTTGTAAGGTCAATGGGGAATCCGTAAGTGTCAGAAAGCCTGAAAGCGTCCGCACCCGAAAGAACGCCGCCCTTTTCAAGACCGTCCAGCATTTTATTAAGGATATCCATGCCCGAATCCAGATTTTTGGCAAATGCCTCCTCCTCACTGAGAATGGATCTCCTGATATACTCCCGTCTTTCCTCAAGCTCGGGATATGCGCATTTGTTTTCATCAATGACCGTATCTGCCACTTTATAAAGGAACGGCTCCTTTATGCCCAGCAGTCTGCCGTGACGTGCTGCACGGCGGAGAAGTCTGCGCAGTACATAGCCCTTGCCCGTGTTGGAGGGGGTAACGCCGTCTCCTACCATGAAAACAGTGCTGCGGATATGGTCGGTTATAACTCTCAGTGAAATATCAGACTTCTCGTCCTCTTTATAATTTACTCCCGCAATACGGCTGATATGCTTCATGATATTCTGTACCGTATCCACCTCGAAAAGGTTATCCACACCCTGAACAGCGCAGGCAAGGCGTTCAAGACCCATGCCCGTGTCAATATTCTTGCTTGCCATTTCGGCATAATTTCCGTTTCCGTCACTGTCAAACTGTGAGAATACAAGGTTCCATATCTCGATTATCCTGTCGCAGTCGCTTGCCTGCTCAAAGCTCTCAAAGGGACCGTACGTCTCTCCCCTGTCAAAATGTATTTCGGAGCAGGGACCGCACGGACCGCTTCCATGCTCCCAGAAATTGTCAGCCTTGCCCAGACGGATTATTCTTTCCTTTGGTATGCCGATATCATTTATCCATATCTGTTCAGCCTCGTCGTCGCTTTCAAAAACAGTTATCCACAGTCTGTCAGCGGGAATTGCAAGAGTACCCGTCAAAAATTCCCACGCCCAAGCTATTGCCTCTTTTTTGAAATAATCCCCGAAAGAAAAATTGCCCAGCATCTCAAAATAAGTGCCGTGACGGGCAGTCTTTCCCACACGCTCAATGTCCGGAGTGCGTATGCATTTCTGACAGGTGGTCACTCTCACGTTGGGAGGTGTTTCTGTGCCGAGGAAATATTTTTTCAGAGGCGCCATGCCGCTGTTGATAAGCAGGAGACTGTTGTCGCCGTTAGGTACAAGGCTTGCGCTTGCAAGTCTTGTATGACCCTTACTTTCAAAAAATGCGAGAAATTTTTCCCGCAGATCGTTAAGACCTGTCCATTCCATAATATAAGACTCCTATCCTTCCGGGCAGAACTGCCCATTTTTACATATCATTTCTAATTATAGCAAAATCCTTTCCTTTTGTCAATAAGCAATAAAGAGTAAAGGGATTTTTTAAAAAATTTTTCCACAGCTATTGCAAAAATCAAAATGATATGATATAATAAAATAGTGTATTTGCACAAAAACAGAGATAAAGGATTGATATTATGCCCATACGGGTCGGAATGGTTTCTCTCGGCTGCTCAAAAAATCAGGTGGACGCCGAAAGAATGCTCTATAAAATAAGCGAAAGAGGCTTTCAGCTTGTGGGAGATGCTGCCCTTGCGGATATTGCCATAATAAACACCTGCGGCTTTATTGAGTCTGCAAAACAGGAGGCAATAGAAACTATACTTGAATTTGCGGAGCTTAAAAAAGAGGGCAGGATAAGAAAGATAATCATAACAGGCTGTCTTGCACAGCGTTACCGTGAGGAGATACTTGCTGAGCTGCCCGAAGCCGATGCGGTGGTGGGTATCGGCTGCAACGAGGATATCTGCGATGTGATAGACCATGTTCTTGCCAACGAACAATTCACAAGATTTGAGGACAAGGAAAAGCTGCCGCTGACAGGCGGACGGATACAGACCACACTGCCATTCTTTTCCTATCTTAAAATTGCGGAGGGTTGCTCTAACTGCTGCTCCTACTGCGCTATCCCCTCTATCAGGGGAAAATTCCGCAGCGTGCCTATGGAGGAGCTTCTCAAAGAGGCAGCAGAGCTTGCGGAGGACGGAGTAAGAGAGCTTGTGGTAATAGCTCAGGATTCCACACGATACGGCGAGGATCTTTACGGAAAGCTCATGCTCCCCGAGCTTCTGACCAAGCTTTGCAGAATACCTCAGCTTAAATGGATACGTGTTCTCTACTGCTACCCCGAAAGGATAACAGACGAGCTTCTCCATGTCATTGCAAGGGAAGAAAAGATCGTCAAATATATAGAAATGCCCATACAGCACTGTGACGGGGAGATACTCCGCAAAATGAACCGCACGGGAGATGAGGAGTCGCTTAAACGGCTTATTGCACATATCCGTGAAACTATCCCGGGCGTGATACTCCGCACTACTCTTATTACGGGATTCCCGGGCGAAACGGCAGAGCAGTTTGAATCTCTTGCGGAATTTGTGAAGGAAACCGAATTTGACCGTCTGGGCTGCTTTGCCTATTCCCCCGAGGAGGGTACTCCCGCCGCAGAGCTTGACGGGCAGATAGATGATGTGGAAAAGCAGCACAGAGCAGATATAATCATGGAGCAGCAGGCAATTATAATGGGCAGAAAAAATCAGCTTCTGAGAGGCGCTCTTGTGGAAACGGTGGTAGAGGGATATGACCGCTACGGCGAGTGCTATTTCGGAAGAAGTGCCGCTGATGCTCCCGATATTGACGGTAAAATTTTCTTTACCTCAAAGGAGCGCAGACTTGTTCCGGGTACATTTGTAAAGGTGCGTGTAAATGAAATTATGGACTATGACCTGATAGGAGATGTTGAATATGAACCTGCCAAATAAGCTCACGGTACTTCGTGTAATACTCGTTCCCTTTTTTATGCTCTTCCTGTTGGTTGATTTTCCGGGCAGCAGCTTTCTTGCCTTTCTTACCTTTGCAGCCGCTTCCATTACGGATTTCCTTGACGGGAAGATCGCAAGGGAACGGGGACTTATTACCAATTTCGGAAAATTCCTTGATCCTTTAGCGGATAAGGTGCTTGTTATCTCAGCGCTTGTCTGCTTCGTTCAGTTGGGTCTTTGCGGTGCAGTACCCGTTATCATCATAATCGCAAGAGAGTTTATGGTGTCGGGACTGAGACTTGTTACCGCAGGAGAGGGAGTTGTAGTGCCTGCCAATATCTGGGGCAAGCTAAAAACTGCCTTTACTATGGGTACTATCGTTATTATGCTCCTTGCCTGCACAATTTCGGGAAAATCGCCTGACAGCCACGGATTTTTCTTTGTAATAGAGCAGCTTCTTATCTGGGCGTCTGCGGTTCTTACCATAGTTTCGGGATATACCTATCTTAATGCATATAAGGACTATATCAATAGTGATATGTAAGCGTATGTTTTTAATTCAGCCGCCGTTTATTCGTTAAGGCAGCACCGCACAAAGAACGGACTTTTTTGTACGGTATTGCCTTAATTTTTCTTTTCCGAATTGTAAACGAATTGACATCTCCCATTTATTGAATGTTACCATTTACGGTGATATAATATACCATAGAATGACATTTTAAACGGGGGTCGGGATATGGAAAAGCAAAGAAAGCTGTTCTGCCAGCGGGGGAAGATCTGTTACAAGATCTCTCTGGCAAAGGAATATCTTCTGAGAGATACAGCCGATACGGTGCGTATCATCAGGGGAACAAAATTTGCGGATAACAGGGAGCACAGCGATGAGGTGCTGCCTGTGATAATAAAGGGGCATTTTTCTCCTATCACAAGACGGCTTGCGGGTGTGGATATGCGCTTACAGGAGAATAAAGCCTTAAACCTTGCCATTGCTGCGGGGGATATTGACGGGATCATTATCCGCCCGGGAGAGGTATTCTCTTTCTGGCGGTGCGTAGGCAATCCCACTGCTGACAGGGGCTATGTGGAGGGACTTACCATTTCGGGAACTGAGCTTAAAAGCGGCATAGGCGGCGGCTTGTGTCAACTTGCAAATCTCATTCACTGGCTTATCCTCAACAGTCCTTTGGAGGTGGTGGAGCTTCATCATCACTCAGACGCTCTTTTTCCCGATGAAAGGCGTCGTGTGCCTTTCGGCACGGGCACATCTGTATTCTATAAAAATGTGGATTACCGTTTCAGAAACAATTCAAGCTCCCCTGTGCAGCTTAAAATCTGGATAAAGGACGATTATCTTTTCGGAGAACTGCGTTCGGAGGAGCAATTTCCCTACAGATACCGCCTTACCGAAGAGGATCATCGGTTTGTTATGGAGGACGGCGTTTTCTATCGGTGCAGCAAGGTCTTTCGTGAGATAATATCAAGAAAAAGCGGCGAAACGGTGGATAAGGAGCTTATACTTGAAAATCATTCACGTGTTATGTATGACTATTCCCTTATCCCGCCCGAGGAGATAAAGGAGTGTTAAGCCGCATTTTTGCCGCCGCCCGCCGCTTTCCCGACAAGACCGCTTATATTTACGAAAATAATTCCATAACCTATAAGGAGCTTCAGGAAAGTGCCGAAAGGCTTGCAGAGCGGCTTAAAGGGGGAACTGCGCCCGTTATCATTTACGGTCACAAGTCGCCCGGTATGATAATTTCAATTCTTGCCTGCCTTATCTGCGAAAGACCCTATATTCCCTGTGATGTGTGTATCCCTCATGAGCGCATACGCCGTATAGCGGAGCAGAGCGGTGCGGACACACTGGCAGACTGCCGCAGCGGTATAGAGCTTATCAGGCTTAATGGCAAGGGCTGCAATATTCCTCCCCATACCGCTTATATAATTTTCACCTCAGGAAGTACGGGCAGTCCAAAGGGTATATATATCCTGCGCAAAAGTCTTGAACGGTTTATCTCCTACGGGGAAAGCGTTTACCGCATGAACAGCAGTGCCGTACCGGGCGGTCATGCTCTTTTTTCCTTTGACCTGTCAGTGGCGGACATATACCTGTCGCTCTGCGGGGGACGTACCTTTCATGCATTTGACAGAGTGCCGCCACAGGATATAACTGCTCTCACCTGTACGCCCACATTTCTGAGAATGTGCCTGCTTTCGGGGGATTTTTCTCCGGAAAATTATCCGTCACTCAGAACTGTTCTCTGCTGCGGTGAAGTGCTGCAAAAAACCACTGCCGAAAAATTTATGACACGCTTTAAGGGTACACGGCTAATAAACGCCTACGGTCCCTCGGAATGCTGCTGCTTTGTATCGGCGCATGATGTGACCTGTGAGGATATCACCTCCCCCCGCTCTGTCCCTGTGGGAGATACAGAGCATACCGCCTCACCTGTATCCATAAAAAACGGTGAAATATTCATTGGCGGAATAAGTGCGGCAGGCGGATATTTAGACGGCGGCGGCGGTTTCGGTGACGGCGGATATTATACGGGAGACAGCGGAAATGCAGCAGAGGGCAGACTTTTCTTTAACGGCAGGATAAACGGCAGAATGATAAAATATTCGGGGTACCGCATAGAGCTTTCCGAAATAGAAGAGGCGATAAGACGTGCGGAGGGAGTAGCCGATTGCACGGTATCGCCTGTTTATGATGAAAAGGGTCAGGTCACAATGCTTAAAGCTGCGGTAATTTCCGACTGTGATACGGGAGCGGCACAAATAAAAAATTACCTTGCCCGTCATCTCCCCGCTTATATGATACCAAAGGTAATTGAAAGAACAGAAAGCCTTGATGTAACACCAAACGGAAAGGCTTCCGGCGGTCAGTAACCGCCAAATAAAGGTTACCGAGTCACTATTGTAATGTTCACAGCTTAATTTACCAACGACCCGGCAGCGGTCACTGACCGCCCGACCTGCCAAATTGGAATTTACGGAGGTTATCGAAATGAAATGTAATAGTTTAGAGGAAGTACGTTCAAATATAGACAGAATTGATGATCAAATCATCAAATTGATAGCTGAGAGAACAGACTATGTAAAGCAAGCATCATCATTTAAGAAAAGTGAAGATGGAGTTAAAGCCCCCGGACGTGTTGAGGCAGTTATCAAAAGGGTCAGAGAAAAAGCGGAAAAATATGGCGCAAATTCTGATATGGTCGAAGTATTGTACAGAGAAATGATTTCAAGATTTGTCAGCATGGAAATGGACGTGTTTAAGCAAAGTCAATAACATAAAATCCTATTCAGAGGATAAATGTACAATCTACCAAATGAAAGTTACCGAGTCACTATTGTAATGTTCACCGCTTAACTTACCAACGACCCGGCTGCGGGTTCCACCCGCCACGGAAAATGAAAGTTACCGGGTTACTATTGTAATGCTCACGTCTTAACTTACCAACGACCCGGCTGCGGGTTCCACCCGCCGACCTGCGTGCGGGGTCACCCCGCCCGCCCCGCAAAGGAGCGATTTTATGCTGTCCGAAGAAAGAATAATGGCTATTATCAAAAGAGTATGCGGCGTTGATATCACTCTGAACACCGAAATACTCGCAGAGGGACGGCTTGATTCCTATTCCCTCATTTACATACTTTCCGAACTGGAGGACGAGGGAATATCCATTGAGCCTACATCTGTTGACATCAAACGCTTTTCCACACCAAAGGATATTATTGATCTGGTGCGTGAAAAAAGCGGCTCTGTGTAAGCCGCCGTTTTCAGAATCCGAATTTATGGGCAAACCATACGTCCCCCACCTCAAATTCCCTGCCGTTCAGATAATCAAGTATCCCGCTTTCACCGGTAAAAACAAATTTCAGCTTGTATGAATAAAGCGCCTGCGTCCCTATATGATAGCGGCGGTTTATCTCGTTGCTGCCGTATTTGCCGTCCCCTAAAAGCGGACAGCCTATATACGCCATGTGCGCCCTTATCTGATGTGTGCGCCCCGTAAGCAGCTCCACCTCCACAAGTGCCAGCTCCCCCACCCGGCGGAGCACACGATATTTTGTGATTATTGTGCGGTTAGACGGCGTTTTCCTGTCAGACACGGTGACGGTATTGGTCTTGCTGTCCTTAAAAAGATAATTTGTAAGAGTATCGGCTTTTTTCGGAGGGATCCCCGCCGTAATGCACAGATACTTTTTTTCTATCTCCCGCTCCCTTATTTTTAGATTTAATATCCTGAGAGCCTCCGCATTCTTTGCGGCAATGACTATTCCCCCCGTGTTGCGGTCAAGACGATTGCACAATGCGGGGGCAAAGCTGTTTTCGGCGGCAGGGTCATATTCTCCCCTGTCATAAAGATAATGTTTCATACGGTTAGCAAGTGTGTCAGGAGTGCTGCTCTCGTCCTCGTGGACAACAAGTCCGCTTTTCTTATCTATAAGCAGTATATTTTCATCTTCGTAGACAACTGTAATTTCTGCGGGGGCTTTCAGAAAATCATAATCCCCTGACGGCTTTTCCGAAGAAAAAAACTCATCAGGCAGATAAATGTCTACCACATCACCCTCAATAAGCCTTTGGGATATTTCGCAGCGCTTACGGTTTACCTTGATATTCTTTGTGCGTATTGCCTTGTACATTCTGCTCTGAGGGAGGCGGGGTACTGCTTTTGTTATAAATTTGTCTACCCTTTGTCCTCCGTCATTGGGACCGATAACAAAGCTCTTCATTAATACTGCTCCTCCTCATAATAAGCGCAGCCCGCTTATATTTTCCCTTAAAAAAGGCGGACAATTTTCGTCCGCCCTTTACTTTTGCTCATCAGCCTGCCACCGATTTTTTCTTCTGACGCTCCAGCTTTTCCGCAGCCAGCTTGTTGGAGCTTTCCTCCAGAGAACGGCGGCTCGGCTTGTGCAGCTCGTCATACTGCCTTACAAACTCGATAGCATCGTTTGCGCTCAGGGGCTTGCTCATCAGAAAGCCCTGAATATAGTCGCACTTCATCTCGCTGAGAATGTTGTACTGCTCAATGCTCTCCACACCCTCAACGACTGTTTTTATGCCCAGATTGCGCACCATGTCGATAATAGAACCTGTTATCTGATAGTCCTTGTGCTTGCTTGAGATCTTATCCACAAAGGACTTGTCTACCTTTAAGCACTTGATAGGCATATCCTTTAGATAGCTGAATGACGAATAGCCCGTCCCGAAATCATCAAGGGCAATTGCTATACCCATATCGGCTATTTTCTGAATAATATCATCACTGCCGTCAAGCATATCAACAAAGCTTGTTTCTGTTATCTCCACCTGAATGTTGGCGGGATTAAGACCCAGCACCTGTATGGTACGCACTACCTGATCAAGAAATCCCGGCTTTTTCATCTGTATGGGGGATACATTTATAGACATAATGATGTCCTTGTTATATTCGTTCATCTGTTTAAGATAACGGCAGCCTGTCTCGAATATCCACATACCTATCTCGGCAATAGCGCCTGTTTCCTCGGCGATCTGCACAAACTCTGAGGGCGGCACATATCCCAGATCCTGTGACTCCCAGCGGATAAGCACCTCAAAGCCGTGAATATCTCCGTTGTATACGGAAATAATAGGCTGAAAATTAAGATAGAACTCGTTTCTCTCCAGAGCCTTGTTGAGCTTCTGGGCAATGGTTGCCTTGCTGACGACATTCTGATGAAGTGAAGTGCTGTAATATGCTGTCCTGCCCTTTCCTCTTTCCTTTGCTCTTGACATGGCAATATCTGCATCACGCAGAAGCATATCAAGATTTGTATCATCATCGGGGAAAATGGAGATACCTACCGAAAACTGAGCGTAAAGTCTGTCATGAAGTATCTTCATAGGCTCAGAAAATTCCTTGCGCAGTGCTGTTATGACCTCTTCGATTATTCCTGCATCGTCCTTTATCTCAACAGGAATGATAAACTCGTCACCGCTGAAACGGAACACGGACGGTACGCATTTTTTCAGCCTTTCACCGAACATTTTAAGGAAATCATCACCCAGCTTGTGACCAAGAGTTTCATTTATCCACTTGAAATTGTCAATATCCACAAAAAGTATTGCAAGGCGTCCGCCTGTTTCGGTAAGATCATCTATCTTATTGCCTATGACCTCATACATTTTATAGCGGTTCCAGAGTCCTGTTGTTTTGTCTATATTTGTATAATCGTATATCTCGGCGATCTTTTCTTCAAGAGTGCAGGCAAGGTTGTCCACAGAATCTGCAATAAGACCTATTTCATTTTCGGAATGAGAATGTATGCGTATATTATAGTTACCCTCGGATATCTGAGCGATAGAGCTTGATATTTCGGGTATATCCTTTGTTTCGTGACGCACAACATTGAGAGTTGCAATAAGCTCCAGCACAAACAGGCAGGCAAGAATTATTATCTGCTGGAGATACATTTTATTGAAGCTGTCAGCGGCGATCCTGCCGTCATAGATTATTACAGCCTTCCAGCCCATCTGGGAGGTTTCTGTCATAATATAATTGGTGATGCTTCCCGTTTTAAATTCGTCCATTACTCCGGAAATGCGGTGATCGGCTAAAAGCGCTCCCAGTGTAATTTCGGTATTATCAAAAATACTGTCAAAATTCCCCGTTCCCCGGGGCGAGCTGACTATGCGCCCTCCCTCGTCAAGAACTATAGGATAAACTCCCTCTGAATAAACACTGTCACGAAGATTGGCGGCAAGCCTTGCAACGGTGATCTCTGCACCTACACAGCCTGTAAATACACCGTCTTTGATTATGGGGAGGGTAATTATGATCTGGGAATCGCTGTCAACAAAGCTGTTATATCCGTCGTCACGCATAAAAATCTGCATGGCGGAAACATCTGATTCCTTTATTTCACCGTACCATTTATAATCGCTTATCACCACATTATCAACTATTCCCCTGTCGGAAATGATCTCTCCTGTAGAATCTGACACACACCAGAGAGTGCAAAGCTCATCTGAAGCACTCGTCATACCTGAAATGATCTCAAGAGTGTCCTCTGCAAGAGATGTATCCCCCTTTATAAAGCTGTCTACCTTAGGATTAGAGCTTAGCATGGCAAGGGGGAGCACGGCAGAGCTGAAATAATCGTCAAGTGTCTTTGATGCGGAAACTGCGGAATTTATTACAATTGTACCCGTATCGCCCATAATATTTATTTTTGTGGTAAAATATGTCATTCCCACAAAAAGGATAATGAATATGACATTAAACAGAAAGATCAGTGCCATTATCCTTTTGATAAAGCTCTTTTTAGTTGTTTTAGCATTTGCCATATATGAACCTCTGTTTCTCAAACACCCGGCGGCATTATATTAGTCAACAAATAAATAAATTCTGTACTACTTTATTATAACACAGCTTTGAAATAATTTCAAGATACTTTTATAAATTTATTCAATTATTTTTCGCAGGATAAGCCATGTAATTTTTTATATACCATATTCCTTTTTTACATTTCAAAAAAGAGAAAAAATATGATACAATTATATTGTATATATTGTTGATATGCACAAATTAAAATCATCTACAGCAAAAACTCTGCGGAAAGCGGAAAAGAGGCAAGCCGTGCAGTGCTTCGCAGGCTTCCGGGGAGATCCAATATACATATGAAAGGACAGTGTACAATGTACAAGATCTTAAAGAAAAAGTCTCTCAATCCCACTGTGACGCTGATGGACATAGAAGCTCCTGCTGTGGCAAGAAAAGCAGAGCCGGGTCAGTTCATCATTTTAAGGACAGATGAGGGCGGAGAGCGCATCCCTCTGACGGTGGCGGACTTTGACAGGGAAAAGGGTACCGTTACCATTATTTTCCAGATAGTGGGTGCAACTACCGAAAAGCTCAACCACATGAACGAGGGCGATGAGCTGGCTGATTTCGCAGGACCTCTGGGACGTCCCACACATACAGAGGGACTTAAAAAAGTCGCTGTTGTAGGCGGCGGCGTGGGGTGTGCAATTGCCTATCCCGTTGCCAAGAAGCTGCATAACATCGGCTGTGAGGTCCACTCAATTGTCGGCTTCAGGAGCCGTGATCTGGTAATTTTGGAGGACGAATTCAAAGCCTGCTCGGATAAGCTGTGCATGATGACCGATGACGGCTCCTACGGCACAAAGGGACTTGTTACCAACGCTTTAAAGGAGCTTATCGACAGCGGTGAGCAGTATGATGAGGTAATAGCCATAGGTCCTGTTATCATGATGAAATTCGTTGCCGCAACCACTAAGGAATACGGCATTAAGACAATTGTTTCCATGAATCCCATTATGATAGACGGCACGGGTATGTGCGGCGGCTGCCGTCTTACAGTGGGCGGTGAAACGAAATTTGCCTGTGTTGACGGTCCTGAATTTGACGGTCATCTGGTGGATTTTGACGAAGCTATGGGACGCTCCTCCATGTACAAGCCCTTT
This sequence comes from uncultured Clostridia bacterium, assembly GCA_947625735.1. GTDB lineage: Bacteria > Bacillota > Clostridia > Oscillospirales > Ruminococcaceae > Huintestinicola. The sequence continues at coordinate 68,808 of CANQPL010000010.1, forward strand.
GAGCGGAAAAAGTACGAGGAGACCTGCAATCTGTTCAGGGAGGTAAAGTAAAATGCCGAATATGTCGCTTAAAAAGAACCCCATGCCCTCTCAGGAGCCTGAGGTAAGAAATAAAAATTTTTCCGAAGTAGCGCTGGGCTACACTGAGGAAATGGCTGTAGACGAGGCTCAGAGATGCCTCCACTGCAAGAATATGCCCTGTGTAAAGGGCTGTCCGGTATGCATTGACATTCCCGGATTTATAAAGAAGATCGCCGACAGAGATTTCGAGGGCGCATATGAGGTAATTGCCGAAAGCAGCTCACTGCCCGCAGTCTGCGGACGTGTATGTCCTCAGGAAACACAGTGCGAGGGCGTTTGTGTAAGGGGAATCAAGGGCGAGCCTGTAGGTATAGGCAGACTTGAACGCTTTGCTGCTGACTACCACAATGCAAACTTCAAAGGCGAAGTACATAAGCCCGAAAGCAACGGCAAAAAGGTCGCTGTTATCGGGGCTGGTCCTGCGGGTCTTACCTGTGCGGGAGATCTTGCAAAGAAAGGCTACGATGTGACTGTATTCGAGGCTCTTCATCTGGCAGGCGGCGTGCTGGTATACGGCATACCTGAGTTCAGACTGCCAAAGAGCATCGTTTCAAAGGAAATAGACGGACTTAAAGCTATCGGCGTCAAGGTGGAGACAAATATGATAATCGGACGCACACTTACTGTGGACGATCTGTTTGCGGACGGCTTTAAAGCTGTATTTATCGGCTCAGGCGCAGGTCTGCCCAGATTTATGAATATCCCCGGAGAAAACCTTAAAGGCGTTTATTCAGCTAACGAGTTCCTTACAAGAGTGAACCTTATGAAAGCATACAAGGAGGACAGCGATACCCCCATAAAGCAGAACAGGCGTGTTGCTGTTGTGGGCGGCGGAAACGTTGCAATGGACGCTGCAAGATGTGCAAAGCGTCTGGGCGCTGAGGAGGTATATATTGTCTACCGCCGCAGTGAAAATGAGCTGCCCGCCCGTGCTGAGGAGATCGAACACGCTAAGGAGGAGGGTATTATCTTCAAGACCCTTACCAATCCTACAGAGATAATAGGCGATGAGAACAGCTTTGTAAGCGCTATAAAGTGCGTTTCTATGGAGCTTGGCGAGCCTGATGAATCGGGCAGGCGCCGTCCTGTTGTCAAGGAGGGTTCAGAGCATATCATTGATGTTGACTGCGTGGTAATGTCTATCGGTACATCTCCCAATCCCCTTATCAGAAACACCACAGAGGGGCTTGAAACAAACCGCCACGGCTGTATCGTTACAAAGGACGAAAGCGGTCTTACCTCGAGAGAGGGCGTTTATGCAGGCGGCGATGCCGTAACAGGCGCAGCTACGGTCATACTTGCGATGGGTGCAGGAAAGTCCGCTGCTGCTGCTATTGACGAATATCTGAAATAATTCCGGCTTATCAAAAAAAGCAATAAGGGCAAGGAACAGGACGCTTTTCCTGTTCCTTGCCTTGTTTGTTAATAAACTATTAACTCAAATTTTTATCAGATTATACCAATGGGACATTAAATGTAAGCTGTATTTTTTGTGCATTTTTTGGGTACAGGAAAAATTAAGCCGGATATTTTGGTGGCTATGGTTGTTGAATATATATAATTTATCGTTATAATAATTTCAGATATTGTGCATATTATATAAATCTCTCATCATATGTCCAAATTATGCCCGACTTGAAATCCTCTGCAAATGGGATATAATAGTATTATAAACCAAAGGGAGGAATCACTTATGAACACAAAAAATAATGCTGCGTACCGCATTGCGGTCACTGCGCTTATGGCAGCGCTTGTCTATGTGGGAAACTATATGCAGATAAAGATCCCCAACGGCGTGGTAATCACACGTATACATCTGGGAAATTCCATGTGTCTGCTGTCGGGACTGCTTTTCGGACCTGTTATCGGCGGTCTTGCATCGGGTATCGGTGCGGCATTTTACGATCTTTTTGATCCTGCTTATATCGCTTCTGCCCCGCTGACATTCCTTTTCAAGTTTGCTATGGGCTTTGTGGCAGGAATTATTTCAAAAAGAGGCGGCAAAGCAAATATAATTACGGGAGCTGCTCTGGGTCAGCTTACCTACATCATTCTCTATGTGGGCAAGACCTTTATTAAGCAGATGATGATAGGCGCACCTATGGCGACTGCTCTTTCTGTCACGGGGACTAACACCCTGACCTCAACTATAAATGCGATCCTTGCCTGTGTTATTGCCGTACCTCTCTCCATTGAGCTTGCAAAGGCTCTTTCACGGACGGGAATAGGAAAGCTCATAACTCTCAGAACGGAAAAGGAAGCTGTTTAAATGCGGCTCGCTGAAAGCAGCGAGCCTTTTTTATGCGCTAAGAGCATTTTTACTCAACGGCTTTCAGATTTTCAAGCTCCTTTTCCACAAGCTCAGACACAGCGGGATCGGGATTAAACAGCGAATCGTACCTGAAAAGCGCATACCCCGCCCCCAGAGAAAGAGCAACCTCCGCCTGACGGGCAAGAATATCTGTACTTTCCTGCCATTCTCCGCTCCCCGAGCCTGCCCATTTATCCTCATATCCGACTTTATAGGCAGCAAGTCCTATCACAAGGGACACTCCCTGAGCCGTAACCATATCCCGCCAGCTTTCGGCAGTCTCCTCAAAGGGCAGAGCGGCATTATCGAATCCGTAGTATATCTGCGGGCAGATATAATCGCAGTAACCCTCCTCGGAAGTCCAAAGGTACACATCTGCATAAAGCGTTTCATAATCAGACGCCGCATTTCCCTGTGGTGAGATTCCGAAAATAACTGTTGGGTCGGCATCATGCACGGTTTCATAAATACGCCTTACCATGGTGCTTACAAGCTGACGCCGCCAATCCCCGAGAGAAAGTGTGGTACCTGATGCATTATACGCCGTTTCGTCAAAAGCGGGGTCGACTGTGGGATAGAAATAATCGTCTATCTGCACGCCGTCCACATCATAGCCCGTGACGATCTCCGCAATGCCGCTGCATATAAGCGAAACAGCCTCATAATAGGCGGGATTAATATACCACCTGCCCTCAGACCGGGAAATATACCCTCTCTTTTCGGGATCGGCGTACCAGTCGGATATAACATACCCCTCGGGCAAATTCTGCATTTCCTCGTCCGTCATAAGCCGCATGGGATTTATCCATGCATGGATAGAAAGCCCCCTGTCGTGGGCAGTCTTTACGGCAATTTCAAGGGGATCATAATCATCGGTAAGATTTTCCCCGCGGGGAAAAAGAGAAGAATCATAATATGCGTCCCCGTAAGCTCTCACCTGAAAATAAACGGTATTGCAACCCACAGAAACTATATTGTCAAAGCATTCATTCAATGCAGATGTAAACTCCTGCTCGTTTCTGCCCCTCATAATGCTTTCATACTCTATATATGAAAACCACATTCCTTTCTGCGTATCAAAATTCAGCGAATAATAATTATTCCGTGGATAATAAGCCTGCAAAACAGCCTCTGTCATGGACTGAGCGGAGGTGTCTGCGGACAAGGGTTCCTCAGACATATCCGTTTCCGGTATTACAGATGTTTCCGTATCTGACGCACCTGTTACGGTAACGCTCCCTGTGTCAGCCGTGCTTTCCGTTGTGTCATTCACATTATCCCCGACCGCCGAACAGCCGCTCATTATAAGCAGTGCGCAGAGCAGGACGGACATTCTCTTAAAAAAATTTTTTATGTCTTTCATGATAATAACTCCTATACTCTTCACGATTTCAGGCAGCACCTGTTCAGCCTGTACAATAATCTTACGCAGACACTGTGTGAAATATGACGGGAGCTTGTCTTTTTATTTATAAGGGCGAATTTAACAAAAAATTTACATTTAAGTTTGCACTTTTTATTTCACATTTATTGACAAAGCCGATGAAAGATGGTATAATAAACTTTGTTATCCTCGTCCGTACTTAATTGCGGACGTAATCCAAGAGGAGGTGCTTATATATGGCAAAGCTTAGCGAAACCTATGAAGCTATGGTGGTTTTCAGCCTTAATCAGGGTGAGGACGGCATCAAGGCTCTCACAGAGAAGTTCAGCGCTATGATCGCAGCAGCAGGTACTGTTGAGTCCGTCAATGAGTGGGGCAAAAGAAGACTTGCTTACGAGATCGATGATCAGACAGAGGGTTACTATGTTCTGTACACCTTCACAAGTGCGCCTGATTTCCCTGCAGAGCTTGATCGTGTGCTCAAGATCACCGAGGGCGTTATGCGTTCACTGATCACTGTCAAGTGATACCGAAATTAAGGAGGCTGAATCGTTATGTTAGGTTCGTGTTCGATCAATAAAGTTATCCTTATGGGAAGGCTGACTGCCGATCCCGAGCTTCGTCAGACTCCGCAGGGTGTTTCTACCTGCCAGTTTACGGTTGCAGTCACAAGAAGTTATCAGAATCAGAACGGCGAAAGACAGTCTGATTTTATCAATGTTGTCGCATGGAGACAGACTGCTGAATTTGTCTGCCGTTATTTTACAAAGGGCAGGATCATTCTTGTAGAGGGTGAGCTGCGCACAAGAACCTATGATGACAAGCGCTACCCCGAGGTACGCCACTATGTTACCGAGGTCGTTGCCGATAACGTTGCTTTCGGCGAAACAAAGGCTTCCGCAAACGGCGGGTCGGGTAACGGTTATCAGAACAGCGGAACAGGCGGCGGTTATCAAAGCAGCTATCAGAGCGGCGGAGCAGGCAGCGGTTATCAGAGCGGCGGTGCAGGCAGCTATCATAGCGGAGGCCGCAATAGCGACAGCGTTCCCCCAAGTCCCGGACCCCATGAGCAGGTAGCTGTTTCTGATCTTAGTGATTTTGAAGATGTGATCAGCGAAAAGGATCTGCCGTTCTGACACTGAAACGGCAGAAAAAATTGAATGAACAGGAGGTTTCGTCATGGAAAAGGAAAGAGAAAAGGCTCCCCGCGGCGCAAAAAGAAGCCGCAAGAAGGTTTGCTCCTTCTGCGCTGACAGGGTGGAGAAAATAGATTATAAGGACGCTGCAAAGCTCAAAAAGTTTACTACCGAGAGAGCTAAGATCCTGCCCAGAAGAGTGACAGGTACCTGCGCTTATCATCAGAGAGAGCTTACAACAGCTATCAAGAGAGCAAGATATATCGCTCTTCTTCCTTATGTATCCGACTGATTAGAATACTTTTTCACAGGGTCGGCTGCCGTATATCGGCAGCCGATTTTTTTCAGCGCCGCACATAAAAAGGGTTTGCAGCAAAATGCCGCAAACCCCCCTTATTTTTATTAATTTACAGGACAATATCAGCCGTTGCCCTTAGCCATAGCAGCAACCTCTTCAGCGAAATTGTCCGCTTTCTTCTCGATGCCCTCTCCTCTTTCAAAGCGTACAAACTCTGCCACCTTGATAGAGCCGCCGAGAGCCTTGGCAGCATTTTCAACATACTTGCCCACAGTCACCTTGTCGTCCTTGACAAAAGCCTGCTCTAAAAGGCAATTCTCGCTGTAATACTTGCCGACCTTGCCCTCTGCTATCTTTGCTCTTACCTGCTCAGGCTTGGAAGCCATTTTAGGATCCTCTGCCATCTGTGCCATTACGATATTCTTCTCGTTTTCAAGAACCTCAGCAGGAACAGACGCCTTGTCAAGATATGCAGGATTCATAGCCGCTACCTGAAGCGCACAGTCCTTACCTACTTCGTATGCCTTGTCAGCAGGAAGATCTGTATCCAGCTTTACCATAACGCCTATGCTGCCGCCGCCGTGAACGTAAGGAACAAGCACGCCCTCAAGTCTTACAAAACGGCGGATAACCATATTCTCTCTGATCTTGATAAACAGATCCTGAAGTGCTTCCTCAACGCTCTTATCGCCGCCGCTGATAGTTGCTGCTTTAAGTGCATCAAGATCCGCAGGATTCTTTTCAATTACAGTCTTTGCAACTGCTGCAACAAATGCCTTGAATTCATCGTTGTTTGCAGCAAAGTCTGTTTCAATGTTTACCTCCACAACTGCCCCGACATTTCCCTCAACTACAGAGGTAACAATACCCTCCGCAGCGATCCTGCCGCTTTTCTTTGCCTGTGTTGCAAGTCCCTTTTCACGGAGAATGGTGACAGCCTTGTCCTTGTCGCCCTCTGCTTCCTCCAGTGCCTTCTTGCAGTCCATCATTCCTACGCCTGTAGCCTTCATAAGCTCCTTTATTTCAGCGGGAGATATCTTTGCCATTTCTGTATTCCTCCTAAATTTTAAGTCTCATATTCATAAAATGCCCGAACGCTTTTAAATCATTCGGGCATTTCCTTAGATCGTTATGCTTTCCGCAAACAGGCTTACTCGACAGCCTCTTCTTCCTCTTCGGAGGTCTCCTCCTCATCGGCTGCAGCTGCCTCAGCAGCGCCCTGTCTGCCCTCGATAACAGCGTCTGCCATTGCGCCTGCAATGAGCTTTACTGCTCTGATAGCATCATCATTGCCGGGGATAACATAGTCTGCATCATCAGGATCGCAGTTGGTATCCACAATGGCAACAACGGGGATACCCAGCTTCTTTGCCTCGGATACGGCGATCTTTTCCTTGCGGGGATCTACGATGAAAAGCGCTCCGGGGAGCTTCTTCATGTCCTTTATTCCGCCCAGATATTTTTCAAGCTTCTCTATTTCAAGCTCCAGCTTTACGACCTCTTTCTTGGGAAGAAGGTCAAAGGTGCCGTCCTGCTGCATAGTATGGAGCTGCTCGAGTCTTCCTATTCTCTGCTGAATGGTTCTGAAGTTTGTCATCATACCGCCCAGCCATCTTGCATTTACATAGTATGCGCCTGCACGGAGAGCCTCCTCCTTCACAGAATCGCCCGCCTGCTTCTTAGTACCTACAAAAAGCACGTTTTCGCCGTTTGCAGCCACACTCTTTACAAATGCATATGCCTCATCAAGCTTCTTTACGGTTTTCTGGAGATCGATAATGTAGATACCGTTTCTCTCCGTAAAGATGTAAGGCGCCATTTTGGGGTTCCATCTCTTGGTAAGGTGTCCGAAATGCACGCCTGCCTCAAGAAGCTGTTTCATTGATACTACGCCCATTTTAAATTTCCTCCCGGTTAATAAAATAAATTTTCCTCCGCCATGCCTCCCTTGACCCTGATCCCAAAACGGAACACCGGCAGTCAAATAACACAGCGTGTGAATTTGCTTTAATATTATACCACATCTGCCACTTTTTTTCAAGCATTATTTTAAACTTATTCTGACAAATCTTTCTGCCTTTCTTTGTGCATTTTGTACATTCTTTCACTGTTTACAGCCACAAGGACAGTATCAGTGCCGATCTTCACAATATCATCTACCGAAATAAGGACATCATCGTCCTTGCCGAGAAGTCCGAAAAGACG
>CANQPL010000011.1 GCA_947625735.1 uncultured Clostridia bacterium
CGCTGCCTGCACAGGGACGATTGTATACGTTAGCCTATATTTTCCATATTATACTATATTGTAACACTAATCCGGCTTTTTTGCAAGAATATGAATGGTATTTCAAAGTAAACAAATTGTGAACAAATGCCCTGAAATGCTCATCAAAATCGGACAATGTGTTTAATAGAAATATACCGAAACGGATCTAACGAAAGGGGGGTATTTTATGCATAGTTGAACATTTCATTTTTTAATTGCACGCTTATATTGGTTAGTACTAAATCAAATACAACAAAATCCGGTACGTTGCAAAAAGAGAAGAATCTGACTGTTTTGGCTTTTCACAACGTATTTAATGTTTATATCATTTTTCTCTGTATTGCAGCATTTATATCTTCTTAATATCCCGTTTAGCACCTTCCCTCCAATTATCGGCAAAAATTGCCTGCACCTCAGATAACAATCGGGATACGCAAACACCGCTTACGAAAAAAGTAATTTTCCCCCGCTCCCCAGCATAAACTGTAAATGAGCCTTAAAAAAGCGATCTTACAGTAACGGGGGGCTATCATGAGCAATCTGTCATATGACGAGCAAAAGAAAAGGGCGGTCACTCTCGGTGAATACATCATTGAGCATAAGGCTACCGTCCGTGCCGCCGCTAAATGTTTCGGCGTCAGCAAGTCTACAGTACATACAGATGTTACAAACCGGAAAATATGAAAATACCCTGTTTGCGGGTGGAACCCGGCGGGGTGACGCCGCAGTCAGGTCGTTGGTACGTAATGTGCGAATTTCTTAATTTGTAACCCGGTAACTTTTATTTTCTGTGATTTCTGATGATATTTTTTTAGCGTTGGAGAATTTAACATAAATTTTTCAGACAGCAGCCCGGTACCTTTTATTTTGAGTGTGACCGCTGTAACTTCTTTGGTAAATTAAGTGTAAATATTTCAGATAAGCACGATAACTTATATTTACTTATGATTATAAATTCGTGTTTATCGGCGATCGTGGTTATAAGATGATAATTATAATAAACTGAATGAACCGGAACATTCTGCTTTTTTTGCGCAGAATGTTCCGGTTCATGTCTATTTACGATATTTAAGGCAACACCGTACAAAGATCGTGCGTCAGATATGCAGCCAAATTTTGTCTGTCGATCATCCCTGTCAACTTTGCTGACAACTTGTTTGCATAACAGACACCCCTAAAGGGGAAACCGGGTAAGTTTGTATAGAAACAATGCTGTCATACTGTCGTATGTCAAGGAGTTTCTGCATAAGGTGACGAAAATATGCAAACGGAGACGAAACAAGCCGTCAGGCGTTCTTTATGCGGTGTTGCCTTAAATCAATATCCTGCCGAATCATCGTTGTCCTGCGGGACAAAATCTTCAGAATCAAAGTTGTCATCAGGATATTGATAGATTCCGGTATACCCGCATCGCTTTCATACGATGTGACTGCACATTTCTGCTGCGGAATTTTTTGGTGAAAAAGAAGAAAAAAGCGATGAAAACTATTGATTTTTTTGTTAAAATATGATATAATAAATATATAATTTTCACCGAAAGGTCTGATAGCATGAATACTGATATAGAATTAAAACGCAGTGAGAAAGAAATAGAATCAGATATTCTTGATTTGGTACAAAATATTGTCAACGGCTATGCATCGACAAAAAATGAATATATTTCGTTTATTAATGCTGATACTGTCGATATTGAACAGTTATTATCCGCACTCAACAGCGCTCGTCTGGTACATAAGCTGCATTCCTGTTCAAATGATATTATAAAAGATAATGACATAAAGCCGGAGCTTGAAAAGTTTATCCCGTTCACCAAAGAATCTTTGACAAGGTCTGTCAGTGAATTGAAAGCAGACATTGTTGAAGCCCGTGCAAAGATACAAAAGGCATATGCAGAAGCCGAAAATATCAATGATGATGAAGAATATGAGCGTGTGAATAATGAAATTCTTGACAGAAAAATAAAATTCCGCCAATATGACAAGCTGTTAGACGCTTTTCTTGAAACTGCAAATGCATATGTCAATGTAACCGTACAAATGCCATTGCCCGTGACAGAAACTTATGACACGAAGGAGGAAGAGCCAACGCAGGAAGAAAAGATACCTGCTGTATCCGGACCTGAGAATGCTGTATCGATAAATAAAACTTACCAGCCTCCCGACAACAGAACCGGACAGGATGTTGTGAAAACCGTGGATTTTGAAAATCCTGAGAGCTGTATTAATTATAAGCCCTATTCGTTTATATTGAATGGGACGGAATATTTTTTTGAAGTTTGGATTAAATTATACAAAAAATTTCTTATCCTGTTGTGCGAGGATAGCGGATATTCTGATAAAATAAAAAGCTTGGTCGGAAAGCCGCTATTTGATAACAGTGTTGATTTTGTCAATAAAGAAAATGCCAACAAGCTGCGTAGAAAAATGCCGATAACTGAAAATTTATATGCCGAAAAAAACTTATCTACCATTCAGATAATTAAGCGTATCAAATTCCTGATGGATCGTTGCTCTATTGATCAAGATCATATGATAATTAAATATTTAACCAATGGAAAAGGTGATGAAACCCCTGACACTGAGCAGCCTGCTGTTCCTATGGTCGAAAATAAAGCCCTTAATTACCGGGAACCACCCATTACAGACGATGAAAAGACAATTGAAAAAAATTCTGAAAAATTGACCGGTACAGAAAAATCAGACACAAGCGGCGATCCTGTGTCCACACCGATTCTTTCTGCTCCTGACACGGCAAAACCATTTAGCCTGAAAGAAGCTGTAATAGAAATACTTTCGTCCGATACACCCGAAATCACAAAATATCGTCGATATTGTAACGGCATTTATTTAAACGATCTTCGGTATCTGCTCAAAAAGTACTGCAAAAAAAATGTCGATACACAAAAGCTTTCCGCAATGCTATTGTTTGATAAAACTTTTCGGACGGTCGGTAGAGGTTGCTACACCATAAATGAAACTGTCACTTCACACGAAGAAACCGTGTCGGAGTCCATGAAAAAAAGCAACACTATTGAAAATGTTGCAGAACCTGTTTCAGCACAGGCGGCTATTAATGAAGAACCAACAGCAGACGATGCTGTAAATACAGAAACGCTTACGGAAGATGTGTCGGATATTGTCGAAAATAATGCAGAGGATAGCCGGGTCGGAACTGCACAAGCACCGTTTCCCGCTGTTTCTGACGAACCTACGGAAACAAACACTAACATAATTTTTAAGCTCAAAGGAGACATGGAACCTGTTTCTGATTATTCGGATGCATTAAAAAAAATATGTGAATTTGCTATCGACCTAAAACCAAACCCAATGTTCCGTATCGCCGAAAATGGGGATAAAATGCCTGACGGAAAATATGTTTTCTGCCGTCAGAGTGTTCCGAAAGAGGGCTATCACAGGCTGTCCAATTATTTGCAGGTCGTATCTGTTAATTCAATTTCCGATCTTAAAACAGTCACAGAAACTGTAAAAAGATATTGTAATATAGGTGATGATATGATAAATATTATCAGCAGTTGAGGAGGTTTACAATGAATACTATAAATGAAATAAAAGCACAGCTGGATAACTATTATCAGGAATACAGAGAGAATAAGAATTCACTTAACAACACAAAAACCAAAGCAGTCGCCGGGCTTATTGCAGACATTCTTTCATTGAAAGACGCAAGCCCCCGTGATGCTGCCGCAGAGCTTGTAAGGTTTTCTGCAGAGGTTTCTTCTTCTTTCTTTGAAACCATTGCCAAAAACAAGACTCAGCCTTTTCAGGTTATAGAAAGTGTACTGAAGGAATTGCTTGTTTCTGATACCGATCCCAAGCTTTCTCAGTACTATGTTTCAAAATTTTCAGCTGCCATTATTCCGGTTCTGAAATATTATAAAGAGGAAGCGTATAATTCTGATATTCTTTCCGAATCAGTGGCGTTTATGGCTCGCTTTGCAATTAAATCCAACAAAAACAAGGATAAGTTTTACAATCTTATCAATAAAAGCAATGGCAAGATCCTCCTGCTCGATTATTCACATATCAGCAAAGACGATCTGCACAATATATGGAAAGCCGTCAACAATATTTATCCCGATCTGACAAAATCACAATACGCCTCACTTATTTCTGAATGGGGCAGAAAATATAGATTTGTGAAAAAAACAGCTGACACAATTCCGGCGAAAACCGAAAATCCGATCCCGGCAGAAAACATTACACATTCCGATAAATCACAGACAGAAATCAGAAAAGCTGCCGAAGATCATAATACCACAGCAAAGGATCATTCCGATGATAATGCACATTCCGAAAAAAATACCTACCGGCTGCTGTATGAAAAAATAAAAAGAGATATGGACAGGGAGCAGGAAACAATCATATCCGCATTCACTGACAGGATCACTCCCCTGACCACAGCCCTTGAAACCATTCAGAACAGGATCAGCAGCAACCGTGAAGCAGGCGCAGAAAACGCCATGTTAAAGGCAAAAATTGCTGAGTGGGAAAAACGCTGCACCGAGGGGCAGGCAAAGCTGCAAGCAGCAGAGCAGTCCCTTGCAGCTATGCGGGTTCAGGCGGAGGAACTGCAGAAAAAAGTTGCCTCCTTAGAAAGTCAGAACGCCGAGCTTGATAGGAAACTCAGCGATGCCTATGCCATAAACAGCCGTGAGGCATCGCTGGAAGCAGAGAAAGTTCGCTCAGATCTGAAAAAGGCTTTTTCTTTTCTGTATGAGGATTGGCTTGAATATGAATCTTCTGCTGTCAGCGAAGAAAATTATGAGTCCTTGCAGGTGATCATAAAGAAAATTTTCCGTTCACTGGAAAGAAACGGAATTAAATTTAAGGGGGATAACACATGACAAGCGAATTTTGTTACGGTATTGATTTTGGAACGACCAATACCTCTGTTTATCTGTATCATTATGAGCAGGGCAGAGGTGCAGGGGGTACAAGATGCAGTAATAAGCCTTTCAGCTCTTGTATAGCCATATCAAAAACGAACAAGAATGATTTCAAATACGGGTGTGAAGTCAAGGAAAATATAAATACACTTGCGGACAATTATAAGATCATTACTTCATTTAAAACACTTCTGGGAAAAGACAAAAAAATCGCAGTAAACAACGAGGTGTACAGCGGAAAGGAATTGGTGTATCTCTTTTTGAGCGACGTGAAGGAAAAAGTAAATGCAGAAAAACCGAGACCTGATTTCCCCGATTTTGAAGAAGCAATATTCTCTATACCTGTTGATTTTTCCGAAAAAGCAAGAACGGAATTAAAAGAGGCTGCCGAAAAAGCCGGTATCAGGGTAAAGGGTTTTGTCAGCGAGTCCTCTGCGGCTTATATTTCAAAAGCAAGGGACAAGGATATGAAGGGATTTTCTAAAGTAATGGTGATCGACTTTGGCGGAGGCACGCTGGATCTGAGTATCCTTAACATAGACGGCAGCAAGATATTTGAAGATTTTGTTGACGGTGTTGAATTTGGCGGCGATGATATTGACAATGAGCTTGCTCAGCGATTACTGCCAAAGGTTTATCCCAATATATCCTATAAAGAACTGGATGCTGCAAAAAAGGATAAATTTATGAACGAAGTGGAACGTATGAAGATCGAGTTTTCCGATTATGATGATTACACAATGACTTTAGGTGAAGGTTCACGGCCTTATACGATAGATTATGACACTTTTTCTGATATAATAACGCCGCTGATCACAAAAAACGTACTGACCTTTATCATTAAGGTCATGGATAAAGCAGGTGTTACAGCTGAAAATATTGATGCGGTCATTCTGGCAGGTGGTTCAAGCGGTCTGCGTCCCTTTGCAGAGATGGTCATTGACTTGTTTGGCAGGGATAAGCTCTTTTTTGATGACGAGGATAGCGGGTATCAGTGGATAGTGGCTAAAGGGGCTGCAATAACCTCTGCAATAGGCTGCGATTTCAGACTCAGCGATGACCTGTGTATTCTCCTCAGTGACGGCAAAACCTATCCTATATTGAAAAAAGACGAAAATAAAGCCGGAGATACCACGGAAAATATCTACTTTTCTCTGACCGCCGATTCTTTTGTTGCCAACTTTATATTTACCGATTCTACCGGAGAGAACCGTTATGCGACAATTCCTGTCAAGACGAAGGGATACTATAATGAAATGCTGGAGCTGTCAGTAACCATAGGAGAAGACCAGATCGCAAGAGTTACCATAAAAAATGAAAATATGGGAGATTATCAAGTACAGCGTGAGATCAATAAACTCAGATTTTATTATGATCTGAAGGATTTAAATGATGTTGAGGAGTTACCGGTATGATCGAATCCAATATCAATATTGTTTCCAATGTATACATAAGAAACAAAGAACTGAAATTCAATAAAGATAAAAAATACATCGAAAAAATAACTGGTGCAGAGCGGTTGAAAGAAATTCGTAAGCATTGCGTTGGACTCGAAGCCGTTACGCTGACAGAAGTCCAGGAGAATATCATAACGCAAAACAGGACCTGTATAAATTCCAAAAGCGGAGAAAAAACGCATGGTTCTGTGATGAGGGACGGCGTTCTTTATTGGGAAAACAGATGCGAATATATGGAATGTGAGGGACATGGGGGCTGTCTGCCAAAGATTATTCCCCGTGAAATGATAACAGAGGAAGAACCTGAGAAGGAAGAAAGCCTGGAGAAATTGCTTGAACGCCATGGGATCAGTATAAAAGACGACACCCCTGTTTTCAAAAAAGACAAAAACAAAGAGGTCACAGTAGAGCCACCCGAAGAACACACCGCACCTGCCGAACTGCCTGCGGAAGAAATACAACAGATCAGCAATAGATATGAAAAAATATCCACTCCCGATCCTATCATAAATGCACCGCTTGATTCTCATATTATTCTGAATTCCGGACCGGGTACAGGAAAAACATACACCATAACTCAGCGCCTTATACACATTCTTGAAAACGGCGATTGTAATGCGGACGAAATATATATCCTGTGCTATACACGCAGCGCCAGAAAGGTTATTGAGGACAAGCTGCGCCAGGCGGTGAATGAGGAAAGGATCAGTCCTTCTGCGCTCAACATACCTATCCTGACTTTTGATTCATATGCTGCCTATTTCCTGAATGCAATGAAGGAACAGGGCATAATTGAAGAAAACTTTGAGAATTGCGATTACAATGGCAGGATCAAGCTCTTTAACAAATATATTTCGGCAGAGGATTTTGAGGACATCAGATACTTCATCGTTGATGAAATTCAGGATCTTGTCAATGAACGTGCGAAGATGGTACTGAAAATTCTGGAAAATCTGAAATGCGGTTATCTGCTTGCGGGAGACCGCTGCCAGGCGATTTACGATTATGATGCGGATAATGGGGACGACAAGATCTCCTCCATTGAATTTTATGACCGTGCAGAAAAACAATTTCCTGAGGATATGCGGCGATATGAAATAACCGTCAACCACAGACAGACCCCACAGCTTGCGGAAAAAGCTGCACAAATGCGCGAAGTGCTGCTGACCAAAAACATTTACGAACAGAACAAGTATGCCAATGATGTCATTTCCGAATATTCTGAAATGACAAAGATCAAGCATTATATAAAGACACTTTCCGAAGCACCCGCCGTACCCACAGCGATTCTTTGCCGTAACAACGCAGAAGCCGAATATATCAGCAGTCTGCTCTGCAAAAAAGGTATTGTCCATACCCTGAACAGAGGTGCGAACAACGCCCGCCCGCTCTCTCGTTGGATCGCTGATGTGTTTTGGGATTATTGTCTTGACAACAAACCCATGAGCAAAAATACTTTTATGCGGCGTGTGTCCTTCAGAACCGATATAGATAACGAACGCAGTGAAATGCTCTGGGAGTTTCTGTGTCGGCTGACCGATTCACGGGAGTATGAGCTTAATATTTCCGAGCTGAGAGCAAAACTCACAAATCCCAACGATCTTCCGCAGGCGTTTTTCGATGAGCCGCCTATGCTGACCGTTTCCACTATACATAAGGCTAAGGGCAGCGAATTTGAACGGGTCATTCTCATCGACAGCGACAGCAAGCCGTCATCTGTCAGTGCGGAAGAAGCCAGAGTGCGGTATGTGGCACTGACACGTCCCAAGTCGGATCTTGAGGTCATGAAGATGGGAAAAAAAATATATTTTAAACGTACTTCACCCGGAAGAACCATTGAAACAGGGTATAGTAAAACGTATGGTAAAAATACATATTGCAGCTCCATAACGATAGGTCTGACCGGGGATATTGACACCTGTTCCTTTGTGACCGGTGACTTTGAAACGGCACTGGACAGACAAGAGTATATCCTTAAAAACGTGAAGATGTATGATAAGCTGACTGCCCGACGTTCTGCACCGGGAAGCTATGAAATATTCCACAACACCGATCACTGTATCGGCTGTCTTTCAAAGGAAATGGTCAAGGAACTGCAGCAGGGCGTGAATGCAACAGGTTGTAAATATAATCTTCCGGATAATCTGGAGGAGCTTTATGTAAGCGGTATTACAACAGAAGTTCTCAGACAAGCCTGCAAGGATATACCACAGGAATTTCAAGAATCAAAAATATGTTTCGGTATCAGTGTTACCGGATTTGCAAGGCTTATATTTAATGGAAAAAAGAAGTGATAATATGTCCCACTATTCAGCATTTTATGAAGCAATAGAAGATATTGCCTCACATCTCAGAACAGATCTTATCGGTCCTGTAGAAGAGAATGAAGAACTTAAAATGG
This sequence comes from uncultured Clostridia bacterium, assembly GCA_947625735.1. Lineage (GTDB taxonomy): Bacteria > Bacillota > Clostridia > Oscillospirales > Ruminococcaceae > Huintestinicola. Next base: position 8,786 of record CANQPL010000011.1, read on the forward strand.
AAGATCCTTTAAATCGTTATTCTCTGGGAATACTCCGGGGGCTGCCTGAAAATAAGGACACTGATGCAGACGATACGAACGGCACATTGGAAGAAATGTTTGAAGATGGGTCAGAGGACAGTGAAGAACCCGGAAAAAACAGCATTTTCAAGCCCTCTGCCATGGGTATTTCCTTTGCTGTCAGCCCGCAGGATACACTGCATATCCAATTTACCTATGGGGTATATCATCATGATGAAACGACTATCATCGATAATGAAAGGGAAATAAAAAGATATTTTTACACAAGACAAACAAAAAAATTTCAGACAATTGCGGCTGTTCCCGTCAGTGCAGGCAAGGTCACAATTCCTGACAAGGGAAATGAAGATATTACTTTAGATATCCGTGTCAGAAGAATCAACAGTGACGGCAGCGAGCTGGTGACAGTGTCCGTTCATAACAATCACAATGAGGGAAAGGATTTCACAGAAAGCAATGAAAATGCATTGTTTCAGTGTATGCTTTCCATAAAAAGTGACAGGGGCTTTTTGCCTGTTTACAAAAAAAATACACGCCGCTCTCTGGAAGAAGAAAAAAACGATATGCTCTATGATTCGGTGAATAATTATTCCTACGGTCACGGCTGTGCCTCTGTTCATACAGAAGAAAAAGGCGTGGTGACTGAGGTCAGGAGCGAATTTATCCCTCAGTACAAAATGCTTCAGATGATGCCGGCGATCATGGAAAATACAGAATGCCTTTTCATGAATTACTACAGTCATGCAGACCGCAGCACCGTTTGTTCGCAGCTTACCGCCTTTATCAGACAATACCGTCAGTGGTATGAAAAGCTGCAGGAAAACAGGAAAATTATCGCAAAATATCCCCATGCCTCTGCTGATGCCTTTGACAATATCGAATGCTGTCTTTCCCGTCTTAATAGCGGCGTGGACGTACTCAGAAAAAATGATAACGCCTGGAAAGCGTTTTTATACATGAACGAAGCCATGCTTTTACAGCGAATAAAAACAAAGCACTGTCCCCCTGACACTGTAAGCTGGTATCCTTTTCAGCTGGCATATATTTTACAGATCATTCCCGATATAGCGGATAATGATTCAAAATTCCGCAACAACGTTGACCTGCTTTGGTTTCCCACAGGCGGCGGCAAAACAGAAGCTTACCTTGGTCTGTCTGCATTTTCCATATTTTTCAGAAGACTAAACGGTGAGGACGACCGCATGAACGGCGTCACTGTCATTATGCGGTACACCCTGCGGCTGCTCACACTTCAGCAGTTTGAAAGAGCTGCTGCGCTTGTCTGCGCAGCTGAATATATGCGCAAAAAGTACGGCATACCCGGCAGGGAGATCTCGATCGGCTTGTGGATAGGTTCGGGCATGACACCAAATCACATAAAAGATGCTGATGAAACTCTTAAAAAACTTCATGAAAACGCCACAGCAAGCATCTTTGAAGCCAATCCCATGCAGATCACAAAATGCCCATGGTGTGGTGCGTCAATTAATGTGAACGGTTATGAAATAAAAAACGGCAGCATGAATATTTCCTGCTGCAATAATCCTGAATGTGAATTTCACAGCCATTTGCCCATCTATGTGGTAGACGATGATATTTATAGGATAGCACCTACTTTTGTACTCAGTACCGTAGATAAATTCGCACGGATCACCTGGGAAGAACAGGCAGGGAATATGCTGGGTGCTAACGGCTGTGATCCTCCTTCACTGATAATACAGGACGAGCTTCACCTGATCTCAGGACCTTTAGGCTCTGTCACGGGGTGCTACGAAATGGCGATCGAAAATATATGCAGCCATTATGGAAAGGTCCCCAAGATAATTGCCTCTACAGCAACTGTAAAGAATGCAGCAGAGCAGATACGTATCCTCTACAACCGTCAGATGATACAGTTTCCCCCAAGCGGTCTGTCACATACGGATTCGTTTTTTGCCGTTCAGGCGAGTGAATATCTACGTCCTGCAAGAACCTATCTCGGTATCTGTTCCATTGGCTCCGGAACATCAGAAGTACTGATAAAAATTTTTGCCCTGCTGACCTTTATGAAGCACCTGTATCGCCTTCAGGGAAGACCGGCAGATGTGATCGATCAGTTTTACACCTGCGTAGGTTATTTTAACACCCTCAAGGAGCTGGGTTCCAATTCCATTATCATATCCGACCGTATTATGGCAGAGATAAAGTATCTGGCAACCTACAAGTTTAAAAAGGAAGCTGAAAGCGTACACATGAAGGTTGACTGTGCCGATGCAGATATACCCTCTTATTTCAGATATAATGAACTGACCAGCCGCAATTCCGCCAAGGATATCAAAGCTGTGCTGGAACGGCTTGAGGAGAAATACACCGGTGAAAATTGCTATGATTATATTCTTGCCTCCAATATGCTGTCTGTGGGCATAGATATTGACAGACTGGGTACCATGTGTGTTTACGGACAGCCAAAATCAAATGCGGAATATATCCAGGCGACCAGCCGTGTAGGCAGAAAAAATCCGGGGCTTGTGATCTCCCTGTACAACAATATGCGTTCCAGAGATAAATCCTACTACGAGCAGTTTTGTTATTATCACAGCACATTCTATAAATACGTGGAAGCCACCAGTGTTACTTCCTACTCTCCCCGTGCTGTGGAAAAGGCGCTGCACTGTGCCATGATGGCTGTGATAAGACACACCCTGCCGCAATACCGTCCCAATGAAAGCGCCCGCCGGTTTACAGGAGCGGATAAGGCGGTAGAGGAGGTCAAGCAGAAGATACTAAAGCGTGTCAATGAGATCGAACCCCGTATAACCGATTATGCCGATGAGTGGCTTACCTATTATCTTGAATGCTGGCGTGAGCTTGCTCAGAAGCTGCCCGGCAGATTGGTTTTTGCGGATTATCATAACGGGGACGCTGCCCTGTTCCGCAGTGCTGATAATAATACCGGATCAAACGTACCCACAATACTCAATTCCGTAAGAAACGTGGAATCTGCTGCCGATATTTACTTTACCAAAAGATAGGAGATGTTCACATGGTAAAACCTTCATTCAGAAAACAACCTGCGAATAGTCAGGGCAAAACTGCACTGTTTTCCGACGAAAAGATCAATGCAGGCAGCATACGCAAAACACAGCTTATCACTACCTTCGGAGTGGGTGCCATTGTGGACTTTAAAGAAGATACAGTGGTCATTGCCTCCACAGATGATTGGGACTATTCCCCAAACGATCCTGACGAAGTAGAAAACAGGAAACTGTTTAATGAGAATCTTTCTGTTATTACCGGAGCAGAATATTTTCTGATGCCGAGAACAAGAAAAGGTCCAAACAGCTTTTCAAAAGAAAAAAATATCCCGTCCTACATCTTTCCTGAAAAGCTGCATTGTTCCAGATGCGGCAACATCTATGATTTCAGGGAACTGGGTACTAAGGAGCGTCACAAATGTCCCAAGTGCAGCAATGAACTAAACGCTTCCCGTTTTATCGTTGTCTGCGCCAAGGGACACATGGACGATTTTCCCTACGATTGGTGGGTACATAAGGGACAGCCCTGTCCTTCAGGCGTCCGATCCCCCAGGATCCGTATGGTCAATATCAATAACAGAACGGATATTGACAGCCTTCGTCTGGAATGTACGGAATGTAAGGCAACAAGAAGTATGGTACAGGTGTTCTCAGCAGATGCCCTTGAAAATTTTCCCTGCACATGCAAGCACCCTCATTTCAAAGATCCTTATGCCCGTGCAAAATTCGGCTGCCATGAAAAAATGCGTGCAAGGCTGCGTTCCGCTTCAGGGGTGTACTTTCCTATTACAAGGTCAGCACTTCTGATACCGCCATGGAGTAGGAAAGCGGTCAATTGTATCCGCAAAAATTATCCTCTGCTGCAAAATGTAGCAGAAGAAAAGCTCGTTTATGCCGTGCGACAGGTCTTGCATGATGAAAATATTTCCGACGAAGAGATTCTGAGGTCATGGAAAGTGGTAAAAAACACGCTGGAGAAAAAACAGACTCGTTCGGAATTGTCGGTCTATGAAGATGAATATGCGATCCTGTCCAAAGACAGCAACCAAAGCGAGGATAACTTTTCCTCCTATTCAGTTGAGATTCCCGAAAAATACCGGTCTTATTTTGAACAGCTTGCAGTGGTTGACCGACTGACTGTTACCCAGGCTTTTACCGGATTTACACGTATCATGCGCAATGAAGAAAATCCTGTGGATATCTCCCAGTATCAGAAACCCTGGCTGCCGGCAGTGGAGCTGACCGGTGAAGGCATTTTTATACGGTTTAACAAGGAAAAGGTTGCCTGCTGGCGGCATGACCACTCCTCCCGTTACAAAAAAATGGAAAATGCTATGAAGACGGGGAATCTTAAGTTTGAAATGTTTTCTGAGACCTACGTCCTGCTGCATACCTTTGCCCATTTATTCATACGTGAGATTGCCAATGTCTGCGGCTACAGTGCTGCCTCTATCCGTGAAAAAATATTCAGCGAGATTGACAAGGACGAAGATGTGAAAATGTGCGGAGTGCTCGTCTATGTTTCCTCCTCTGACGCTGACAGCAGCCTTGGAGGACTTATCAGCATTGCTCACAACAAAGATGTATTTGAAGAGATCATGGATCGTATGCTGGAAAGAGCGGATTGGTGCAGCGGTGATCCCTTATGCATATATTCCACCAGACAGGGCTATAAGGACCTGAATTACGCCGCCTGTCACGACTGTACGCTGCTTCCTGAAACCTCCTGTGAACGGTTCAACGTTTTCCTTGACAGGGCATCTATTGTGGGTCTGCCGGAGAATAGGGAGCTTGGTTTCTTTAAATGATGAAACAGTAAAAAAAGCGAAATATTTATAACGCCATTTTTACAAACAAAGACCTGTTCGTTAATGCTTGCAATTCAGCTATTTTTGAATCTTTCAAATGAATGAACCTCTGAAAGAATTTCCCTGAATAAAAAATAAATCTGAACCCCGTCCTATCAGTTGTGTTGTTAGGCACACCTTTAATCGGTTTAATCATTCGAGGCGTATGTATGAAGATTATGAAATCAAAATTTCTATCAAGAGTGCGTATGTATTATCACAAATTTTCATATCATTTTTTCGCAGTTTTTAGTTTTTGAAGACAGGTTAAAAAAACAAGCACTTCCCAAATTAGAAGTGCTTGTTTTAGATTGCAGTATTGTTCTTTAATTGTTACATCGTTACATGAAACTTCTCTGTCTGTCCTTATGTCGATCTTCTGAAAAAGCCTTGTTTACACATAATAAGGCTTTTTCAATAACCAACAACTACGCTTTCAAACCGGTTTTTGCCTCAAATTCGGCAACAGTCATATGTGCCTCTTCAGCAGTCTGTGCAAGTGTAAGAATGCCTTTTTTAACAAGACCGATCAGCGTAGCAAGTACGCCTTCTTCCCTACCTTCTTCCCTCTGCTCTGCAAAGGTTCTTGCTTCATCATATTCAGTAATACACATACGCTTCACCTCAGCCCTATCTGTTTTGATGCCGATCTTCTGAAAAAGCTTTGCTTCCACGTAATAAGGCTTTTTCATCAATCATCAATTACGCTTTCAAACCGGTTTTTGCCTCAAATTCGGCAACAGTCATATGTGCCTCTTCAGCAGCCTGTGCAAGTGTAAGAATGCCTTTTTTAACAAGACCGATCAGCGTAGCAAGTACGCCTTCTTTTCTGCCTTCTTCCCTGCCTTCTTTTCTGCCTTCTTCCCTGCCTTCTTCCCTGCCTTCTTCCCTGCCTTCTTCCCTGCCTTCTTCCCTCTGCTCTGCAAAGGTTCTTGCTTCATCATATTCAGTTATACACATACGTTTCACCTCCGCTTTGTTTGCCAGAAGAAACGGCTTGATGAGCGAATCATCAGGCAGTTCCTCTAAGGCGGTATCTACTGCTTCTTCCAATGTTTCCATTGTCTGCTGATTGGAACGGACTTTATCCACAAACCATGCATATTCTTTCAAAGGCTTGCAGGCATCGAGCAATGCATTATTATGCCCGAAATTGATGTTTATCATCGTGACCCTGACTTCAATATCTGATTCTCCGTCAAATGAATCCGACAGACTAAGCATAATTCTATCTTCCTTATCGGCAGTACCGTTATAAAAGCAAACGCATTTCGGTGTCGGGGCTTTTTGCTGTGCAGAGCTGTATCTGTGATAGTGTTTGCTCTCCTCAACATACTTGCTGTATATCATTCCTGCATAGATCAGAAAACGCATCGGCATATTGGGATTGAATGTGGACTGCTGCTCATAAAAGCTCATTGTATTGTCGATCAGAAACGATACATCATTCTTCATGCTCATATAAACGGCGTTCTCTATGGTGTTAAGCCTGATAGCACTTGCATCTGTATAATGTGAGCCGTTCACGGCATTGTAAAGACTTAGTGTCCATTCTCTGTTTTGGGGATTGCCGAAGATAAACTTGAAAAGCCTGTCACGGTATTCACGGTTTGTGCCTGTTTCAGCCATCGGTACCACGCTCCTTTCCTCAATTATATTATACCATTTATCCGGCATACTGTCAAGGAAAAATCATCTTTTTCTGAAACTCTCTTCAATGTGTAAATACCGTGAAATCAACTCATCAAATCATTGACATCATCGTCAATTTATGATATAATATAGAATGGGTATATATAATATTTTCGAGCGTGGTGAACGAATATGGAAGAAAAGTACAATTCCGGACTTATATCACAATCATTTTGGTTTGTGGAGTTCAAAAAAATCGTTATTTTATATAAAAATGGTGCTGATTATGACGAGATCAAGCGACAGTGCATAGACGAAAACCTGTTCGGAGCAATCAACCCTAACCGTGAAAAGCGAATGTGCGGTTATCTCCTTACAAGGCTGAGGTCAATGGACGACAGGCTGACAGATATTTTCGTAAATGCTGATGTATCCACTCAGAAACTGATAAACCTGATAACGGTTATGAACACCAACAGACTATTTTACGAGTTTGTGTATGAGGTCTATCGCAGCAAGCTCATCATCGGAGACACAAGCATTGATCTGAAAGACGTCAATATCTTCTTTGCACAGAAAGAAACGCAAAATGATGATCTGGCTTCCCGGAATGAATCGACTAAAAAAAGGCTTAGGTCTCTGTTTCTCAACTTCCTCATTGAAGCAGGCTTGGTGAAGTGGGCTGACGATAAGAAACAGAAACGCATAGTCAACAGAGTTTTCATCACTATAGAGCTTGAGAACTACCTGAAAGACACAAATATAAGTATGTATAAAGCGATAGCAGGAGTAAACTGATGAGTACACTTGAAGAAAGATTTGATAAAGCTGAGGAGATAATACTGAAACGCTCCTTCAGAAAAAACAACGGTTTTGAGGATTCATGTTACATCTTCGACTATGAACCCTCCAAAGAACTGTATGTCCGTGAGAGAATTGACTTTATCAAAAAGAAAGGCGAATCCGTGGATATGGCGATCAAAGTATTCGACATTTACGACATTATCATTCAGATCTGTAAGAACAAGGGTTTCCTGGAGAAGAATTTTGAGTTTGAGCAGAAAAAAGGTCTGGAGCGTGTAACAAAAGCTATTGGAAATATGCTTCGTGTTACCACTCCGAACAACCTTGTTGTAAAGTATATTGAGGAGCACTCTGAGGGCGCAGATGTAATATTCCTGACGGGTATCGGGAAGTGTTTCCCTCTTTTCAGGGCGCACAATGTCCTCAATAACCTGAACGGCGTTGTTCACAATATCCCGGTAGTCATGTTCTATCCCGGCAGCTACGATGGACAGTATCTTGTTTTATTCTCACAAATCAAGGACGATAATCATTACAGAGCGTTTAAGCTCGCAGATAGATAAGGAGTATCACAATGACGATCGGTGAAGTTTTTAAAAAGGAAATTACCCGTCCGATCAAGGGCGTTATTACAGTCGGCGGCTCAGAAAGTGACGATGAGATCAAGCAGGAGCTTGAAGAATATGTTGTCACCAGAGAGATCAGAAAGCACATGAGAACCCTCTACACCAATTACTGCAAAAGCCTTGACGGTAAAACTACAGATATCGGCGTTTGGGTGTCCGGTTTCTTCGGCAGCGGTAAATCTCATTTTGAGCGTATCAATGCTGCCTTGCTCGATAACAGCGTGATAGACGGCAGAGAAGCTATCGAATATTTCATTGACGGGGACAAGCTTGACGATGAAATGCTCATTGCCGATATCCGCAGAGCGGCATCTGTGCCGACAGATGTTATTCAGTTCAATATTGACTCACGAAGCGAAATGACCGGAAAGCATAATAAAGAAGCTATCGGTTATGTTCTTCTCAAAGTATTCAATGAAATGCAGGGGTTCTGCAGCGCTATTCCTCCTGTCGCCGATTTTGAGCGCAGTCTCAGCAAAAGAGGTCTGTATGAAGAATTCAAGGCAAAATTTGAGGAGATCTACGGCTCTGCGTGGTTTGAATCGAGAGATGACTTTGACTATTTGCAGGACGAGATCGTGGACGCTCTTGTCGCTGCCGGTGCAATGAGCGAAGACACAGCAAGAAGCACTTGTGAAAAGATAACCCTCACTGTCAATTACAATATGGATACCCAATCCTTTGCAAAACTCGTCAAAAGCTATATCGACAGCAAGGGAAAGCATCATCATGTGGTATTCATTATTGATGAGATCGGACAGTACATTGGTGAAGATGATGATCTGATGCTCAATTTGCAGACGGTCGCTGAGGATCTGGGAAAGATTTGTCAGGGACAGGCATGGATAATGGTCACAAGCCAGCAGGATATTGATTCTATCACAAAGATCCGCTCGGACAACTTCTCAAAAATTCAGGGCAGATTTGCTACCCGTCTGTCCCTGTCCTCTGCCAATGTTGACGAAGTTATCCGTGAGAGAATTTTAAAGAAAAACCCCTCAGGACATGATGCCCTCTGTCTGCTGTATGATGAAACAGAATCACTTCTGAAAAACCTTATTCTTTGGGACGATGAGATCAACAAACCGCTTTACTCGGACAGAGAGAATTTTGCGGCGGTCTATCCCTTTATCCCCTACCAGTTCAATATGGTAGGCTCTATTCTGACGGCTATCCGTACATACGGAGCTTCGGGCAAACACCTGGCTGACCGTGAACGCCCTATGCTTGCTCTTTTCAAAGAAGCAGCCGTCCGGTTGAAGGACAAAGAGCCGGGCGAATTAGTACCTCTCCATATGTTCTATGATTCATTGGAGCAGTTCCTTGACTCTTCACACAGTTCTGTTATTACCCGTGCATACGATAACCCGTATCTCAACCCTGACCATGAGGACGATAACTTTACGGTCAATGTTCTCAAAACGCTGTTTTTGATAAAGTACATTAAGGAAATTGTCCCGAATCCTAATAATATCACAAGCCTTATGGTTTCCCATGTGAACGATAACAGATTGGAACTTCAGGGCAAGGTCGAAAAGGCGCTTGAGCTACTTGTGAAGCAGATGCTTGTTTCCCGTAATGGAGATAGGTATATCTTTCTTACCAACGAGGAACAGGAGATAAATCGCTCTATCTCTGCTATACAGGTTGAGCTTGATGAGCGTACAAGAATGATCTCTGAGCTGATTTTTGAGGATCTCTATAAAGACAACAAATTCAAGTCTGCGAAGTTTGGCAGCAGATACAGCTTTGGATTCAGACAAATGGTCGATGAGAAGTATTATAAGACCAATAACGATTATCCTATGACGCTGCGTATCCTGACACCTGACAGCGATGAAGCAACTACCAATGACGGCACTATGCGTTTTCTTTCCGGACAGGATAATGTGGTTCTGGTCGTTCTCCCTCAGGACAGAAATTTTATTGATGAACTTGTAAGTGCAAGGCAGATCGAAAAGTACCTGATAAGCGGTGCAGGCGGAAATCTTGAAAAGTATGAGCAGATCAAGGCTGTTAAGAGTACTGAAATGCAGGAAAAGCGCAGTGAGGCAAGAAATCACCTTAAAGATGCTCTCCAAAAAGCCGCTATTTATGTGGGCGGCGACAGGATAGAAAGCAGTCAAAAGGATATAACCGATAAAATCAATGCGGGACTTGAAAAGCTTGTCAATATGCTGTATCACAAGCTCTCCTATATCACTGTGCCTGTTACCGAGGGGGATATTCTTTCCGTTCTGACTGATAACGGCGGACAGCTCTCCCTCGACAATGAGGGTTCAAAGGCAAATGAGTTTGCAGTTTCTGATGTGAGGGACTTCATTGCAAGAAATTCGGCGCAGAAACACTCTAAAACCTCGCTGAAATCTCTGCTTGACACATTCAGAGCAGCTCCCTATGGTTTTGTGGAGCTTGATGTGCAGTGGATCGCTGCAAAGCTGTTGAAACAGGGCGATATTACGCTGTATGTGAACGGAGAGATCGTCAATCTCCTGAACAAAGATGCAAAGGAGATACTCCGTTATCTCACAAGAAAAGAATACTTTGAAAAGCTGATGATCGAGCCGAAAGTCAAGGCAAGACAGGATCAGATCAAGGCGGCAAAAAATGTTATCAAGGACTTGTTCGGCGTAAGCTGCCCGAGCGATGATGAAGATGTAATTATGCGTGACTTCAAGCGTTATGCTGATAATCTGAAACGTGAGCTTGAAAGAATTGAGCGTAACTACAGTGTGCAGCCGAAATATCCGGGCAAGGCTGTCATTGCAAAGGGCAGGAGTCTGTTAAACGAAATTCTGCTGATACAGTACCCTATAGAGTTTTTCAAAGCTGTAAAGGATAAGGAAGATGATCTCCTTGACTTTACTGATGACTATGATCCTGTCAAAAAGTTCTTCGGCACGGTAGAAAATCCGGGCGATCAGAAAAAAATTTTTGATGATGTCCTGCGTATTCTCGGCATTTATGAGCGCAGTAAAACCTATATCGTTGACAGAGAGATAGAAGATACTGCCGCCCAAATCGGGAAAATCATCAACGATCCTGACCCCTATCACGAAATTTGCAAGCTCAATCCGCTGCGTGACAAATTCATCGCTGCCAATGTGAAACTCCTCTCGCAAATGGCTGAACCTGTCAAGGCGGCTATCGCTGATGCAAGACAGCGTGTGTTTGAGGAGCTTGAAGATAAGCTCTGTAGATCCAAACTTTCCGACAAGTTTGTACGGCTGTTCGGGGAGCTGAAAGAAAAGGCGGAGATGTGCAATGATGTGGCTGCTTTGCAGGCTATCACTACAGAAGCCGATGCTCTCAAACTCCGCTGCCTTAATGAGATCATTGATACAGAGGCGAAAACAGCTCCGCCTGTGCAGTCCCCTGTCAGCAGCGGTGACGGTGACACGCCTGCACCTACTGCGGCAAAGCCTGTCAAAAAGCGCAAGTCTGTAAGTATAAAGACCATTAACAATGCATCTACATGGCAGATCGAAACTGAGGACGATGTAAAAAAGTATGTGGCTGAGCTTGAAAAGCGGCTTATCGCTGCACTTGAAGATAATACTGTCATTAACATAGAATTTTAAGGTGATATAGATGAATAAGACAAAGATCAAAAATTTCTCGGTATGGGCAAGGCGGGATCTGATCGGAGTTGTGGCATACCGTATGCGTTTTCTCGGTATTGATGAAAACGGTATTGCTCCCGAAATGGACGGCTCGACAGATAAGCTTAAACTGTACGATATGGGTACAAGCAAGCCTGCGGAAGTGGCAGACAAGGACATTGCAAAGCGTGTCCGCCTTGCAAATCATATCAGAGAACACGAAAAGACCTCGGACTACAAAACCGCCTATGAAACGGTGGTTGAGGAGATCGCATACACCTGGTTCAACCGCCTGATCGCTATCCGTTTCATGGAGGTCAATGACTATCTCCCAAGCGGAGTGCGAGTGCTTTCCTCAGAAAGTGGAAAGCGTGAGCCTGATATTGTCACCTATGCGGCAGAAGTTGCCGATGCAGAGGGGTTTTCTATCGAAAAGGACGATATATGGAAACTCAAAGACGAAAACAAGCTCGATGAGCTTTTCCGCATTATGTTCATTGAGCAATGCAAGAAACTGCATAAGATCCTGCCGGAGCTGTTTGACAATTCTCAGGACGATTACACCGAAATGCTCCTGCCTATCTCGTTTATTGATGATGATGCCTTTATCCGTCACCTTGTAACGGACATTGACGAAGCGGACTTCGATCTCAGCAGACAGGGACAGGTCGAGATCATAGGCTGGCTGTATCAGTATTACAACAGCGAAAAGAAAGATGCCGTTTTTGAATCTATGAAAAAAAATGTCAAGGTCAGCAAGGAGAATATTCCCGCAGCGACACAGCTTTTTACACCTCACTGGATAGTGAAGTATATGGTCGAAAACTCCCTCGGCAGGCTGTGGGCGGACGGTCATGCTGACACCTCTGCCCGTTCGGAATGGAAATACTACCTCGAAGAAGCGGAGCAGACACCCGATGTGCAGGCACAGCTTGCAGAGCTCCGTGCAGGACGCAAAGACCTCCCGCCCGAACAGATACGGTTTATTGATCCTTGCATGGGCAGCGGTCATATTCTCGTTTATGCGTTTGATGTGCTGATGCAGATATATCTTTCCTGCGGATATACGGAGCGTGATGCGGTGCATAACATAACCCACCGCAACCTGTGGGGGCTTGATCTGGATAAACGTGCGTATCAGCTTGCTTATTTTGCGGTAATGATGAAAGCAAGGCAGTATGACCGCCGCTTGTGGAAAAGGATAGAGGACGGAAAATTTGACTCACATCTGCCCAATCTGTCGCATTTTCAGGATCTGCCCGCACCGGACTATGACCTTCTCGATGAGCCGATAAGGTCTTTTGTTAAGCAGTTTGAGAATGCAGACACCTACGGTTCTCTTATTACGGTGCAGGCTGATGACAGTATAGATGAAGCTATTGACAATTTTGAGGGCAGTCTTATTATCAACAGGTCACAAATAGAAAACCTGATGCAGCTTTACAAAATTCTTTCGCAGAAATATGACGTTGTTTGCACAAATCCGCCGTATATGGGCGGTTCGGGCATGAATGCGGTGCTGTCGGATTTTGTTAAAAAGAATTTTGCAGATTATAAATCAGACCTGTTTTCTGCTTTTGTTGTCAAATGTTCACAGCTTGCAAAGCCGCAAGGTTATCTCGGATTTTTAACACCTTATGTCTGGATGTTTATTCAGTCATATGAAAAGCTGAGAAATTTAATTTATTCGGAAAAAACAATTGAAACATTGATTCAATTTGAATATTCTGCTTTTGAAGAATCAACTGTTCCTATTTGTACTTTTGTATTAAAAAACAGTTATGTAAACAAAAAAGGCTGTTATTTCAGATTGACGGATTTCAAGGGCGGCATGGAAGTACAAAGACAGAAAGCGCTTGAGGCGATTGCAGACCACAAGTGCGGATTTTACTATGAAAGTAACTCGGAAAACTTCTCAATAATCCCCGGATCGCCTGTTGCTTATTGGTTAAGCAAAAGCTCAATTCGTTTGTTTAATTCTTGTCCGAAACTCGGAGAAATAGAAATAATACGAGGAGGATTAACAACTGGAGACAATAATAGATTTTTAAGACTTTGGTATGAGGTTAATAGTAAAAAAATATCGTTTGATACGCATTCCATGGAAGAAGCGAAAATATCAACTCTCACATGGTTCCCTTTGGCAAAAGGTGGTGACTACCGAAAATGGTATGGCAATTTAGAATATGTAGTCAACTGGAAAGAAGATGGAGCGGAAATCAAATGGTGGGTAACTCACAATCCGAAAGACCCCAATACTACAAGCTGGTCAAGAAGATTATTCAATACTGAACATTATTTCAAGAAGATTATCACTTGGTCTGGCATTTCAAGCGGAAATCCTTCCATGAGGATAGCCGATAAGTCCATATTTGGAAGTGGCGCAAAAGCTATAGTTGAATCAAACAAAGAAAACTATATTTTAGCCTTTTTGAATTCAACTGTTGCACTGATGTATCTTAAAGTATTAAGTCCTACCTTAAACTATGAATCAGGGCATATATCCTCACTACCAATTCTGGTTGATGAGAATTCAATTATAGCAATCAATAAACTTGTTAAGGATAACTTAATTATTTCCAAAGCCGACTGGGACAGCTTTGAAACAAGCTGGGACTTCAAAAAACACCCCTTTATCCGTCCGGTAAAGAGGATAAAAGAAGCCTATGAACAGTGGGCGCAGGAATGCGAAGAACGTTTCCGGAAACTCAGATCCAACGAAGAAGAGCTGAACCGCATTTTCATTGACATTTACGGCTTACAGGAGGAGCTGACACCCGAAGTCGATGACAAGGACGTGACCGTCCGCCGTGCGGATACAGAGCGTGATTGCAAGAGTTTTATTTCTTATGCAGTGGGCTGTCTGTTCGGCAGATACTCCCTTGATGCAGACGGTCTCACATATGCAGGCGGCGAGTGGGACGACAGCAGGTATAAGACCTTTATCCCCGATGACGATAACTGTATTCCCATTACCGAGGAGAGCTTTTTTGAGGACGATATTGTAGGGCAGTTTGTCCGTTTTGTTTCGGCTGCATTCGGTGAGGAATGCTTAGAAGAAAATCTCCGCTTTATCGCTGATAATATCGGTATCAAAGGCAGCGGCACGGCAAGAGAAAAACTCCGCGGGTATTTCTTAAAGGACTTTTTCAAAGATCATTGCAGGGTCTATCAGAAACGCCCGATCTACTGGCTGTTTGACACCGGAAAGAATAACGGATTCAAGGCTCTTGTCTATATTCACCGCTGGACGGTCAACACCGTAGGCGATGTGCGTATCGACTATATGCACAAGCTCCAGAGGCTCTACCGCAACGAGATCAACCGCCTGAAAGAAAACATTGACGCCGGCGAGGAGATCGCAAAGAACCGAAAGCGTCTTGAAAAGATCACAAACCAATTAAAGGAAACAGAAGAATATGATGCTAAGATCGGTATAGTAGTTGCTGCCCGCACCCGAATCGACCTTGATGACGGTGTGAAGGTCAACTATGATAAGGTGCAGGTCGGCTCTGACGGCAGGCAATATCAGATACTGGCGAAGATATAAGGAATAACTATGGCTGAACTGAATTTAAATCAGATCGCTGCAAAACTCAATGAAGCATTCACAGGCGATGCAAGGCAGCTGATCTTCTGGTATGACGAAAACAGCGAATTTGCTGAGGATATTGACACCCTTGTGCTTGATAATGCAAAGGTGTATAAGCTGGAACCAAATAATCAGATCTATACAAAGTATTTTCTGACCTATGAGGACACGACTACCAATTATCTGATCTATGCGCCGTTTCCAAAGCCTGATGTATATGATAATCACTTAGAGGATATGCTCCTCTATTCAAGGCAGTTTTCCGCTGACCGTGCATCTATCATATGTGCGGAACTTGGCATAAGCGAGAAACTAAAGCCTGTCATTCAGAAATACGGCAGATACTTTGCCGCAAAGGACAGAATGAAGCGGTTTTATGACCTTGAGATCGAGGAATGGAGCGATGATGTAATCAAGGTCGGCATAATGTCGGCTATCTGCGGTACAAAGACTTCTTCCTTTGAGGAGGTAGTGAGGGTACTGCTGAACAGTAAGCTCGATGATGAAAACCCGTATATGGCTGAGTTCGAGAAGTACGGTCTTACCGGGGACTTCTGGGCTAAGACAGAAACTTACTTCGGTTTTACAAACCAGGCTCCTGACCTTAAAAAATTCACAGCCTCCTTGTTCCTAACCTATGCCGCTAAGGAGATCTCAGCGGAAATGCCGAAAAACCTGCAAAACGCTCTGACCTATAAAACAGGCTCGGTGGCTGCGTTCCTCGATAATCTTATGCACAACAGCGAATATACGGAGTGTTTCGACCGTCTCTCGGAGTTTGTCTATGGCGGACTTGGGGGAGATCGGTTTCTCAGCACTTTCCCCGTAGAAGCTATTATTGATTGCGATGCTTTCAAGGCTGTTGATGAATTTATCATCAAATGGCTGACAGAGCGTCTTGAAGCTGAGGACACAAGTGCAAAGCTCTCGGGCAGCACCATTCTTGAACTTTGCTCGGATAGAAAAAAGACGCACTTCGGCAAGGGCTATGCCGTGCAGTATGCTGTGATCGAATACGCATATAAGATAATTTACGCAGGCAAATATGAGCCTGTGAGCGCTCTTAAAGATATTGTAAAGAATTATCGTGAGAAGTATTATGAGAATGACAGAAATTACCGCCTTTTCTACTTCAATTACGATAAGCTGACAGAAACTCCGGCTTTTGAAAAGCTCCGAGAGCTGGTGGAGAATATTTACACGAATGATTATCTGCAAAACATCTGCACAAACTGGACAAAGGCTTTTGCAGAAGAATCAGGAGATTCAGGACTGCCGCTGCAAATTAACTTCCGGCGTGACAGAGTAGAGCCTGTCAGGGAGCGTGTAGTTGTGTTTATCTCAGACGCTATGCGTTATGAAGTCGGTGTGTCACTCTATGAAAAGCTGAGTGCAGACGAGAAATGCAAGGCTTCGCTGTATGCGATGCAGACCGTTTTACCGTCAATTACGATGTGCGGAATGGCAGCACTTCTCCCTCACAAGACCTATGAGCTGACACCCGATTACAAGCTGTTGGCAGACGGAAAGCCCTGTGTTTCAACTGCTGACAGGGCAAAGATAGTGGCATCATACAACCCTAAAAGCCTTTGTATTCAGTATGATGAATTGAAAGTGAAAAAGGTCGATGAGCTGAAAGCACTTGTTTCAGGGCTTGAAGTGATATATGTTTATCACAATCAGATAGATGCCAGAGGAGATAAAGCCTCTACGGAAGATGAAGTGTTTATCGCTTGTCAGGAGGCTGTAGACGAGATCGCATTCATGATAAGACGTCTGACAGGCGCTAATGTCACACGTTTCTTAGTGACCTCGGATCACGGATTTATTTATAAGCGTGATGAGCTGCAAGTCAGCAATAAGATCGGTGATGTATCCTCTGAATCGCAGTTCATGGGCAAGAGATACGCTGTAACAGATGAGGTTATGGAAATGGACGGTATCAGCGGAGTTTCTCTTGGGTGTGTTTACGGCAGCGGCGATACAAGAAGAGTATCATTTCCCATAAGTGCGGATATTTTCAAGACTCAGGGCGGCGGTCTGAACTTTGTTCACGGCGGCTGCTCTCCCCAGGAGATGATCATTCCGCTCATTGACGTCAAGACAGAAAAATCTAAGGTTGAAACCACATTTGCAGAGATCTCAATGACTACCAACATAAGCAAGATCACAAACCTCAGCGTGAATCTTGAATTTTTTCAAAGGCAGCCTGTTTCTGATGTGGTCAAGCCTGCGGCTTATCATATTTATTTTGAAGCTGAGGACGGCGAAAGAGTATCGAATGAAAATCAGTATCATGCTGACAGTACACAGAGCAATCCTCTGAATACAAAGGCAAAGCTGAGATTTTCATTCAAGAACAGGTGCTACAGCAATAAGGATAAATACTTCCTTATCATTATGGACGAGGAGCATAATATTCAGCTTGCTAAAATTCCGTTCACAATCGACATAGCTTTGGCTAATGACTTCGGATTTTAATGGAGATAGATAAATGGAAGATAATATTTTTACAAAAAGAAGTACAAGAGATGAGCTGTACCGCAAGCTCAGAGAGAACTTTGACGGAAAGATCGTCCGCAAAGACCTGACAAAGCGTATCAAAGAGGGTGCGAATGTTCCTGTCTATGTCCTTGAATTTCTGTTAGGGCAGTATTGCAGCAGTGATGATGAAGATGTTGTGCAGGACGGTGTAGAACAGGTCAAGAGGATCCTGTCAGAAAACTACGTCCGTCCCGATGAGTCGGAAAAGGTGCTTTCAAAGCTCAGGCAGAGAGGTTCAATGAGCATCATTGACAGGGTGACGGTCACTCTGAATCTTAAAACTGACAGCTATGAAGCGTGGTTCTCAAACCTCGGACTTGGCAAAGTGCCTGTTCCTGAAAACTATCCGCAGAAATTTGACCGACTTCTGTGCGGTGGTATCTGGTGTATCATAAATCTTGAATATATAAGCGGCGATTCTGTTTTTGATGTTGAAACAAATAAAGCAGCACAGCCTATTGTTATCAATAAGTTAACTCCCATACAGATGCCCTATGTGGACATGAATGAGCTGAGAGAAGGCAGAAAAGCCTTTACCAAAGAGGAATGGATAGATGTTCTTCTTCGTTCTGTCGGAATAGAGCCTGATACACTGACTGAAAGGAGAAAATGGCTTTTACTTGCCAGAATGATACCCCTTGTGGAGAACAATTTTAATATGTGTGAGTTAGGACCCCGCTCTACGGGTAAGTCCCACATTTACAAGGAAATTTCTCCGAACAGTATTCTTGTGTCGGGCGGTCAGACAACAGTCGCTAATCTTTTCTATAATATGAGCAGTCATTCTGTCGGCCTTGTCGGACTCTGGGACTGTGTAGCCTTTGATGAGGTGGCAGGTATCAGGTTTAAAGACAAGGACGGCGTACAGATCATGAAAGACTATATGGCCTCGGGTTCATTCGCAAGAGGAAAAGAAGAGATCGGAGCCTCTGCCTCTATGGTCTTTGTCGGAAACATTAATCAGAGTGTAGATGTTCTTCTGAAAACATCGAGCCTGTTTGACCCGTTCCCGCCTGAAATGGGAACAGATACGGCTTTTCTTGACCGTATGCACTGCTATATACCGGGTTGGGAGATCCCGAAATTCAGACCTGAACATTTCACAGATGATTACGGATTTATTACGGACTATCTTGCTGAGTTTATCAGAGAGCTTCGTAAAGTGCAGTCAGGCGATGTGATCGACAGATATTTCAGACTCGGTAAGAATCTCAATCAGAGAGATACGATCGCCGTCAGGAAAATGGTCGGAGGTCTTGTAAAGCTTATCTATCCTGACGGTGAATTCACAAAGGAAGAATTAGAGGAGATCATCAGATTTGCTCTTGAAATGCGCCGCAGAGTTAAGGAACAGCTTAAAAAGCTGGGCGGTATGGAGTTTTATGATGTGAACTTTTCCTATATTGATAATGACACATTTGAGGAGCATTATGTTTCCGTTCCTGAACAGGGCGGTGGAAAACTGATCCCCGAAGGAGTCTGCAATCCGGGACAGGTATATACCGTATCAAGGGGTAAAACCGGAATGCTGGGTGTGTTCAGACTGGAATCTCAGGTGTTGCCGGGCAACGGCAGGTTTGAGAAAACAGGTCTTGGAAATGACCGTGAGGCAAAAGAAGCGGTCGCTACAGCATACAATTTCCTCAAAGCCAACGGAAAGCGTATCAGCGGTTCGATCGACATATCCACAAAGGACTATATCATCAACTATCAGGATCTGCAAGGTATCGGTATGACCTCTACACTTGCAGTATCTACGCTGATCGCAATCTGCTCTATCGCATTAGGCAAGCCTGCGCTTGCGTCTTTAGCGGTTCTCGGTGAGATAAGTATAAGCGGTTCGCTTATCAAGGTTGAGGACTTGGCTAATTATCTGCAGGTCTGCCTTGACAGCGGGGCAAAGAAGGTGCTTCTCCCGATAACATCGGCTGTTGATCTTGGTACAGTGCCGCCTGAGCTTATGGGAAATTTCAGCATTATATTTTATCAGAGTGCGGAAGATGCTGTATTTAAGGCTTTGGGGGTGGAATGAGAGTGCAGACTATGTTCGGTGATGATCATATTCTTTCTGTCAAAAAGAAGCTGTTTGTTCTTGATAACCGTATCTGCAAAAAATATGATAAATGAGGTGACCGACTATGAGTGGCAAAAAATCTTTGTTAGAGATTATTTCTGAAAATATAACAGACGGAGAATTATCCGATAAATTCTCTCTGCCAAAGGATGATGATATCGGCGATCCTGATAGGTTAATACTTGCTGACGGTGCAATGGACGGTATTGGTATCTACCACATGGTACAGCCGGAAATCACCGATGAACAAATGCAGATCGTATCGAAAGCCTTTCAGAATATCGGAGATACGCCAAAGGTTATGGATTCAATGCGCTCTTTCTTTGAAAAAGTCTTTCCAATCAGAGGAATTGATGCTATACAGCGTTATATTATTGACCATTCTCAAACCCTCGATGTGCAGAAGGTTTATATGTTTGCCGTTGATTGCCTGTATAGCGCAGAAGTGGATATGGTC
This sequence comes from uncultured Clostridia bacterium, assembly GCA_947625735.1. GTDB lineage: Bacteria > Bacillota > Clostridia > Oscillospirales > Ruminococcaceae > Huintestinicola. The sequence continues at coordinate 28,999 of CANQPL010000011.1, forward strand.
AAGCTGGGGCTTATAATAATTGAGATTTTCAACGAGCCGGATGAGCAAATTAAGAAGATAATAAGAACACTCGGTTTGAGTGATGAATTTACGATTTTCTCTGTATTTAATATGCTTGGCTGGGAAAATGGAAATCAAGAGGTTTTCGAGCTTGCACAAAAGGTGCATAGTTGGGGCAGGATTCATTCAGTAGCACGGCTTGAGCCGGAAACTCAGGAAATCAGGGATTGGCTTCTTCGTGAAGGCATCGCAAATGATGTTGTTCCTGACTATTCTGCACTTGATGTATATGAGAAAGTCGGTATAAGCAAACTGCTAAAAGAAAATATCTCGGATACTCAGCTCAATCAGATCGCAAATGTTCTATGCTCAATGTTCGATGAAGGTTCGGTAAGAGGTATTAGTGCTTTGTCTGATGAAGAAGCCAAAGATATGCTCGGTGATTTTATCAATCAAGCTGAGTTTCACACGGCAACATTAGAAATTTGCGGTTTGATGATGACGATCGCAGCAAAAGAACAATTCTCAGACTTTTCTGACAAATGCTCAGAATACCTTAACAGCAAAAAGTCTAAATCTCTGATTGAAAAGGAGCTTTCAAACGGCAGAGGTATAAATCTTGCAAAATATGTCGGTATTCCCTTTAAGGAAAAGATTTATGCCCACATGAAAGCTGATTTTAGCTCGGGGTTTGGTAACTGCGGTGCTTTGCTTGATGATGAAGCATACCGTGAAAAGGTCATTGACCTGTTCAGGACTTCACTTCCGCTTAAAACGATGATCGGTGAACCGACAACAGCAGGCGGATACTTCGATAAATATGCTGATTACAATAAGCTGTCATATCTGCTCCAATTTCTGAAAGACTATCCTCTGAGCAGTACCGATCTTGTTGCAGCTGCTCTAAGAATGCCCATAGTACAATGCCGTATTCAGGCTCTTAATGCGATTTCGGAATGGTGCAAGGTCGAGGAGTGCAACGTAAAGGGGCTTTCTGAGGAAATTTATCAGGCTGTTGAGTATTTGAAACAGGCTGAGGTTGATGATAAAGTTAAAGAGTTGCTTGTAAAGTATGGTCTGTGATATGGGGATATTCCAATGAAAGGATCTGAGAATAAGGCAGCTATCGTAACAGGTGGTGAAAATGGTATCAGCAAATGTATTTCTGAGGAGTTCAGCAAGGACATCGTTATGTGCGTTATCGGCAAGGAAAAAGGCGATCATTAATATCTGATAAGCCCGTACTTGAAACCTTTGCAGACAGCGTGATCAGTGAGTACTCTAACATTGACTGCCTGATAAACAATGATCTGCCCTTGATGAAGGATATCAACGAATGCAGCTGCGAGGAATTTCAGTATGCGATGTCAGTCAGAGTAACAGCTCTGTTCTGTCTGTCAAAACTCTTTATGCCGTTGTGTTTGCTTTACCATGAATTCGGGTACGCAGATGTCTTTTCCTTTATTTGAGTTAAATTATTTTTTACAGCGGCTTTTATGTCCTTTTGCACACGCTTTAATTTGACAATGCAAACGGCAGCACATTTTGAAAACGGAAAAATTTTTGTTTCAACGAGAGAGTTTACATATAATAGGCTGGTTTATGAATGATGCGAGCATCCGCTCTAATCTGGATTTGAACAGATTTTATGAAATAATTATACCTGTTCCCGATATAAAAATACAGCAACACATTGTCAACATCTACATTGCTTATCAATTATGAACAGAAATCAATGAACGACCGAAAAAACAAATCAAAGATATTTGCCCTGTTCTTGTGAAATGGGCTGTGGAGGAAGGAGAAAAAGAATGGAAAAAAACAATAACTTTTCGCCATCGCAATCACTTATTACAAGTGATTTTTCTACAAAAATTGAAAAGTCATTTGAAACAATTTATCAAGTTATTGATAATTTACAAAATCAAAATTGGGAAAAGATATGTGATACATTATCAAATTTTTCTGAAAAAGTAAAAACATCTGCACAGGTATGGGCAAGCTATGGTTGGGTTCCAAATCTACCGGAATATAATTTAATTGACTCATTAAAAACTATAAATGCACCAATATCTCAACGTGAAGCAGATGATATTATGATGAGCAAAATAGATGATAGAGTGTTATTTTCACTTTTTGATAAAATAGCAGATTACAATACCCAAGCCGGATTAAACAGCAATTCATTTGAAGAAGCAGTAAAATGCTTTGATAATAAATTGTATTCTGCTTGTTCCTTACTGCTGTTTGCGATGATAGATGCACGATTTTTAATAGGTCAGCCTAAAGTAAGTAAAGAAAACCGTAATTTAGCCCGCCCGGCTGTTTCAAAAGCAATTGATGAAAAAAAGTCTAAATATGCTGTAATTGCTTTCGCATCTAAGACAATAATTGAACAACTTTTTTTGAAAGCAAATGATTTTGATTATTCAATAGAAAAGGGACTAAATAGAAATTTTATATCACATGGAATGAATAAATACAATCCTGATAACACAGACTGCATAAAATTATTTATTCTATTATATAACATTGATTTATTATTTCATGCTAATTATTTTAGATGGAATAATTCCTGAAATTTTATGGAGAGTCGCTTTATGGATTATCACTTCACAAAAGACAAATTTACTGAATCTGAGCTTAAGGCAACACCGCACAAAGAACGCCTGACGGCTTTGCAAGCATACCGATATGACTCAGACTCATTGCTGATTTTTTGCACATGAGGAGAGACTAATAAGAATATAATACTTTAACCGATACTGCTTAGTGATAAACTGTCCTGCTCAGATGCATTGTCTAAAATTGTACACAGCCCCGGCAGATATTGGTAACCCGTTCGTATTGTGACAGGATTTATTTTAAGCCTGCTTAAGTTGCGTTTTATTGTGCGTTTTATTTCATATGTATCGGTGATTGCACTTATTCCGGCAATGTATTCATCGTAATCATAAGACACGTCAGCCTTGCACAAATATTCTTTTACCTTTTTTCTGACTTTTTTTATCGTTATTTCTTTTTCAATTATCTGTTCGGCAGAATTATAGGAATAATAATCACCCGGATCAAAATGATCCTTAACGTATTTGTCGATAAGGCATCTTGCGTTATGCAAGTAAAACTCAATCAGATCAGTTATCTTATCAGAGGCAATATTTTTTCTTAGTTCGCATATTTCCCGATTGCCAAATGCCAGTTCCAGCCTTAGCAGACCATGTCCGGGATTTTCCGGCAGATGCATTCTGTTAATAAGGTCATATATCTTGTCATAGGCTGAGAAGGTATAGAAATCCGGATCTCCGATTTTATAAAAAAACGGATCATATAATTTTACATCACCTGAATAACAAATCCGTTTTTGTCTTGATTTGTTGGAGCGTCTGATAAGGTCAATATATTCCCGTGTTACATTTTCACTCAGATAAATATCACAGGTACAGTCTGCTCTCGACAGACGAAATCTTTCTAAACCATAGTTATTACCGAAATAATACCTGAGAGCTGAGTCAAGTGCATTTTCAAATTCCTGCTGTTCAAATGATATCATGATCTTAGAGTAATCGGGAGTTCCATGAAGCAGTATCCAAGGATTTACTATTACGATCAACTCATGGAATCGACCTTTTGTTAATTTTATCCGTATACCTTTTTGTGGTTCAGTTATGTAAACATTTGTATATTTTGTGCTTTGCAGATAATTTTTGCGGTCATATAATACGGACCGCAAATATTCAAATTCATATTTTTTAAGATGGTCTATCTTACATTCAAATGTATGTATTCCGATCTGATGTATCCTTGAAGTAATTTTTGGGTTCATTATCGAGCACCTCCCTCTGTAATTTATCTAAATTTATATCTATGTATAAAAAATTAATACAATGAATAATAATATAATGCAAAGAAATACTATTCAAGTATTACACCGATACAAGTAATTAAAAAACAGGTTCCGTATAATGCAGACAATGACGTTTAGTATAGAATAACTATTATCATAAACATATCAAAACAACAACCGGCTACATACAATAATATAGGATTTGAATGCAGACTGCCACAGTATTTCAGTAATTATAAAAGCATACTTGACAGCTTTGGTTCCGGATAAAATAGGGTCTGAGCCTATTTTATCCGGCATATTTTGTTGATAATTCATTCATAGATTTTAGCTTCAAGTTCGTAAATGTGCAAAAACACCCCAATGCCATTCGCTGCAAGCATTGGGGTTTAAAGCACCGCCGCACAAAGATTTTGCAGTGGTGCTTTAAATATTTCTGTTTCATTCCGATAGAAGGCATTATCCTCATGCCCATGCTTCCTCTGCACGCTTGTCCGGAATGCTGACATTTTTTTTATTGCCTGACGGTAACTGTTCATCAGGCATGGCGCTCACTCTTTTTCTTACCCTGTCCATACACACTTTCGTGAACACCTTAGATACGGTTTTATATGTATTCTTTGCTGAGTTTGGATCGTGAAAACGAATGTTAAGACGCATTTCGCTCATAGTTCAGTCCTCCCTTAATAAATATAATGCACAGGGTTATTCAATTATTACTATTTCCTTGTGCAAAGATAGAATATATAGCTGAGGATAAATGTAAAACGTCAACTGCTTCTACCTTTACTCAATATGTAGGGGACGTAATATTTTTTTAACTGAGCCTGTTTTACAAATCATTTTAATATTTAGATAACCGGTATGATGTTTATAGAGATTTCTTCAAAAAAATTGAAGTGTATTTGAATTTTCTACATTTCTACATTGTTTTAACAGATAAATCAAGTTTACAACTTTATTTTTATTAATCAAATTAAAATTAAATATGATTGATATAAATTTAGAATAATGATATAATACTTGTGGTGATTTGTATGCGAATTGTTATGCCTATTTATGAATTTACTCCAACGCCCGAAGATCTCGAAACATTTAATAGAAATCAAAAACACCAATCAGATGAAGTATCGGATATTTGTTTTAATTTGTATAAAAATATGATCAAAAGCTATGAAGACATTGGTAACAAAAATGAAGCATTCTCAGGTGAGGTACAATACAACATATATAATGTTTCCATTAAAGCCGGCGATATAATTTACAGGGCTAATGAGCCATTTATACTTAAAATGACAAATAGGGATACTCATCCATTTATCAGTGGAGATCTCAATATTAAGCAGGGCATAGATGAAATCCAAGACATGGAACTAAATATTAATCTTAAAGTTCTTAATGGTAGTTGCCTTTCGTTTAAGGCAACCGGTTCTATGTTAATAAACAACACTAAATATGGCTGCAACGACTCGGATATTGTCACCACCGGCAAAGGATTCAGTGAAAAAGATTTCCCAATTATTTTTAAGGGTGAGCTTTCACTTCAGAACGAAAATAACGAAGATATTCGTTTACAGTTTGATTTTGTAAGCATGATTTTCGATATTTTCAATTCAAAACATTTTTACGATATATTTTCACAAGAATATTGTTATGATACATTACTTGTTAAAAGAATCTTCTGTGGTTGGAAAAACCATCACGGTCGTTATGACTATGTATATCCTAATGATATTATAAAGCCCTACAATGTAGAACAGCATTTACCCAAAGCTGCGAATGTGATCAACAATTCTGACATTTTAAGCTTGGTTCTTATTTTTATGGTCTATTCTGTATGTAACAAATTCTACCCGAAACGAAGTCGATTAGCATTAAATTTTATTAGCGCAAGCATGCCACTCGATTTAATGATAGCTATTCGCTCTTATTTGCAAGATATAACAAGATCGGTATCATTTAAATATTGCGATAATATAAATATTTTCTATAGAAATAGACAATTTGACCCTCATAATTATATATCACAACTTTATAAGTTACAACCTGAAGAACGTCAAAAATTAGGAAAATTTGAAAATTTTCTTGTAATTGCGTTTACTGATTATGAGCTAAATGTGTATGATCGCTTTGAGACCTACAGACTTTTACAGGTAAAGCCGACTGTTCTGAAAAAAATGATTAAATCCGACATTTCCTATATTTTTTTTAATTTGGCAAATAACGACATAGACATCAATCTTTTGAATTCCGACCCATTTGAATGTATTAAATGTATAGAAAGATTTGTTCAATCTGATAGCAACTATAAGGATGATTTTTTTTATAAAACACTACCTGACATATATGATTTTTTTATTCATGAATATATTGAATATATAAATCAAAAAATTAATAATGACCGGCAACCAAATATCAGTTCCAAGTCACTTATTAATTTGCATAGTAATATAATTTTTGAACTTAATACTAATTTTTTTTGTAAATTCCTTGAATATATCTTCAATAACTCAAAAAAGGAAAAATACAAATTACAACAATATTTGTTATTAAAAAATAACAATCTTAACCAAATTATCATGCTCTATACCTGCAAAGAATATAAATCTGATAAAAATGCCTGCCTCCCTCCGAACGAAGAACTGTTTGATAAACTTATCAAAATAGTAACATACAAGTATGTATCTAAAAAAAATTTTTATCGTTTATTTGGGGCAAAAGAAGATGACCTGTTCTACGGTATTATACTGGATGTGGAGGCAAATTATGGTTGGAAACAGATAAAAAGTATCAGAAAAAAACGTAAAAAACAATTTTTAGAGGAAATCGAAAATAATTTTGACAGATACCTTTACCGATTATGTATCAGATTTATGAATCAAAGCTATAAACAGGGTTCTTATTTTAAGACGCTGATCAACAAATCCAAGAAAGAATTACAGCAACTCGACGATATCACTAAAGAAACCGTCGTATCAATGCAAGCATTATATGCTGCTGCCATCAGTTTTGATGAGTATATTCAAGAGTGCCATCCTACTCTTTCTGATTTTGGAAAAACGATTAAAGAAACGATCAAGAAGATTATCCTTATGTCACAAAATCGAACTCGTAAGATCACAGATGAAAACTTTCTTGCGATGCAGATGTGTAAATTTATAATGGAATGCTTTCATTTTTCTATAAAAGATATAGAAAAGAAGAACGGATACGATAAAATATATTCGTCAATTGACAATAGCATACATATAGGCTGGTACAGAAACAGAGTCAGAAAAGAAATATGGATAATAAGCGGAAGTAAATGTGAATTTTTCAAACAATTTAATATGTATCTGCACAAGAAGGATTATACAACCGATCTGAAATACAGCTTGTGTATTGCGCACAAATTGTCGGGAATGTTATACACACATATATATCACAAAAAATATGATACCCCTGCATATGAAACGCCTGTTACGATCAGGAACAAAGAGACAAACGAAGAAGAAAAATGTTATGTCTATAAATTTCAATATGAAACATTAAAGGAATGTCTTGACAAAAAATCACTTTCTGTTTTATCAAAAAAATCACAGAATAAACTTGCAAACCCGCTCCTGATATGATATAATTATCATAAAGAAAGGAGCGGTTTGTCATGAACATAGCGGCATATTGCCGTGTTTCCACAGACAAAAGCGATCAGCTCAACAGTCTGGAAACACAGAAAAAATTTTTTACCGAATTTACCGAAAAAAACGGTCATAACCTGGTAAAGCTCTATGCTGATGAAGGAATTTCCGGCACTAAGGTCAAGAACCGCAAGGAGTTTCAACAGCTTATGCGTGACGCAAAAAAAGGAATGTTTGAAATGGTAGTTGTTAAGGATATTTCCCGCTTTGCCCGTAATACCGTAGATTTTCTCCAAAGCATAAGGACACTCAAAGAGCTTGACATTGAAACCGTTTTCCTTACTTCAAATCAAAAGGTATTAGGCAGCTCTGAATTCGTTCTGACAATTTTTGCCGCTCTTGCACAGGAGGAATCCGCCAATACCTCAAAGCGTGTCAAATTCGGCAAAAAAATGAACGCTGCCAAGGGGCGCGTTCCTAACATAGTATTCGGATATGACAAAACTCCCGGAGATTATTTTAACATGACGATCAACGCAAGAGAAGCCGATACTGTCAGATTGGTTTACAGTCTTTATCTCCATGAAGGTTACGGAGCCTCGAAAATTGCCTCCATTCTTAACGAGCGTAATATAAAGACTAAGCGCGGAAATCAATGGTCTCAAAACGGAATTTGCAGACTTCTCACCAATCCCCTTTACACCGGCAAAATAATAAACGGCAAGGAAGAGGTCAAGGATTTTCTCACAGGAGAACGGATGGAGAAAGACGAGTCCGAATGGGTCATTATAGACCGCCCCGACCTGCGCATCATAGAAGACGAGGAATTTGAATCTGCGGCAAATCTTCTTAAAAGCCGTCACAACGCTTTCCATATGACTCACGAACGCCAAAGCAACCGCTATCTTTACAGCACGATCATTCGCTGTGCCGAGTGCGGGTACTCATTCAGACGTTCAATCTACCGGGGACAGGTACGCTGGGTTTGCAGCGGACGAAATGCCAACGGAACGGGAAGCTGTTCTAACCGCACAATTATCCGTGAAGATGACCTTACACACGACCTGCAAATATATTTTGCAGGAATCATCACAAACAAAAAGGAATTTATACATACTATCGTTACACAGTTCAACGAGGAATACAAGGAAAAAAATCAGAATCAAGCCGATCTTGAGGGGCTTGAGAAAAAGCTTGCCAAGCTCGAAAATACCGCTCAGAAATACATGGATATGTATGTGGACGAGCTTATCACCCGTGAAACTCTTAACGAAAAAGTCAGATCGGTAAACAGTGAAATTGAGCAGGTAAAAAACGAAATAAAACTGCTTAACCTTAATATTTCAAAAGGAGATAAACTTCAGGATATTATCGGGGACACGCTCAGATCAATGGAAAATGTAACCGATATGAGCGGAATGACAAATGCTCAGCTCAAAGAGATCGTCAGCAGCATTGTGGTCGGAGCGGACGGCAGTATTGACGTGAATCTCCGTCTGAACAACGAATTGGGACTGGACGAAAATTTTCTTGTTTGTGACAACAGTACATAAGGACCTTACCGAAAAACTCCCGAAGATCAATGCTGCGGTATATGCCGAGGTCAAAAAAATCCTTGAAATAAATAAGCAGGAGCGTCATATACGAGGAGGTCTTGCAACTAAGCACAAGTACGAGATGCGTAATGAAAAAGCTGAAAAAAAATAAAAAAATGTCGATCAGTATCTGCTCTGATCGACATTTTTTTACCTGTAAATGAGGACATTCCCTTTTATGGGCATACCTTTTTTATGTTCGCATTTTCCTATTCAGGAATCCTGCGTGTCTTTTATATTCTGTATATCGAAATCCTCTCCTGTACTCTCAAAACGTCTTGTGCGAACCATATCCTCAGGTATATCCCATATGGTATCACCATCAGGCTCTTCACCTGAAATTTTCAGGAATGTAGGGTACAGATCGGCATAGCTTATCGGGGCATATGAAGTCTCTATCCCTGTAATATCGGAATTGACGGGTTTATACATAAGCAGCGGGTACATTCCGCTGTCATGGGTTTTCAGACCGTGATCGGCAAGCAATAATATTTCACTGTTGTCATATACGCCGTTTTCTTTAAGAATATCAAAATATCTGCTGAGTATCTTGTTCATTGCCACAGCCTGTTCATCTCCGCTTACGCTCCAGTTTGCAGCTCGTTCAAGATCCTTTGTAATATTTCTCGGATCATGAAGCCCGTAAAGATAAATGAACTTAAAACAACTGTCCTCTGTGAGCGTGAGGGTAGCAGGTAGATTGTTGTAAAAGGAAAGATCATCAGGATAATACGCCATCAGAGATTCAGAACCGCTGAAATAATCATTAATATTACTGCCTGACGCCTTAAATGCTCCCTTGAAAAGCTTTGGAACACATTTAAAACAGGTCAGATTATACATATTTGCGGCAACATTCTTGTATTCATTAAAGCCAATCTCTACAGGAAGATAATTCTCCGCATAACGAGAAAAAATATCATCAGTGAAAAGAGCGGGAGAACCGTACAGACAGGTCCTGTAACTGTTCTTCATATTCTGGAAAAACCTGTCATTTTCGTAAGGGTCAGACACTTCTTTTTTGTTTCCTGTAGTCATATATGCAATTGATTCCACAGTAAAGCCGTAGGAGCCTATTGTATTGGAATAATATGTGAAACCGTCAAAACCGTTTACACTGTCAGGATCAATTTTCAGCGATTCATCAAAGCAGAAGGAATCATATTCATCTGTAAGAATAATTATCACATTTTTATCCGTTGAATAGGTGTTCAGATCCTTAGTGCTGCGTATATATGCAGTATCTGACGAATATAATACGAAATCCATAACTGAATTTTCATCAGATAAGGTAAGATTTATTCTGCTTACACCCAAGGTAATTATTTCAATTACAACTATTGCTGCAGGCAGATAGGAAATAATATTTTTATATATTTTTTCATTTCTTTTGCGGATAAACAACGCTGCCAAAGGAATTGCCAGCCACACAAGAATATCGGCAATGCCCTCAAAAGCAGACACACTGTACTGTGTTCCGTCAAGGGTACCAAGACTAAGGCTCAGAAAGTTGCTTTCAAGATATATACTAAAAGACAGACTGAAAAAAATCAGACAGCATATATCATGGAGCTTTTGCGGCGTTAAAAAACAAATCAGAAAAACGATGAGAAATATCAAAGCACTTACCGCACCAAGAGACAGCATGACCGTATTCTGCGGCAACAGCACTTCTTCAATATTCGTCAGATAAAAATCCATTGGTATAAAAAATCCGAAATTAAAGGCTGTAAATAAGCTTATAAGAAAGCTCAGTGCAAATTTATCACTTTTTGAATTATCCTTCATAACATTACCTCTTGATAAAAAATCCCCAAAAACCCGCCTCAGAGCTTTCCCTCAATCAGATCCTTTTCCGCCTTGGTTATCTGCAAATAACGAGCACTTAGCAATGACGGATCTGCAAAACCCTGCGCCATTGCCGCATAGCATAGACTTGAAGCAAGCGGCGCATTAAGAGACGGGACAGCAGCAATAATATTATCTGACTGACACCATGCGGCTGTCTCCCCCGAAAAATCTCCAGCACAGATAACCCTTTTTTCTTTGCAAAGGTCTTTTAGCTCCCTTGCAAGATCGCTCAGAGAAATGATCCTATCCTCAGAAAGCCGTCTGACCGTACCGCTGCTCAGGGTATCAAAAAAAGCCGAATACACAAGCTCCTGCCTTGCGTGCATTACTGCACATACCCGTGAATCCGTCCCCGCAAAATTATACGCCAGCGACTCTAAAGAGGACACGCCCGCACACTGCTTTCCCAAAGCAAAGCTCATGGCTTTTACTGCCGAAATTCCTATGCGAAGTCCCGTATATGAACCCGGTCCGTCCGCCACCGCAAATTTATCCACATCAGAAAGAGTCTTTCCCGCATCTTCAAGAAGCCTTTTGCACATAGGCATGATCACCTGCGAATGGGTAAGCCTTGTAACAAAACTGCTCTGCGCAAGTACGGCTTCTTCGCTGCAAAGAGCGCATGAAGCCGTTTTTCCCGATGTGTCAATTCCCATTACCAACAAAATTTATTCTCTCCTTTTGGAGCTTTAAGAGTGATTTTTCTTTCCTCTGTACCCTCATAGGCAAACTCAATAAAAATAGTATCCTCATCAAGTGCTTCATTTATATTTTCCGACCACTCCACAGCTATTACCGCATCAGGAGACATATAATCATAAAATCCCGTAGACTCCAGCACCTCTGTGCCGTTTATCCTGTACATATCAAAATGATAAAGAGACAACCCTTTTCCGTGATATTCGTTTACAAGGGCAAAGGTAGGAGAGGAAACATTATCCTCAAGACCCATGCCCATGGCAAGTCCTCTTGTAAAGGTAGTTTTTCCCGCTCCCAGCTCTCCTCTGTAGGCGATGATCTCTCCGCCCGTCAGACAGCTGCCTATTTTTTTCCCCAGCTCTATTGTCTCATCGGGAGAATATGTATGAAATTCAGCTGTAAACATACCGCACCTATTCATTCAATTTTTTTATCTGCGCCCAGTGCCTTAATCAGACTTTCCGCCGCATTTGCCGCATCAAGAAGAGCGTCAAGGCTTTTAAGACCGCCCTCAGCCGTCATAGGCTGTTCAGTACCGACCGTTTCTGTGTCCTCTGTCTCATCAACGGAAGCTTCTTTTTCCGTTTCATCGTCAGTGCCATAGCCGTAATATTCCGCTCCGGGGAATCTGTCCTCACCAAAAAGCTCCTCCTCAGAAAGAGGCTTGTCATCATTATTCTTAGCCGAAAAAAGATCCTTATACGCATCATCATCGGCAAGAGGAGCAGGCTCGCTTTTTATCTTAGCTGTATTGTGTGACACTGTCACGTCCATTATACGAAACTTTTCACAGAAAAAGGAGATGTCGTCGTCCTCGAGAGAACGTACCTTGTAGCGTTTTCTGTCTGCATATCCGTACTTTTCGGTGCAGATAATGTCAAAACCCAAAAGAGGTGTGCGCACGCCCAGACAACCTATCTCAAACTCGCTGACATTTTCAAAAATTATTTCCGCACTGAATCTCACAGGCTCAGTGCAGTAAAACATCATGCGGATAAAGGGTACTTTAACGCCCTCGCTCCCTATGCCGCAGTAATAGTTAAAATCCCCGAAGGAATCAAAATCATACCAGTAAAAATCCTCGGACAGGTCGGTAATAAGCTCTATACCGTATATCTCGCCGAAATTCTTCCGCAGTGCGCAGTGTTCCTCACGCATGGGCATAGGCTTTCTCATTCCCACAGCCATGCGCTCAAAGCCCATATTCTCATACCAGCCTATAAGGCTGTCCTCGCAGAATATCTGAACGTTCATTTTATAAATTCCCGTTTGACAATATTCCACCAGACGGCGCACTATCTCTGCGCCTATTCCGTGTCTGCGGTAATCCGTGCGGACGCATATTCCGCTCATAACAGCGGCAATAAGTCCGTCAGAAGCCACTCTCCCCAGTCCTATCAGCTTATCCCCGTCATAGGCATAAACGGAATAAAAGCTGTTGTTCGCTTTCTCGATATCCTCATCGGTGTAGCCGCTGAGCTGATACCATTGCAGGGCTTTGTACAGATCTATAGTATCCCCCGGAGCTTTCAGCTCGGAAACATACTCAATATTCACAAAATCCCACCTCCAAAGCTCCGACAATTACACATATTATTATTTTATCATCTTTTTGTTATTTTTTCAAGCATTATATGAGTATTTTTTATGAATCATGAAGGCTATTTGCCCACTCACAAGCCGTCATGCCTGATATGCGGAAATTACTGCCCTGCCCTTAGTCAAAGCAACACGTCAGCCTGCATATTATCTCATTTGAAACAAGAAAACCATTTGGCGTAAGTCTGATATTGCCCTTCTCCACAGAAAGAAAACCCGCTTTTTCAAGAGGAGCGCAAAGCCTTATCAGCTTTCCGGACGCCTCCCCTGCTTCTGACAAGGGATACCCCTCTGTAAGCCGCAGACGGAGCATCATTTTTTCCGCAGGTGAACAGGGCGAATCGTCTGTTATCTCCTCGGGCTGGAGCCCACTATTAATAAATCTGTTGATATCGGCAGGTACGGCAAAACGCTTTCGGTCTGCGAAAGAGTGAGCAGCCGCACCTATCCCGATGTAATCCTCACACCGCCAGTATTTCAGGTTGTGACGGCATTCATATCCGCTTCTGCAAAAATTGGATATCTCATACTGATGATAACCGTATTTTTCCAGAGTATCCGCCGTCTGCAAATACATATCCGCAAGGGTGTCGCTGTCGGCACAGTTACTTTGAAGCTCTCTGTCCTCCCACAGCGGCGTACCCTCCTCGATTTTAAGCATATATGCCGAAATATGATCAGGATAAAGTTCTGCCGCCTGAGACAGTGTTTTTTCCAGACTTTTTTTCGTCTGATAGGGTATGCCGAGCATGAGATCAAGAGAAATATTCTCAAATCCCGCACGGCGGGCATTCCCGAACGCCGATAATGCCTGTTCGCAGGAATGAAGGCGTCCCAGAGCGGAAAGCTCTCTGCCGCAGAAGGACTGTACGCCCAAGGAAAGACGGTTTACTCCCGCACTGCGCATTCCCATGAGCTTTGAAAGTACGGCAGAATCGGGATTTGCTTCGGCTGTGATCTCTGCATTTTTTTCGATGTCCGCCGCTGATAATATGTCATATATCTGCTGCGCCGAAAGCAGTGTAGGCGTGCCTCCTCCGAAATAGACCGTATCATATCTTTTTTCCTTTGCCTTTATGTTTCTTATGACCGCCTTAACATATTCATCTGTAAGATTCACCGCTGACAGTGAATAGAAGTCACAGTAAACGCATTTTCTTCGGCAGAAAGGGATATGGATATACAGCCCCGCTGTCTCACTCATCAAATTTAAGCACCGCCATGAACGCCTCCTGAGGCACTTCCACAGAGCCTAACTGTCTCATGCGCTTTTTGCCCTCCTTTTGCTTTTCAAGGAGCTTTTTCTTTCGGGTAATGTCGCCGCCGTAGCACTTTGCAAGTACATCTTTGCGCATAGCCTTGACAGTTTCTCTTGCGATGACCTTTCCACCCACAGCAGCCTGTATAGGCACTTCAAAAAGCTGACGGGGGATATTTTCTTTTAGCTTTTCCGCAATTTTTCTTGCCCTTGCATATGCCTTATCAGCATGGATAATAAATGAAAGTGCGTCCACTATTTCTCCGTTGAGCAGAATATCCAGTTTTACAAGCTTTGAGGGAGAATATCCGCAGAACTCGTAATCAAAAGAAGCATATCCCCTTGTGCGTGATTTGAGAGCATCAAAAAAATCGTAAACTATTTCACAAAGGGGCAGCTCATAGTGAAGCTCCACTCTTGTTTCGTCAATGTACTTCATATCCTTGAAAATACCCCGCCTGTCCTGACAGAGATCCATAATATTCCCCACATAATCAGAGGGCGAAAGTATTGACGCCTTTACCATAGGCTCTTCCGCAGAAGCTATAACGCCGTTATCGGGATAATTTGAGGGATTGTCAATAAAAACGGTTTCTCCGTTTGTGAGATTTACCTTGAAAATAACCGAGGGAGCGGTTGTTATAAGATCGAGATTATATTCTCTTTCAAGGCGTTCCTCTATTATCTCCATGTGGAGAAGTCCCAGAAATCCGCAGCGGAATCCGAATCCCAGCGCAATTGATGTTTCAGGCTCATAGGAAAGTGACGCATCGTTCAGGCGCAGCTTTGCCAGTGCATCACGCAGATCGCCGTATTTTGCTCCGTCTGCGGGATATATACCCGAAAACACCATGGGGTTTACCTCACGGTAGCCCGAAAGGGGTTCTGTGCACGGATTATCCCCGTCTGTAACGGTATCGCCTACTTTTGTATCCCCTATTGATTTAATGGAAGCGGCAATATAGCCTACCTCACCTGCATGAAGCTCTCCTGAGCTTACAAGCTCGGAAGCTCCCATAAATCCCGTTTCTACCACATCAAATTCGGCTCCTGCTGCCATAAGGCGTATGCGCTGACCCGTTCTCACCGAACCCTCAACCACACGGACATAGATTATAACGCCCTTGTAGGAGTCGTAATAGCTGTCGAATATCAGGGCTTTGAGGGGTGCACTGTCATCTCCCTTGGGCGGGGGAACTTCCTTTACAATGCTTTCAAGCACTGCCCTTATATTTACGCCTGTTTTGGCGGATATGCGGGGGGCGTCCATTGCAGGTATCCCGATAACGTTTTCTATTTCCTCGCATACCCTGTCGGGATCTGCTGAGGGCAGGTCTATCTTGTTTATTACGGGAACGATCTCAAGATCATGTTCTATAGCAAGATAGGTATTGGCAAGGGTCTGAGCCTCGATACCCTGAGAAGCATCGACCACCAGCACCGCTCCCTCGCAGGCGGCAAGAGAGCGGGACACCTCATAGTTAAAGTCCACGTGTCCCGGTGTATCAATAAGATTCAGAACATACTCCTCGCCATTATCGGCAGTATAAAGCAGGCGGACGGCTCTTGCCTTTATGGTAATCCCTCTTTCCCGCTCGATATCCATATTATCGAGTATCTGATCCTCCATATCCCTGACTGCAACTGTATGGGTAAGCTCCAGTATCCTGTCGGCAAGAGTGGATTTTCCGTGATCTATATGAGCAATTATAGAAAAATTTCTTATATTTTCGGGGTTATATGCCACAATAACACTTCCTTTTTTAAGTTTAACATATCTATTATAGCATATTTTTTTTATTTTGTAAATGATTTTATCCGACCTTTTCAAATTTTTGAAAAACCGCCGGACATTTTTTAGCAGATAAGAAATTTTTTTCGGATCACAAATTTAAGGATAAAACATCGCCATTATACAACAGTCCTGCAAAATACCGGTGAGAACCCCAAACCCTGTCACTTACGATTATGCTTCTGATTGGGGCTTATATCATTATGAAATCTGATGTAATCGAGCATTCTTAAAATATCGGCTCTGTGCTGACTGTCAAGAAGCAGAAGCCGCTGTAAAAAATCATCAAGGGAAATTCCCCTTGCAAAGCTGCTTTTAATAAGCGAAAATTTAAATTGCACTGATGTTCTTCCAAGCAGATAATCTACAGAAACATCAAAAACATCGGCTATTTTCTGAATGGTGTCAATATTCGGAGAATTTATATTTTTTTCATAATGTGAGATCGCATTTTTTGTCAGATTGAGTATAGCAGCAAGCTGCTCCTGTGTAAAACCCCTTTTTTCACGGAGTTCTTTCAATATTTCGGGAAACGGCATATATAATCAGGCTCCTAATTGTTATTACACTGATTTTACCATAAAATACACTTAATATATCTAAAAATATCTTGTTTATACATTTTTTGATATTTTTCTTTATAAAAATATAGATTTACGATACTTTTGTAAAGGAGCTTTGTAATGATAAGCTGTTTTATTGATGAATACTTATGTATAAACAGAAAATTGCAGAATTTACCTGATTGCAGCTAAACCTACCAAAAATATTGACAAGCTTTTTAAAATTATGTATTATGATAATAATACATAATTTTAAAAGGAGGGAAGCGGCATGACAAAACAGAGAATTGCAAAAATGATCGCTTTTGTTGCTGAAAAAATGGCAAACAAGGCTTGCGGTACTGCATCTCACTACGGTACTTATCAGTTCAGAGAGCCTGCTAAACTCAGCAAGAACACCAAATGACGCAGAGGATACGGAATGAGTGATTCGTTCCGTATCTTTTTTGTCTGAAACTAAAATTTACAAGATAATGATAAACTTACCTGAAGTATTGACATTCAAGGATATATTATGTAAAATAACTATGAAAAGTCGGGATAAATATGGAAAAAATATCTCAGAGTATTACAGATTTCATTTGTCGGAATTTGAATATATATGATGAAAATATGGCAGAAATATATAAATACGGCATTGAGATAACTCTTTCATCGCTTATAAATCTGTTAATTATAATAATATGCAGCCTGTTGATGGGCGATCCTGCGGCGGGTATATTATTTATGCTTGTATTTATTTTTCTTCGTTCATATACAGGCGGATACCATGCAGAAGCATATTGGCGGTGCAACGTTACCTTTGCAGTGACATATATATTGACTTTTGCAGCAGCAAAGCTCCTTGAATATCTGAATGTAAGCTCATATGCAGAGATATTTATTTTTATTCTTGCATTTATACCGGTATTGAAGTTTGCACCGGTCAGAAACAGGCATAAAAAATTGACGGAGGAAAAAATAAAACAAAGCAGGAAAATCGCTTTTGCGGTTTATGCGTTTTTTTCGGCATTGTCTGTTTTTTTATGCAGCATTGATATCCGGTACGGTTATATGCTGCTGACTACAGTGCTGTCGGTATCGGTTTTGATTATTGTTGAAGTGTTTATGCAGCATAGGGGCTATCACGCTTCGGACTGAACAGGTAAGAACACAAAAAATGCAAATGTTAAGGCAATACCGCACAAAGAACGTCGTGCAGATATGCTGCCCTATTATTCGCTGTATCGTCAGGAAATTTTGCAGTCATGCTTTATTTCATGATAATATGACGAAAAATATACAGGCAGATGTGCGGCAGAGCCTTCAGGCGTTCCTTGTGCGATATTGCCTTAAATTTATTATAGGAGCCTCGTTGTTATCAAATGGAATTTTTCAAAAATTATTGCAATTGTTGTCGGCATATGCTATAATATTATTGTAATTTTTTAAAAAATAAGGTGATATTATGTTGCCCCCCACGGTAGTAGTTGCGTCTCCATACAAAAATTTCGGCAATATGCTTGGCAGAGTGCTGAGCCGTGAAGGATTTATTGTCCGCAAACGAACAGCAAGGGAACTTGTGGAGGACAATATCTGCGAAAAGCTGTCACCTGCTGTTGTTCTGATTGATGATTTTTTTGTCTGTGAATATAGTGAAAGGCTCCTTACTGTTTTCAGTACTCATAAAAATATCCTTTTTATTGCCATGTCATCGTATATAGATCCCATAATTAAAAGTGAAAATAACGGTACAGATAATACGTTTTTTATCATCAAGCCCCTTGATCTGCACGCGTTTGCCAACCGTTTAGCCGGTATGACTCAGCTTCATGCTCAAATAAGTTACAAAATGGTTACGAGAATTTAGCCGTCTCGATTTTTTCCCAAGAAACGAGCATTTCACTGTAACCGAATTTTAACTTGCATTTTAAACGCTGCTGTATTATAATAGAAATATATAGAAAATATGGTCGAAAAACCAAAAAATGTGTAAAATAAAAGAACGGAGATAAAAAAATGAATATCCTGTATAAAGCAGCGGGTGTGCTTGCTTTTTCGGCGGTGCTTGCTGCGGGAACGATCTATCTTGCGGGTAACAGGAGTAAAACTACCATACCCGGCGATGTGCTGCCCGACGTTTATGCGGAGGAAACATCTCCCTTTGCAAAATATTCGGCGGGAAGCTCTCTTGAAACACTTCCCATATCAGATTTTGGCGGTGAGATCGTCACCGAAACCTGTAGGGTCACATTTTCCTTCATGGGCGACTGCATTCTCGCATCAAATGCGGGAGACACACGTGAGGACGCATTTGCCGAATACGCAAAGCAGCAGCCTCCCTCCTATTTCTTTGAGAACGCTGTTCCACTTTACAGTGAAAGTGATTTCGTTGTGGCAAACAGTGAGTTTGTTATGAGCGACAGGGATCTGAGCAGGACTATTTCAGAAGGCAGGGAGTTCTGGTTCAAGGCACCTGTCTCCTCAGCGCAGATTCTTAAAGAGGGGCAGATAGACATTGTAAGCATCGCAAATAATCATACAAGCGATTACGGCGATGAGGGCTATGCGGATACTAAAGCGGCTCTGGAAGATGCGGGGATAATATGGGGAGACCTTGATAATCCCGTATATGTGAAGAAAAACGGCATTACTTTCGGTATCATCTGCACAAAGCTTTTCAGCCCCGATGTTGAGCCTTTTATAGATACAATTGCCGAAAAGGTAATGGAAAACAGCGACATACAGATCATGTATTTCCACGGAGGAGAGGAAAACTCCCATGTTCCGGAGGAATGGCTGGTGGACGCTTGTCACAGGTATGCGGATATGGGCATTGATCTTATAGTGGGGTCTCATCCCCATGTACTAAGACCAATGGAGGAATACAACGGAGTTGACATCATCTATTCTCTCGGGAATTTCTGCTACGGCGGCAACCGCACTCCCGAAAACAGAACGGTGATGCTCAACGAGAGCTTTGTTTTTGACGTGGACGGAGAATATATATATCAGGAAGAAGAGTTTATACCTTTCTATGTTTACGGCGGCGAACACAACAACTGGCAGCCCGTCCCTATCAGCGACCCGGGTGAGATTTCACGAACGATCGCTTTTATGTACGGCAGCTGTGATACGGCACCGGATTATAAGGGAGAAGAATGAGAACAGGCTTAAAAAGGCAGCCCCCTCAGAAATTGCCATGTGTGTGGCGTTTCTGGTGAGGTGCTGCCTTGAATATTTTTTGAGGATCGCTCCTTTTATGAAAGCGATTTTTGTTTACGGCGGGACAATGTGACGGTTTTTTGGTATATCGGGTGCAAAACCGGAGCCTGTTCTCATAAAAATGCATAAGTATTTTGAGGGTATATTTTTACCGGTAATAAAAAAATCCGTCCCGAAAACGGAACGGATCTCAGAAATTCGCCATAAAGGGCAAATAATATTTTCATGGTGTGAAAATGCCGGAAATACAGCACTCTGAAACAACGCTTGTTATCTCTTTGAGAACTGCGGCGCACGTCTTGCAGCCTTTAAGCCGTACTTCTTTCTTTCCTTCATTCTGGGGTCTCTTGTAAGGAAGCCTGCCTTTTTGAGAACGGGGCGAAGCTCGGGATTAAAGAGCAGGAGCGCTCTGGAAAGACCGTGTCTGATTGCGCCTGCCTGTCCGGTAACACCGCCGCCTGCAACTGTGCAGACGATATCGAACTGCTCTGCTGTTTCGGTCAGAACGAGGGGCTGCCTTACTATGAGCTTTAATGTTTCAAGACCGAAGTAATCGTCAATATCTCTGCCATTTATTGTAATATTTCCGCTGCCGGGGTAAACTCTTACTCTTGCAACGGAGCTTTTTCTTCTGCCTGTGCCGTAATAATACTGCTGCTTAGGTTCGTACATTGCTTGCACCCTCCTTTTATATCTCGTAGTTTTCGGGCTTCTGTGCCGCATGATTATGCTCTGCACCCGCATATACTCTCAGACGGGTCAGGGACGCTCTTCCTACGGTGTTGTCGGGGAGCATTCCTCTTATTGCGATCATCATAGCCTTTTCGGGGTTCTTCTTCATCATTTCGCTGTACTTGGTCTCCTTAAGACCGCCGATCCAGCCGGTGTGCCATTTGTAGGTCTTTTTCTCCAGCTTCTTGCCTGTAAGAACTGCCTTTGCGCAGTTTATAACGATCACATGATCGCCGCAGTCAGCATGAGGAGCAAATGTGGGCTTATGCTTGCCTCTGAGGATAGTCGCAGCCTGTGCTGCCACTCTTCCGAGGGGCTTCCCGGAAGCGTCAATAACATACCACTTACGGCTGATATCGCTTGCCTTGGGCATATAGGTTGACATAGGTCATATCTCCTTTTTATATATTATTTTTGCCGCATCGGACGTCCGGTAACACCCCGCTTGCAGCTCAGAACACTCCTCTGAGCAACGTCCGACAGGGAACATACCTTTTTCCTTAACACAACATTATTTATTATACACATTATTTTCCTGTTTGTCAAGAGGTTTTTGCCCGATTTTTTAAAATATTTCCGCTTTTCTCTTTTATTCTCTCGCATAATCTCCGTTTCTCTTGATTTCTCTTGATTCATTCTGTTTTTTTGATTATTTTGTTTTTTCGTTATTTTAAATGTAAATCCTATATTCATAAAACGTATTTTGTGTAATTCTGACAAATTTTTCATATCCTCTTGACAAATACGAAAAAACGTGCTATAACTGTATTATCACAATTAGTACATATAGTACGAATAATACACAAAGCATATCCATCCTCGTGACATGAAAAAATGACACCATTCACATCACCCATGGAAATCAAATTTTGCAAAATTTATCTGCAGAAGCAAGAAACAAGAAGCAAGAAGCAAGAAAAAATTGTCAGCAAAGCGGTAAAATGTAAAAATATTCAAAAGCGTTTTCCTATCTTGCCTCTTGCCTCTTATTATCTTGCCTCTACGTAAATCAAAAATTGATTTACGTACACATCACCACGGCAGGGGCAAAACAGTATTCCAAATATAACTTAAAAGGAGGCGTGCGGACAGATGTTTGATATAGACCTGCAAAGCAGGATCCCCATTTATGAGCAGCTGTATAAAAGTATCGTTGAGCAGACGGCAAAAAAACGGTTTTCGCCCGGGGATAAGCTCCCGTCTGTCAGAGAGCTTGCAAAAACGCTGGGCGTAAATCCCAACACCGTATCAAAGGCGTTTCAGATGCTTGAGCGTGACGGGCTTATCTACTCGGTACCCGGGCGGGGGAGCTTTATCTCCTTTGAAACGGCGGACATTATCACGGACGTTGCACGGGATAATTTCCGCTCGTCTGTGCGGGAGGCTGTACGGGCAGGACTTGAAAAAAATACGCTTGAAAAAATTATTGACGAGGTTTTTGAAGAAAGGGGCGGCGAAAAATGATAGAGCTTAAAGGAACAGTCAAGAAATTCGGGGATTTTACCGCTCTTGACGGGGTAGACCTAAGCATTCCCGCGGGTACGTCATTCGGGCTGTTAGGCTCTAACGGAGCGGGCAAATCCACAATTCTGAGGCTGCTTTCGGGCATATACAGGGCGGACAGCGGCAGCGTTACTGTGGACGGCGAGAATGTTTTTGACAATGTGGACATCAAAAAAAGAGTTTTTTTCATCAATGACGAAACTGTGCAGTTCGGCAGCTTTACACTGAACACTCTGAAAAGCTATTACAAGGGCTTCTATCCCAATTTCTCAGATGAGCTTTTTGAGGAGCTGAGGGGTATGGTAAAGCTCCCTGACAACAAGCGCATTGACCGCTTTTCAAAGGGCATGAAGCGTCAGGCTGTGGTCATTACGGGGCTTGCAAGTCAGGCGGATTTCCTGCTTCTTGACGAGGCTTTTGACGGTCTTGACCCTACTATGAGGATAATCGTAAAACGTATGCTTGTTGATGCAATGCTTGACAGACAGCTGACTACTGTTATCTCCTCCCATAATTTAAAGGAGATTAACGAAGTCTGCGACAGTGTTGCTCTGCTTCATCAGGGCAGAATAATATTTAACAGGGATCTTGACAGCGTAAAGGGAAATATCCACAAGGTACAGGCAGTCTTTAAGGACGAGTATTCACGCAGCGACTTTGAAAAATACGATATTCTCCACTATGACCGCAGTCAGAGCGTTCATTACATCATTATGAAAGGTTCGGAGGAGGAAATAAGGGAAAAGCTCAGTGAAAAACAGCCGTTAGTGCTTGACCTTATCCCCCTTACGCTGGAGGAAATATTTATCTACGAAATGGAGGGACTGGGCTATGACGCAGGACAGCTCGATAAAGAATAAGACAAAAACACCCTTTTTTACAAAGGAAATGCTCCACAACGGCAGATCTGTGATCCGTGAAAATCTCAGACTTTTCATTGTGCTTTTAGTGCTTCACATGGTTGCTCTGCCGCTGATACTGACAATTATTATAATACAGCTTTACACTGTGGGAGAGCCGGAGATCACTCTTTATGCGGTTATCGGAGCGCTTTCCACCTGCGGCGCTGTGGCTGCGGGACTTATCTGCGCCCTTTGTGCAATGCCCTATCTTTACAAAAAATCGGTTGTGGATATGCGCCTTGCACTGCCTATGACTACGGGGCAAAGGTTCGTTTCGGACTTTCTGGGAGGACTGTTTCTCTACTTCGGTCCCCTGCTTATTTCACAGGCAGTTACATGGATCCTCATGCTGATAGGACACATTACCTGTGACGGAAAAACATTTATTATAAAATATTACGACTATTACGAATCATACAGCAGCTTTTCATCAATGCCCCAAAACACCTTTGAATGTCACATATTCGAGGAGTCTGCACCCTATCTTATAAAGAGCGTTGTGGGGGCTGCGGCTATAATGCTGATGTTCTATTCGCTGACAATACTTGTATCTGCCTGCTGCGGTGCAATATTTGAAAGCGCAGCATATTCCATACTTGCAAATCTGCTTATCCCCGGAGTTATTGTAACTCTCATCTATTCCTTTACTGCATATGTAATGGGATTTGATGCTATGTTTTACGTCTACAGGATAATACCCTACTGCTCACCCGCAGGAGGAGTGTTCGGACTTGTGAAAAGTCTGGAAAATTACGCCTATCCCGAAGATGCAGAAGGCTCAAGGCTGTACACAGGTCTTTACTTCTCAAAATGGCTTGTGATCTTCCTTTTGGTTA
Source organism: uncultured Clostridia bacterium (assembly GCA_947625735.1). Lineage (GTDB taxonomy): Bacteria > Bacillota > Clostridia > Oscillospirales > Ruminococcaceae > Huintestinicola. Next base: position 52,994 of record CANQPL010000011.1, read on the forward strand.
CCGCCCTGATAATAGCCGCCTCATTCCTTATCTACAGAAAAAGAAAAGCGGAGGATACGGGAAAACCCGTTGTATTCGGAATATTTTACCATATCCTTATGGCTCTTATCCTTGTGGAGATAAACTGCGGCTTTTTAATGTCAGGTGACGGCGGATTTAACGTAGATATGCTTTTCCCGCAGATAGTTGTTACTGCAATAATTTACCTTATTTTCCATGTAGTAAGCAACAGAGGATTTGCACACTTTAAAAGAGGAGTGATAAGCTACATTATTACTATGGCTGTTACTGTAGGCGCTCTCGTACTTGTGAACTCAACACAGATGTTCGGTGCAGGCGACTATATTCCCTCTGCGGACAGCGTAAGCGAGGTGTACACAAGCTACACGGGATATTTCGGCGAAGCAAACTCAATGAATGATTCCACTATAAAAAATATGTCAAAAATTACAGATACTGAAAATATACGGACTATCACCAAGGCACACGAAATGATAAAGGATCTCAGCAATAATTCTACCACATACGCAACTCCATACTACAATGGGGATCGGTTTGATGTGCTGTACAAGATGAAGTCGGGCAGAACCGTTCTCAGAAAATACAGGCTTTACGATGACGGACGAGAACTGCTCAGTACATTGGACTGCACAGAGGAATTCAAGCAGGTCCGTATAGATGATATAAACAGGCAGATAAACAACAGCATGACCGAATATGAACACGATACTAAATACTATGCACAATATACCAATTACGCCTCTCTGTATCCTCAGTGGGCTTATAACGATTCAGACTACACAAGCGGAATTTCTATAGACGTAAATCGGCTGCCCGGGGATTTTTACGAAAAGCTGGGAGAAAATCTTGCCGCAGATATTATGGCAGAAACGGAAGATGATTATTTCACCCGTGACGGAGATATCTGGTTTTTCAAGGACACACTGGGTATTGACGGCGTTTCGGGAAGAGGTATTCCGGTAAAGGAGCATTTCACAAATACTCTTGATTATCTTGAAAGCGTGGGCTTTTCTCCGCTGCCGAAGGTGACAGGGAAAACTATCGACATAATGCAGAAGTCACATAACTGCTCCATCCGCTTGTCAGACAGCACCATAGATGCAAAGCTGAGCGGCAGACAGAATATCACCTCCTCCGTTACCTATCACAGTGACCGTGCAGCGTACAACTATAATGAGCAGGATATAAACGATTATTTCACTGATACGTACCTGTACAAGGACGAAATTGTGGAAATGATGTCCTATGCAAAAAAAGAGTATAGATCAGCCGATTCACGGTATACTATAGGAGTGAACGGTAACTATGCTGTGATCCCCGCAAAATACACCGACAAGGCAAAGAATCTGTATATAGCGGTGGCTGCGTTTAATTTCGGTGACAGAATGTATGCTGAGGGGGACTACTACTACGACTTCTACTCCGGTGATATACCATTGGAGGAACACCCCGACAGCAGCGGTTATATCGACGGCGATTACCTGAAATATATCAGGGCATTTATTGAGGTTTACAGCAAAGATGATCTTTGTAATGCACTGGGCGAAGAAACAGGCACAGCAGTCTATGAAGCAATGACAGAATATGCAAGTCGGTATGCGGAGGAATAATACCCTCAACCGGGTTTGCGTTTTAATGTGGGTAGCGCATGATAAAGCCGTTCACTCTTTTTGCAAAGAGCAAATTACGGATAGCATCACGCAGGGGGCATAAGCCCTGCGGGAAAGGACGACCCAATGAGAAACAGGAGCTTTTACCCCATACTTGCGGCAGGAGCGGCGGCGCTTATGCTGACTGCGTGCAGCAATGATGCGGGCAGCGATACCTCGGATACAAACACATCTGCATCGGAAACTACAGAATCAAGCGTATCTGATGTGACGGCAATTATAGACGATAACCCCGGAAGATCAAGAGATGTTGACGGAGACGGATTCGTTGAGGACGTGACACAGGCAGCAGATGACGGCAGCAATGCGGACAATATCGTAAGAGATGCCGCAGACGGTGCAGAGGACATTGTAGATGATGCGGTGACGGCAGTCAGCGATATTGCAGACGATCTCAGTCCCGAAGAGCATGACGAAAGCACAATGACAACAACGCAAAGCAATTAGAAAAAGCCGTTGCTGCAAAAAAGCAGCAACGGCTGAGCTTTACATAAACTGTCCATATTAGCGGCTGAGGGGGCATTAACGCACTGCTCCTTATCCTCATTTCATCTTTTAAATTCCCTTTCCGAAATAAACATCATACCATTTAAGGAAAATGAATACAGTCCATATTTTGCGGCTGTTATCGTATTTTCCCGAACGGTGATCGTCAAGGAGCTTTAAAAGCGGCTCTGTATTGAAAAAGCTCTGCGCCGCTTTGGAGGTGAACGCCTCCTTGACTATTCCGTAATATTTATCCTCTTTAAGCCATACCCTTATAGGCACGGGAAATCCCAGCTTTTTCTTGTTGGCTGTTTTTTCGGGAGCGGCTCTGAGAGCTGCCTTTCTCATGGCGAGCTTTGTATTCTCGGTGCTTACCCTGTATTTCCACGGTATCTGCTCCGCCAGTGCCATTACTTCTTTATCAAGGAAAGGCACTCTCAGCTCCAGAGAATTTGCCATAGACATTTTATCGGCTTTGAGCAGGATATCCCCTGTCATCCAGAGGTGAAGATCAAGATACTGCATTTTTGTTATCTGATCCTTGTCCTTTACCTTCTCGTAAAATGGCGCTGTTATCTGCGTAGGATCGGGAGCGGAGGTGTTTATTTTAAGCAGCTTTTTCCGCTCTGCGGGAGTAAACATATAAGCATTGCCTATAAAGCGTTCTTCAAGCTCCTTGCCGTTTCGCACAAGGAAATTCACTCCCCTTTTTGCAGGCAGATGCTCCGCAGCAATGCCTATTCCCCGCCTTAACGCCTTTGGCAGGGACTTGTATGCATGAGAACCCAAAGGCTCCTTATAAACGTTATACCCTCCGAAGATCTCGTCTGCTCCCTCTCCCGAAAGCACTACCTTAACATACTCAGATGCCTTGCGGCACACGAAATACAGGGCTATACATGAGGGGTCTGCAAGAGGTTCGTCCATGTGGTACTGTATGCGTGAGATGTTGTCCCAGTATTCTTCGGGGGTTATCACCTTGCTTATATTTTCCTTGCCGATATAGCCCGAAAATTCCTTTGCCCAGCCTATTTCATTATAGCGTTCGTCCTCTCCAAAGCCTACAGTAAAGGTCTTATCCACATTGGCGACTGATGCCACGTAGCTTGAATCCACGCCGCTTGAAAGGAAGCTGCCTACCTCAACATCGGCTATTTTATGAGCCTCCACAGAATTTTTGAAAGTGTCTGAGATGCGGTCTACCCATTCGTCCATATCGGGGGTGTTATCCTCGTTAAAGTGTATATCCCAGTAGCGTTTTATCTCCATTCTGCCGTCCTTAAACCTGAAAAAATGTGCGGGCAGGAGCTTGAACACGTTTGAGAAAAATGTTTCCTCGGTAGGTGAATACTGGAATGTAAGATAATTTTCAAGAGCGGCAGTATTTAACTCCTTTTTGAAATCAGGGTGAGGCAGAAAAGCCTTTATCTCCGAACCGAAAAGGAACGTATCCCCCATTCTTGCATAATAAAAAGGCTTGATGCCGAAAAAGTCCCTTGCTCCGAAAAGCTCCTTTGTATTTTTATCCCAGATAACAAATGCAAACATACCTCTGAGCTTTGTAAGCAGCTTTTCTCCGTACTCCTCGTAGCCGTGGAGCAGCACCTCAGAATCGGTGTTTGTGGTAAAGACATGACCCTTTTTCAGAAGCTCCTCACGAATGCTCCTGTAGTTATATATCTCCCCGTTAAAAAGCAGCACCTTTGACTTATCCTCATTGAATATAGGCTGATCGCCGCTGTCGGTGATATCAATAATTGAAAGCCGTCTGAATCCCAGAGCGATGCCCTCATCTATATAGCGTCCCTCAGAATCAGGTCCGCGGTGTATTATCTTATTCATCATCTCGCCCAGCACTCTGTTGGAATCATTGATCCTATTGGTAAAGCCCACGAATCCGCACATACTATCATCTCCGAAATCTTTTTTAAAATATATATTTTTATAGTGGACAGGATATGCCCTCCTATAATATCATACCATTTTTTTCATGAAAGGTCAAGGGAAAATCAGGAAATTACATGAACATTTTACCCTGCTCTTAATACGTGCACATATTCACAAATATGTGTACATATTTACAAAAGATTTACATTCCTTATATGACGATATACCTTGACAGGAGAGGTATATCATGTTATAATATATCAAAAATCAACCGTTTCTTTGTTACACAGCCAAAAAAGCAAATACAACAAAAATAAATCTGTTATTTTGTACATGATAACGATAATTATGAATTTTTTGTAAAAACACCGGTCCGAATGAAATATTTTGCTTTTTTAAAGCGTTTATATAATAGAAAGAAAAAACAAGCAAAAAAGACAGCTTATTACATAAAACGGAAGAAGTAAAAGGAGGAAAAACAAATGTCAGGAAGTATACTGATAAGCTCAGGAGGGGGACTTACAAGAACCGAAAACCGCCCTAACATCATTATATCCGATATCCGTAAAGCGCCGGGCGATGAAAAAAACGATCTTGCAAGACTTCTTGCAAGAGAGGAGATAAATGTCTGCTGCACCGACAGCGAAGCGGAAATACTTTCGGGTATTTGCTCAGGTGAAGATCGGCATATGGTGATAATCCGTGACGGCGGACTTGCCGCTCCCGCCTTTGATATTATAGAGAGCATAAGAAAATTTTCCGATATTCCCCTGCTGACAGTTTCCGATGATTGCAGCGAAATTTACCGCATCATGGCACTGAGCAAGGGCGCAGACGCGTGCATGAGCGCAGGGGATATGCATCACTTTGAGTCCTTTGAGTTCAAGGCAAGGGTAGTCTCCATGCTCCGCCGCTATGTGGGAATGAACCCGGGTACTCCCATAAAAAAGCCCCTCCTCGGGGATACACTTATAAACGGCGAGCTTACCGTTGACCGCCGCCGCAGAGAGGTTTACTCGGGGGGCGTACGTATACGCATGACCTCAATAGAATACGGCATTATCGAATATCTTATGGAAAACTGCGGCGATGTCTGCACCGTAGAGGATATTTACCGCCGTGTATGGCAGGATACGCCCTACTGCGTAAGAAAAACGGTTGTAGAGCATATCCGCCGTATCCGCTCCAAAATAGAGCCCGATCCCCATAACCCTTGCTATATCAAGGTGGTTTTCGGTATCGGCTATAAAATGGAAAAAGCGGGTTGATCTGTGACAACTACGATATATCTTTTCTCTCCTTAAAATGAAAGCGGTGCAGCCGTTATGCCGACTGCGCCGCTTTTATTTTTTAGAGGATAGAGGGCAGAGGATAGAGGATAGAAGGCAGAGTGCTGACTCTGTTTTTTGTGCGTTTACCGTCAGGAGGTTGAGAATTGAGAGTGGAGTGATAAGGGTTGGGATATTAAAGATTTAACTCATCATTTTGCATTGCAGCAAATAAACGTTACCGGGTTACTATTGAAATTTTCACTCAAAATTTACCAACGACCCGGCTGCGGTCACTGACCGCCGACATGCAAGCGGGGTCACCCCGCCGACCCGGCTGCGGTCACTGACCGCCGGGCTTATTTTTTCACCCACATATATTTTGGAGTACGGGGAGCATAGGTGAATGTGTCTGATTCTCCGCAATAACCGCATACGCCCATACGGGGAGAATTGGTTACAGGAAGAAATACTGTATCGGGATCGGTGTTTTTTTCGGCACATTTCCTGCAGTAAAAGGGATCCTTATTTTCATAGTCCTGAACGTCAATAAGCACTGCGGGACTTGCGCATTCACGGCAGATAAATTTTATAGGGGCATTGCGGGCAAGAAGTCTGACACCACGCTGCTGACTGCGGTAAACAGTGCCGATAAAAGTAATAAGAGTTTCGGTTGTGCTGCCGAAATCATACTCATGCAGAAGAACATCTCCGTCATTAAAATTTCCGATCCTTACACTCATGCCGACCTCTCCGCAGCCGTTGCTGAATGCACTCATGTGACCGCAGCATTCAAGCCATATTTTTCTGAGAAAGCCGTCAAGGGTTTTCAAGGTCGATGACAGTGGGATATCGACATAGAGCCAGTAATTTTTATCCTCAGAACCCTCGATCTTCAGAAGTCTGCACTCCTGACCCTGCTCGGGACAATGCACCTTCAGAATATGATTTTTCATAGCGGTCTTGCCCAATTCCTTGCCGCACAGATAGCAGTTTCCTTTTGTGGCAGCCATATTTTATTCTCCTTCCGCATTGATACGATGTAAGATTTTCTGCTGACATTATACCATATCCCACAGGATATGTCAAGTTTTTTCATATCCTGCTCACATATTTTTTCTATAAATTCAAGCTCACATCATAACCCGAAAGTGCTGCCCTAAATTATCCCCTGATACAAAGCACCGAAAAAACCGCCTTTCGCTGCACATCAGTCAGGGGTTTGAGCACTCCCCTTTCAAGGAGCTTTTCGGTAATTCTGGGTATCATCGTACCTGCTCCCAGACAGCCCGCTGAAACAGTTTCTCTGAACGCCCTTTGCATATGCACGGGATAACTCATTTTGTTTCTCTCATAAATCATGTCGTCCAGATATTCCCCGTATTCTTTAACATTTTCGGGTATCTCTATCGGAATTTTCGCAAATGACCGATCCGCATCTTCCGTTCGCAGTACAGCAGGCTGTACTCTGTCCTCATACAGATAGCCCTTATCGCAGAGCCGCTTGTACTCCTCGGGAGAAAGCGCATCTCTGCCACCGTCCATAAACTTTACAAGCTCTTCCCAGTCACTGCTCAGGTTATCCCTCCAGTCTATTTTTCTGTCGGAATATCTGCAATTCACCGAAATGCTTTCATATCCTATCTCCTCCGAAGATCTTGTCATGTATCCGCACGCAGAATAGGGATAATTCTTTTTGCTTCTTTTCAGAGAGATGTCGTCCTGCACCACTGCAAATGCTGTAAATCTGCCGCCGTCAGGACGCTGTACAAGCCACTTATCCCAATTTATGTTAATATTTAATGCACGGACAGCAAGCATCAGCAGATCATACCTGAGATAATTCATATCATCTCCGTCACAGGTAAGTCCGAAGTGACGGGGATCGGCTTCAAATTTCTCAAATACTGCGGGCAAAAAGCTGTCACAAAGATACTCTGCCGCCTTATCAAGAAGATCCTCAACGTTCTGCTCTGTTCTTCCGTCCGTGATGATCATATTGGTGCGAAATTTAGGATTTTTAGAATTATCCAGCTTGTCGATGTAGGCATACTCCACCAGCTTTTTAAGCTCGTCCGCAGCATATACCTGCGGGACTCCTACGGAACGGGCGATCTCCTCTAAAGTTTTCGGTTCGTGATAACAAGCCCATGCAATATTCATTTTAAGGCGTGTATCGAACATATCCGAGGTGTCCCCGCTGCTGCCTGAGCTGCCCGAATGTCCCATATCTGTAAAAATAATGGGGTTAAGCTCTAAAATATTGTTGGTGCAATTCATATTTATACCCTCTTTCAGTCTGGTTCGTGCATCGGACAGATGCCATTTTACGGTGCCTTGGGAAATATTCAGTCTGTGTGCAATATCCGCCACCGACAGCTTGTCATAGTAATGCATGACGATCACCGAACGCTGTCTTTCTGAAAGATACCCGATCTCACGACGGAGAAGCTCATACATCTCCTCCTCCCGTGAGGTATCCTCGGGTGCGGCGATCACTGCTTCATCTATGCTCAGTGTTTCCCTGCTTGCTCTGAGTTTTCGGATATACCTTGCATAAACATTACAGGCGATACGGTAGACGTAGCCGTCCGTATTTACAATGTCCTCCGTCCTCAGAAAGGAGCGGTAAACCTCGTAGATTATATCGGACGCAAGCTCCTGCGCCCTGTCTATGCTGCGCATTTTCTCCATTGCAAAGCCGAATATCTTATTCCTGTACCCGAAAATGTACCTATCTGCTGCTTTTTTATCCATATCGAATGCCTCCGGAAAGCCTTCTTGTCCTTATAGTGCAGTATGACACTTAAAGGTTGGGTAGCGGGTGGAACCCGCAGCCGGGTCGTTGGTGTATTTCGCAATAATATTTCAGATAGCAGCTCGGTAACTGTCGTTAAACGAGAACTAAATATTGCAGTAGTGGAACCCGCAGCCGGGTCGTTGGTGTATTTCGCAATAATATTTCAGATAGCAGCTCGGTAACTGCCGTTAAACGAGAACTAAATATTGCAGTAGTGGAACCCGCAGCCGGGTCGTTGGTGTATTTCGCAATAATATTTCAGATAGCAGCTCGGTAACTGCCGTTAAACGAGAACTAAATATTGCAGTAAATGGAAGTTATAGGGTTACTATTGAAATTTTCACTTCAAATTTACCAACGAGCCGACTGCGGTCACTGACCGCCGGGGTCCACCCGCAGCCCGCCGATAACAAGGAAAAATCCGCAGAAATACCTGCTGTATTCCTGCGGATCTGCAAACTCCTACGAAGTCAAAAAATGCTAAACCCATCAGCCGTACTGCTCGCTCATAAATATAGATGCTCTTGACTGAATGGTCTTTGCCGTTTCATCTACGGACTTTGTGCCTGCAAAGTAGGCGGACGCCTCTTCGTCTATTATCGCCTGTAGATCTTCATTGGTATGGCTCACACTGTTGCAGCTTTCCAGAAGTGCCATACACTCATCTACGTCCTCCTGTGTCATTTGCGATATTGTTATTTGCTCATCGCCGATATAGCTTGTATTATCGCTTTCCACAAGCTCCCCGTTTTCGTTTACATATTTTGAGGGTACAAGCGCCTGCTGCGCCAGCTTTTCAAGGTCAGCCCTGACAATGGGGAAATTGCCGTAGTTATTCCAATAGCTCATTTCCGTTGCCACCAGCTTATATCGGGAGGATCCTTCTGCCGGCGTAAGAACACCGCCCACCTCGGGAACAAACTCCACATTTTCAGGCTCAGAATTGTAGTCATAATACTTCGTTTCTTCTTCGGTGACTGTGCTTGTGAGTACCTTCTTTATAAAGTCCCACGCTCCGTCCTTTACATTGGATTTTTCGGAAATACCGAGAATGATATTAAAGTTAAGCTGTGAGGTGGCGTAATCATCTCCCGCATGAGGGAATCCCACGAATGTCATTTCATCTCCTGCAAAATATGTCTTTTTAAGGGTATTGTATCTGTCAAAACTGTACAGATATACCGACTGGAGAAGAGCCTTGTTGTCGTAAACAGCTTTTTCCTGATCGGACCAGTAATTGGGATTTTCATTGTATAATTTATCGTAATCTATCCCATCGGGATATTCCTTTGCAGCCTCAAGAACAGCCTTGAAATTGTCGTTGTCAAAGTCGCAGGTTGCTGTTTCGTAGTTTACAAAGTTGTTGTAGCTCAGAGCGCTGCTCAGATATTCGTTTCTTGTTAAATTCAAATTGAATACCGAAACATCATCGCCCATGCTTTTGGCAATCTCCTGTGATCTTGCCACCGTAAATTCATCGACAGGACCTACCACCGACGACTTTCCTGCATAGCCTGTTACATAAAAGCCCGGGGAAATGTACGGCAGCTTTCCGTCCCTTTCAAGAGCTGTAAGAACGTTGGGCATCATCATGTCACGGGTAAGCTCTCCGTCCTCCTCCATGACAGGATACAGGTCTGCGAAAAGTCCCTTGGAAATGTAGCTGTCTACAGGCATAGACGAATCAACGGATATAATGTCGGGTACCTTTCCCGAAAGCAGCTGATTATTAAAGGCACTGACTGCGCTTGCCCAATCCGATGTATCATTTGTATCCGAAAAGCTCTGTACATTTATCACATACTCGCTGCTTTCCCTGTTAAATTCTGCGATGAGCGAACGCACAGACCAGTCAAGATAGAAGCAGCCCAGATTTATTATCTTCTTATCCTTTGCCGCAGAGTTTTCCGAGGGAGTAAGAATTGTAAGCACAACCTTTGAAGAATCATCTGACCAGTCATATGAACCCATAAGGAACGACCCGTCGTCACATACGTAAAAGTCATTGCTGTTGCTGTCCAGACCCAGAGAAAGGGTATTTATCACCTGCTCAGGCTCCATGGTATCCGCTCTTACGCCCATTATACCCGTATCGGAGCTTGTGTAGACAAGATAGTCGCCGCTGCCGTTGAATGCGCTGTTGAAGCCTGCTTTGAATATATGCTCTGCGCCGAAATCCTGTGCGGCAGCATCTATCTCCACTAATTTTGTAGTGGATGTAGTATCGGTATACTCATACTTTACTACAGCTGCCTTGCCTGTATTCGTGATGACCATGCTGCTGAGCCACCCGGAATTATCATCAATATCCTTTGTGGTAAACAGAACTTTTCCCGTGCTGTCAAGCACTCTCACGCAGCTGCCCAGATTGCAGTAGATATTGCCGTCAGGTGCAACGACCAGCCCTTGAAAATACCTGTTTGCATTGCTATCCTCCTCGGTAACAATGTTTCCGAAATCAATTGCGGATATCTGTGTACCCGAGGGATCAAAGGTCAGAAGCTGTGATTTGTCGGTATAATTTCCGTTTTCATCGTAGGAGGAAACATCGAGAATACAGCTCATATTGCCGCTGTCGTCTACCATGATGTTCCCGTTGATATAGCCGTATTCATCTTGATTTTTCTGCTCATAGACGGGTATAACCGTTTTTATAACTGCATTTTCATCAAAGGCAACTATATAGCTGGTGGAAAGATAGCTGTCGTCACTGCCGAAATGATACTCTGTCATTGTGGAGTAAAACAGATCGTTCTTTTTTATAATTCCGGTGTTAAGGCTTTCATTTAACTCTATCTGCTTTGTATCAAAAGCCATAGAACTCATGAGCTGAGCCGATGCAGGATCATTTCCCCCGCCGTTTTTCCCCTTGCAGCCCGTTCCGACCGACATAACCATCATACCCGCTGTAAGAACGCAAAGTGTTCTTTTCAGCTTTATCTTTTTTTTCATAAGATTTATGTTCCTTTCTTTATAATATATTTATGCTGCGGTATTATTATATCACATACTTACGGAAATTTCTATAGTTTCAGGCAATCTGTAATAATTTGTCACCGCTTTGAAATAAATATAATATAAGCCCACAAGTCTTTTAATAAAAAATTAACATTTGAATTTGGCGAAAGCTATTGACAAACGGCGGAATATGTTGTATAATAAATAAGCACTTTAAAAATGCGCATGAGATGCTGATTTAGCTCAGTTGGTAGAGCACATCCTTGGTAAGGATGAGGTCGACAGTTCAAATCTGTTAATCAGCTCCATGCAATAAAAAAACCGTCTTTTTGGGGCGGTTTTTTTATTTTATGCCTTGTGCAGTTTCGCTTAGAACAAACACTTACTCATTCAGACTCAGCTTCATTGACATATAAATAGACTTATCCTCCACAAAATTCAGCTTTTTATAAAGAGGATAGCCGCAGTCGGTAGCACGCAGCTCTATGTAGGAAAGATCCCACGCCCTGCCGTCCTCTATCGCCATTTTCACCAGATGCTCGGCTATCCCTCTGCGCCTGAACTCAGGGAGAGTGAACACATTCATAAGAAGTCCTGTTTTTCCCGTAATAAACAGCGGACTTGCGGGCTTATTGATGAGAAGAAAAAACACGCACCCTGCCGTTTTGCCGTCCTCCTCGGCAAGATAGACCACACAGTCACGGTTGAGATGCTCCTGAAAATAGCCCTTTGAAAGCTCGGCTATCCTGTCAAAAACAGGCTGCTCGAGCTCCTTGTGCGTCTCGTGCATATATCCTATGCGCAGCTCAATCAGAGTGGGGATATCTGCGGGCTTTGCCTTACGGTAGCTTATCATGATAAACACTTCCCTTTACAAAAAATACAGGCTGCCCCTTGCGACAGCCTGTAAAATTTTCTTTTACAGAAAAATACCGCCTTGCCGCCATGCGGCGAATAAAACCCGCACGCAGCAGGTGGGCAACAGCCCTGCGGTTTCACGCTCCCTGCGTCCGTTGCTCCGCACATCTAATGCGGCGGGAGGTCTGCAATCCGCCGTAGGAGACTGAATCCCTAAAAATAAGTGTTGGATTATAAAACCGCACTTGATCGGTCAAGGCAGAAGTTTTTCTCTGATAATTAGTATACCATAGTTAATAAAAAAAATCAATAAGAATTTTTGTCAATTATCACTGCATTTTTTTGTAAAAATAACCAAAAGCAGCCATTAATCGCCGTCGTAAAACTCCGTGAGCCTATCCATAAAGATCTTGCCGATACGCTCATACTCATCATCATCGTCGATGGTAACAAGGGACTCGTCCCCGTTTTCGTCCTCCTCGCTTTTTAGTACCACAAGCTCGGCGTCCGCCTCAGCCATATCCTGAGGATCGTCATAATAAGGCACAAGCGCATAATACAGATCGCCCTCGTCAGTTTCATAGGTGTCCAGAAGCTCAAAGGTCTGCTCCTTGCCGTCCTCATCTACCAGCGTGTAAAGATCTGCTCCCATATCGTTTTCCATAAAATCAGCCATCGTCGATTCCTCCTGTTTTTTGGGGTTTGGATAATTACAATAGTCCATTATTTCTATTATACCTCAATATCACGAAAATGTCAATGTAAAATATATATAAATATTTTGCACAAAAGCTATGCAGTTTTTTTCTGAAAAACTATTGACTTTTACTTTGGAATATGTTATATTTATATCAAGGAAAACGAAATGAACTAAGACAAAGCAAGCTGATAACTTGCAGGACGTCAGAGGGTTTCGGATTTCTCAGAACGGCAGACTTTCCGTCAGGGAAAGCGATCTGTAAAAAGTTTGGAAAGGTTGGCGAGTCCGATGGCAGATGTTACTGAACAGCAGTTTTCTTCCGGGTCTTCCCTCAGCGGCTCGTTTGCTTGCAGCACTTTTTAAGGTGAACTTTTCAGCGGAGTTTAAAGGAAGTATACTTTTGAGTATCCACTCCGTATCATAAAACGGTTAGTTTGTACCTTTATATATGCTCAGTGCTTATCGGACCGCAGCTTTACAGCAAATGTAGGCAGGCGGCTTTTTTGTACCCGCAGCTTATAGTCAATTCTGTGAGGGAGACCCCGAACCGCCGCTTGAAATTGAGAGCGGATAGATTTTGATAGGAAAGGGTTATTCCAATGGGTTGATAGAAGCAGCGGTTTTTTATTATGATTATTCACGCCTCAGCTCGAGAGTGTCGGGATGTTCTTCCCCCGACCCGCAGTAGCAATGCGTTTCACATAAAAGGCTCCGTGAGGTGATCGTTATGATGAAAATGAGAGGTATTCTGATCTTCAGTTAGCTTGAAAGGAGTGAGTCCGAAAGGACATTCAGATATGCCGCAGTTATCGCATCTGAGATGCGGCGGCAGAGAGGTTTCCGAAAGGAGAACGGATATTATGAAAGCAAGAGGTTTTCACGATCTGAATCTTTAAGTAAGCCCGGGTGATGAGACGGGCAGCGGATATAACATGAGCCGGAAGGACTGATGTATTATGATCGGAAGGAAATATCACATTCTGCGTATTTTTTAAGGCTCCTCCGATGGGTTTGATGCCTGACGGTGTGAGCGGCGGGTCAATGTTCCGAAAGGAGTCTGATCTTATGAAAGGTAAAGGCTATCACGATCTGAATCTTTAGTACAGCCCGCAGGATCGGGCAGCGGCTTTAACATTATCCGAAAGGAATGATGTATCATGATCAAAAGGAGATTTCATCTTCTGTGTATTTGAGTTGCCGCCGCAGGTTTTACCGGTGGCAGGAATGCAAATCACCGTGGAAAGGGTTGATCCTGATGAAAGCAAGAGGTTTTCACGATCTGAATTTTTAGCATAGCCCGCAGGATCGGGCAGCGGCTTTAACATTATCCGAAAGGAATGATGTATCATGATCAAGAGGAGATTTCATCTTCTGTGTATTTGAGTTGCCGCCGCAGGTTTTACCGGTGGCAGGAATGCAAATCACCTTGGAAAGGGTTGATCCTGATGAAAGCAAGAGGTTATCACGATCTGAATTTTTAGATTTGCCCGAGGGACGGGCAGTCGGTTAAAACTTATCCGAAAGGACTGATCCCCATGATCGGCAAAGGTTTTCATGATTTGAATTACAGGTAATTTTATTCAAGGAGTGAGTCCCATGGCATAAGCGGTTTTTATCCGACCAAAATCTGAAAAGGAGTATAATTCCAATGGACAGGTAAGCTGCAAATCGGTTCTATTCTGATTTACGGAGTGTTTCCAATGGCTTGATAAGTGATAATTGATAAAGTCTGCAATTTATGTATAATGGTTGGCAGCGGTGCTGCCGGTCATTATACATAAGTTTTGTTTTGTAAACTCCGAGAACATCTGAAGGAGAAATAAAAAATGAAGATCACCAAGAAAAAGGCAATAACCGCTTCGGTCATTATTCTGTCAGCTGTTGTTCTGATCGGGATTGCTTTATATATACTGTTAGTTAAAAATGCCGACCAATACAATAATCAGCAAACAGAAATTTATCCGCTGACAATATCACAGGAAAAGATAAATCCGGGCGTTTACTGCCTTAACGGTGATACGAATGACTGCCGCCTTGTTGTTACAGATGAAACGATATATGCGGACGGTTCATCGGAAAGCTGGGAGAGCTTTTTCAAGGATATTGCTCCGGATTCTGATGCGGCATCAGCCACAGCAAGCTATCTTGAAAAATATTCTGCTCCGAATCAATATATAGTAGTGGATAACCATTATTCGGAATTGGCAGAAAAAGCCGAAGATGAGCAGAAGTCTTTTTCAATTTACAATAAGCTGTTCGGCAGCACCTATGTGGGTGAAGTCGATGACCCCGATATGAAGTATATTGCCACATCATGGAAAATGTCTGAGGGAGAAAATCCGCAGGCTGTCCGGAGTATGGAAAGCATCTGCACATTTAATGTGAATGAAAACAATGTTTTGTGCATTGGCGATAAGAAATTTATTCTTTCGGAAAACAGTTAAAAGTTTTTTCATATGCATAAAAAAAGACTTGCCGTAATGCAGGTCTTTTTTTGTTTAGGGATAAGCGTACTGCCCATTGTCAGAATGTCCCCCGCCCGAATACAGACGGAGGACAACCTGCACTAAATTTAAATAAAGTAAAAATTACAGTCCCTCGGGATTGTTCTTTATAAATCTCCAGCTGTCCTCGCACATTTCGGGCAGCTCACGCTCTGCTTTCCAACCCAGCTCCGCCAGAGCTTTTGAGGGGTCAGCGTAGCACTCTGCAATGTCTCCCGCTCTGCGCTCCTTTATCTCGTAGGGTATGTCTACACCGCTGGCACTGATAAACGCATTTACCACATCAAGCACGGAATAGCCCTTGCCCGTTCCCAGATTCCAGATACCCGTACCTGTCATTTCCCTGACCTTTTTTATCGCCTTTACATGACCCAGCGCAAGGTCTACAACGTGGATATAATCTCTCACGCCCGTACCATCATGAGTGGGATAATCGTTGCCGAAAACGCCCAGCTTCGGCAGCTTGCCTACTGCTACCTGCTGTATATACGGCATAAGATTATTGGGGATACCGTTTGGATTTTCACCCAGACGCCCGCTTTTATGAGCGCCGATAGGATTAAAGTACCTGAGCAGTGCAACGCTCCACTCCCCGTCCGACTTGCAGATATCCTGCAAAATGCCCTCTATCATCAGCTTAGTAGAGCCGTAGGGATTTGTTGTGGAAAGAGGAAAATCCTCTCTGATAGGCACGCTCTTTGGAGAACCGTAAACCGTTGCCGAGGAGCTGAACACTATACGCTTGCAGCCGTGATTTCTCATCACATCGCAGAGGATAAGTGTACCCGTAATATTGTTGTGATAATACTCAATGGGCTTTCTCACAGATTCGCCCACCGCTTTAAGTCCTGCAAAATGAATGACCGACTCAATATCGTTTTCAGAAAAGACCTTTTCCACAGCCTCCCTGTCAAGAAGATCAGCTTCATAAAATTTAAAGTCCTTGCCTGTAAGTTCCCTCACTATCTCCAATGCTCTGGGCTTGGAGTTTGAGAAGTTATCAAGGACAACTATCTCCTCTCCCGAATTAAGAAGCTCAACACAGGTATGAGAACCTATATATCCCGCTCCGCCTGTAACAAGAATTGCCATAAAAATTTCCTCCTTTTTTTCCGAACCTTTATTTTATTATAGCAGATTTCAAAAAAAATTGCAATAGTATTTGCTAATTTTTTCTATGCTCCCTTTTGATGAGAAATTTTAAAAAATTGTCATATTTTGTCCGCACTTGACAAAATGCGCTCAATATGCTATAATAAATGAGTTCTCCGAAAACCGCACATTCCCACAGAAGATATGCGGATTCCGGAGATACCTTGAATATACTTTGTTATCGTGAGGTTATTTTATGAAAAAAAGAGCCGCTGCTCTTATACTTATATTTCTTCTTTCGGGCTGCTCTCAGATACGAACGGATATCCCAACCGATACCGATATAATTCCGGACAGCATTCCCCCGGATAGCAGTGCGTTTCCCGACAGCGATACCACCGTAACAACATCATCTGCCCCCGAGCAGATAAGCGAAACCTCCTCCGCTTCTCAGACGACAACAGCGGATACATCTGCTCCCGAAACTGCCGTTACTTCTTCAATAACCACCGTCACCGAAAGCGTTACGGCAATTTTATCCTCCGAAGATGAACTCGTTTCCGATGCCGATACGGTTATGTTATCCGATACCGATACAGTTGCGTTATCCGATACCGAAACAGATACTTCTGAAACAAGTGCAGTGCCCCTCATGCAGACAGCCTCCGCAGATGTCTACAGCACTGCCATGCTTTCCGACCTGTTAAGCGGCAGCGGTCTTACTCTGCTTTCGGATAACACCGCCGTGGACACAAGCAGTGTCGGCACATTTGAAACGCAGGTGCTCTGCTCTGACGGCAGCAGTGAATTTCCCGTAAACCTCAGCTATACCGTTGAGGACAGGGAAAAACCTCTTATTCTCAACGGCGGTTGGGATATTGAGCATGAGCTGGGCACTCCCTTTGACATAAACGACTATGTAGGCTACGCCGATAATTATGACCGCTCCCCCGTGCTTACGTTTACGGGAAATGTAGATACACAGTCAGCGGGGAGCTATCCTCTGTCCCTGACGGTAACAGACAGCTCAGGAAACAGCACAAGTTGGGACGTAACGGTAAACGTTTCCGAAAATATTTCTGACGGCTCCGACACAGACGACAGCTTTACAAACTTTTCCGACTTTACCGCAAAATATGCAGGAGAAAATGTCCGCTTCGGGATAGATGTTTCCGCATGGCAGGGGGATATCGACTTTGAGGCTGTAAAAAATGCGGGCTGCAGCTTTGTTATAATGCGTATGTGCCGCTGCTATGGAGAAATTGAGGAGGACGCCTTCTTTTCACGGAATATAGATGCCGCCTGTGCTGCGGGGCTTGATGTGGGCGTATATTTCTACTCCACCGACAATTCTCCCGAGGACATAAGGGCAGACGCTGCATGGATCGCTGACAGACTGGCAGGCAGACAGCTTGACTTTCCTGTGGTGTTTGACTGGGAGGATTTCGGAACATTTCAGGAGTACGGCATGAGTATCCATGACTTAAACGAGCTTTTTGTACTCTTTAACGATGAACTGGAAAAAAGCGGTTACTCCGCAATGCTTTACAGCAGCAAGAATTATCTGAATACATTCTGGAGCGAAAGCAATAAAAAAAAATATCCTGTATGGCTGGCACATTACACAAGCAGCACAGATTATAACGGCAGCTACTCTGTCTGGCAGGCAAGCTCCTCGGGGCGCATAGACGGCATAAACGGCAATGTGGATATGAATGTGCAGTATCTTGACAGATGAAATTCCCAAAAAAAGACCTCCCATATCTGTGAGAGGTCATAAAAATCAATTTTTGCAGAAATAATTTCTATAAAGCAAGAGGCAAGAAATAATTGTCCGCAATGTGAGGAACGTTTCCTTATCTTGCTTCTTGCCTCTTTTTATCTTGCCTCTGAGGTCATGAAAATCATTTTTTGCAAAAATAATTTTCGTAAAGCAAGAAGCAAGAAATAATTGTCCGCAATGTGAGAAGCGTTTCCTCATCTTGCCTCTTGCCTCTTTTTATCTTGCCTCTGTATAACAGCACTGTAGTTTTTGTGCAGCCCTCCTCAGTCCGTTTCGGGCTTCACAAGTGAGCGCACAAGGGGCTGAAGCTGCTTTCCGTCAAGCGCCGCCCTTGCCGCCTCGGGGATAAGCCTGAACTCCGCTGACAATGAAGTGGGCTTTTTTTCATGATCGTCCTGTCCGAACGGCACAAAATAAATATTCTTTGTATTCATAAGAGCGCCTATGTTCTTTGCCGATGCCGATAAGCCGTCATTGGTAGACAAGGCTATCAGCACGGGTCTGCCGCTGCGAAGATGAGATTTTACGGACATGGTAACGGGAGTATCTGTTATTCCCGCTGCAAGCTTTGCAAGCGTATTCCCCGTACAGGGAACTACAATAAGCAGATCAAACATTTTTTTAGGCCCTATAGGCTCTGCAAGGGGAATTGTATTAATTACCCCTTTATTGCAGATATTTTCGGCTTTCATAATATTTTCCGAAGCTGTACCGAATCGTGTATCCAGCGTTGAAGCATGATATGACATTATAGGCGTAAGATCGGCGCCCATATCCTTAAGACTTTTCATGACATCAAAGGCTTTTGAAAATGTGCAGAATGAGCCGCACATTGCTATACCTATTTTTGTGCCGTCAAGGGTAATTTTATTTTCTGACATATTGTCTGCCACCTTTCGGAAGAGCCTCGGCACTGTACAGGCTCTTTTTAAAATCAGATGTTACCTTTACACTTCCTTTTCATTAAGTATATTTTCGATGGTTCTGCCTATGATCCGTCCCGCACTGACAGGTGAAGCCTTTCCCGGAAGTGAAAGCGCATGGACAGTACGGACACCCAGCTCCGCCGCAGCCGCCTTATCCACTCCCCCCGGTGCAGAAGCAAGATCTATAATGAATGCCCTCCGACATTCACAAAGCAATTTTCTGTCAAGGATAAGAGCGGGGACGGTGTTGAATATTATATCTGCCTCCGCCAATGCGCCGCTTTCCGAAAGAGCGGAAATATCCGCACTTTTGCAGCCCATTACCTCCGCCCATGCACGGTCGGAGCTTTTTCTTGCCGCTGCGGTCAAATCTGCGCCGAATCCGCTCAGCACACGGATAAGCGCCTTTGCTATCCTGCCCATGCCCAGAATAAGTATTTTGCTTCCGGAAAGCATATACGGTTCATCAAGGGCTATCCTTACCGCTCCCTCTGCTGTGGCAAGGGCATTTAATACAGTAAGCTCCTCACGCTCAAAATAATCCGTTATCCCTATACCCTTTCCCGCAAACAGCTTCTTTACCTCATCGCCTGCCCGCCCTCCGAAAACCATTGTTTTTTCGGATACAAGAGGCAGAAGCTCTTCAAGAAATATTTTCTCCTCCGAAAAAGGAGCATTGAGCATTACTCCGTCAGCCGTCACGGGCAGCGGAAGAATGAGCTTATCGGCTTTTATAGAAAGCCTGCACGGTTTTTCTGTGCAAACACAGCCTTTTAAATCTGATGTGAGCTTGTCAAAGCCTGTAAGATACACCTCATGCTTTTTCCCAAACTCCTCAGCAAGCGCAGCAAAGCGCATATCTCCCCCTGCGATGATATATATATCAGACATACGGCAGTTCCTTTCATCATTGATAAAGGGCTTTATCCGCCCTTACATATTATATGCGGGCATCGGAATATTGTGAGGATACACATTATCCCGTGCAGCGGCCTCTGTCGGGTATGCCGACCGCATAAAAAACGGCACGGAAAGCCATGCTCCCTATGCCGTTTATCATTCATAATTTTCACATCAGCGTGATATGCCGTATTTTCTGTAAAACTCTCCTATATCCTCATCGGAACGGACAAGCTCCGCACAGTGCAGCCGCTTGTCGGTACGGCTGTAAAAGCCTATGGTTTTTTCTCCTGTGCATATGCTCGATTCTATCCTTATATCCTCGGGCGTAAATCCGTCCGGAATTGGACAAGCCTTCTGCTTTTTCACCTTTGCTCCCCCTTTACTGCTTTTTCCGCCAGAATATCCTCAACGGTGAGTGTGCGCAGATCCGCCCTCTCGTTTTCACGGAGTTTTCTGTTTATAATGCTGTCAAGCCCCTCCTTTTCTGAAGAACTCATTTTTTCCCTGACCTTTGCAGCCTGCGGCACAGCACCGCAGGAAAGCTCACGCAGTACTGACAGATCATACTCTTTAAGTGTTCCGTCAAGATATCTCTGAGCATTATATCCCGCAATAAGACCGTCAACTCCACTGAAGCTGAGTATGCCGAACATTATGGTAAATACTGTGACGGTGTATCTTGCAAGATTGGCTTTTTTCACAATATTTGCAGCAAATATCCCGATGAATATAAGCGCCAGCAGCAGCATGAACCATGTGGTGTATACACGAAGCAGCGTAAGACCGTATACATTTATATACAGCATCATTTTGCTGACAGCCGTGGCAATTAACATAAGCGTAAACACACAGAGCGTGCAGCTCATGACCCTTATTGAAACAGGCTTTTTGCCGTCCTCCTTCATTTTGCAGAAAAGATTTATGCCGATTATCAGAATAAGATTTATTACAGACACAAAGCAAAGCTCAAAAAATCCCTTTCTTGCGTAAGCAGAGTAGCTTTCCATATCAGAGGGGAGCTTTGAAAAAAATGCCGACATATAATAACCTTGCTGAGAGATAAAGAATATCACATACAGCACACACACAGGCAGCACCGAAAATACCCCCGCCACATAGGGCAGAAATCTTACCGATCCTGCAGTACTGATTATATTTTCATCATTTATGACCCTGTCGCCGTTACCCTTTGCGGAGGAACGGCACATTCCGTAAATATAGTACCCGACAGGCAGCCCGAACCCCAGCTGTATCACAAAAAAGATAAATTTTTCAAAAACATTGTCAAAGAGATTCTCAATTATCTGTGTAAAATTGCCGCTGTCCGCACTTATCAGCAGCAGACATACCACAACAGTAACGGGTACAGCCATAGCAAGTCCCAGAAGTGCATTTTTTATTCCGTTTCCCGCCTTAGTGCTTTTCACCTTATTCATGACCGCACTGTGACAAGCGCCCCATTCCGTGAACGGCAGCACAAAAACCGAAGCAAGCATATCTGCGGGGAAAAATCTCCTTATCCTGTAAAACCTCTCCCCCGAACGTGAAAGAGCGTCATAGGAAATTATCATCAGAACGAACGCCGTGTCAAGAAACTGTATCAGCCGATTTGAACACAAAAAGATATTTACCGAAAATGCGGCGGCTATTATCATTCGTACTGCGGCTGCAAATGTTATCCTGTTTTTTGACGGGTAAATAAAAGTAAAAATTATCGCACCGATAAGCACTGCCGCCGTTCCCAGTCCCATTCTCCCCTCTGTGAGCAGCGGCGCTGCAAAGAGCTTCATTATAAAAAATCCCAGTGCCGCCGCTATAAAAGCAGATACAGTTTCCCTGCCCGTGAATACCTCCGGTTCTTTCTTTATATTCGTTACAGGGGATTCGGGAAATGCTCCGTATTCCCTGTATGCCCCGGGTGTTATCATATTGGGTTCTTTATCCATAGCGCATTCTCCTTTATCGATTTAAATCATTAAAATTTCATAAAAACAGCACTCCTGCACTCTTTTCCCTTATAAAAGCATGAGTTTAATTAAAGGAGTAACGCCGCTCCTGTTCCTCCTCGCTGATGCACTCCAGAATATCTCCCGGCTGACAGCGAAGCACCTCGCAGATCTTTTCAAGGGTAGAAAAACGTATCGCCTTTGCACGTCCGTTTTTGAGAATGGAAAGGTTTGCAGGAGTAATATCAATAAGCTGTGCAAGTTCACCCAGACCTATCTTGCGTTTTGCCATCATAACGTCAAGATTTACGATAATTTTCATGAAAATGCTCCTTTCTCATATGGTAAAATCGTTTTCCTCACGCAGGCGCATCGCTTCCTCGAAGCAGTGCTTTATCACTCTCAGGATAAGCCCGAAAAATGCAGCCGCAAAGGTTACGATAAACGCCAGTATCCTGTATCTTGCAAATACAAGTGTGATAACAGAAATTATAAAACAGCAGTAGGAAAGTATACGCAGGAGCTTTATATTTTCCGGAATAAAAACCTTTTTGTTCTGCATATTGAGGACCAGTCTGTCAAGTACGAACAGTATCACAAATCCCACTGCCGCACAGCTGTAAAATGTAATTAGCAGCGGCACTGTCACGTTGTCCCCGTAAAGAGAAAATTCCTCGTAGCGTTTTGCGCTCTGCGGCATAAGAAAAAGAGCAATTACGCACAGCACCATTGCAAGCTTGATAAGAACCGAGGTTATCTTTATTGAACGCTCCCCCGATATAAGAAACTCGCTTTTTTTGCTGCGTCCGCCCTTCTGCCACCGTATCCGCTCCCGTCCCGATGTCTTTTCCTCCTTCATATGTACTCCCCTTTTCCTGCATTTTCTATATTATAACATACCTTTCTTGATTTGTCAATACTTTTTTATCGAAAAACAATATTTTTTTGCCCTAAAAAAATCACCGCGGGTGGAACCCGGCGGGGTGACCCCGCTTGCAGGTCGTTGGAATGTTTTGCAATAATATTTCAGATAGTGACACGGTAACTGTCATTTGCATTGATGTTAAATTTGGAGATAAATCTTTAATATTAAAGATTTATCTCCAAATTTCAGTCTGTCCAAAAGGTGCTGTAAAAAACGCAATAATAAAAAAGACTGCGATCTTGCAAAAATGAACTGACCCCAAAAAGTTAGACAAACTTTA